>CAYUVT010000029.1:0-22058 GCA_964448165.1 uncultured Anaerolineaceae bacterium | reverse complement strand
CCCGGATGCTCGGGGATTACGGCGCCGAGGTGATCAAGATCGAGTCCCCACGACAGTGGGACCTGCTCCGCTCGCTGGGCCTCATCCCGCGCACCGAGCCGCGCTGGTACAACAAGTCGGCTTACTTCAACCACAACAACCGCGACAAGTACGCCCTCGCGCTCGACCTCTCGGACCCGCGGGGGAAGGATGTCATCCTTCGCCTGTGCGCAGTAAGCGACGTCCTGGTGGAGAACTTCCGCACCGATGTGATGGACAACCTTGGCCTCACGTACGAAGCGGTGCGGGCCGTGAACCCGAACATCATCTACGTCTCGATGCCGGGCCACGGGAAGACCGGCCCGGAAAAGGACTTCGTCGCCTACGGGTCGAATGTGGAACAGCTCGCGGGGCTCGTGTCGCTTTCGGGCTACGAAGGCGACGAGCCGATGAAGACCGGGTTCAGCTACGGCGACCCCATGGCCGGGACGGCGCTCGTCGGGGCCGTCGCCACGGCCCTCCGCCAGCGCCGGCTCACCGGCGAGGGGACGTACCTCGAGCTCGCCCAGCGCGAAAACCTGACCATGTTCGTGGGCGAGTACATGGTCGACTACAGCATGAACCGCCAGGAACGGCCGCCCATCGGCAATCGCCACGCCCTGTTTGCCCCGCACAACCGCTACCGCTGCGCGGGCGACGATCGTTGGGTGACAATTGCCTGCGAAACGGACGCCCAGTTCGCGGCCTTGTGCACGCTAATCGGCCGTCCCGAGCTCACGACCGACGAGCGGTTCGCATCCAACGCCGCGCGCAAAGCCAACGAGAGCGAGCTGGACGCCATCATCGACGCCTGGACCTCCGCCCGCGGCCACTACGAAGCGATGCATCTCCTCCAGCGGGCGGGCGTGCCGGCCGGAGCCGTTCTCACCACGCCTGAGCTCCTCGCCGACCCTCACCTCCGCGCCCGGGGCGCGTGGGTGGGGCACACGCACCCGGATGCGGGCACCTGGGAGATGGAAGCTCCACCATGGAAGCTCTCCCGCACACCCGGGCACATCCGCCTTCCGGCTCCGGGGTTCGGCCAGCACAACAGCTACGTCTTGCGCGATCTGCTCGGTCTGCAGGAAGACCAGATCTCCGAGTTGTACGCGGCCGGCATCACCTCCGATGACCCGGATGAATCGCTCCACAGGTAGGCGGCCAGTCCAACCCGTGCGAGATGGCCGCTTTGGACCTTTCCATCCGTGCATCCATCCGTTAATCTATATCAATCAATCATTTCGGGATTACTGATGCCCAAACGAGACCTTTCGCAGGCCGATGCTGCAGAGCTCGTGTTGCAGAGGGCCGGCCGGCCGTTGCACCGCAATGACATCACCGCGGGAATCATCAAGGCGGGATTCAAAGTCTGGGGAAGAGGGGGCCCGGGGCGGACTCCGGAGGAGTCCGTGGGAAGGGCGATCACTCAGGACATCCTGCGTCGGGGCGCTGACTCGAGGTTCGAATATTTCGGGGGCAAGGGCTCCGGCATGTTCCGCCTACGCCGGAGAACCATCGATGATGAAAGCCCCGGTACTCAACGCCACTCACCCGGATCTCAGGATTCAGATATCGAGCGAGAGCCTGCCCTGATGGGGAGAGACGCTCGACTTCGTGAGCCCCGTGTCACGGAGGCACTGGATGACCTCGTCGAGGATGTGATGCGGCGCGGCCTGGATCCCGTCTCGTTTATCTGCAATGCGACCCACGAAGCGATCCGGAAACTGGAGCTACGGAGACTCGAACGGGAGCACGAAGAGGGCTATCGACGACTTCCTGTGCAACCCGATGAGTTCGGTGGCGATGAGGATCCCACCATGTGGGACGAACTGTGAACCGGGGAGAGGTGCGGCTATATCGATTCGCCGCCCCCGATAAACGCCGTCCCGTCGTCGTGCTGACCCGAACCTCGGCGTTGCGATATCTTACCAGGGTCACAGTCGCTCCGATCACCACCAATGTACGGGGAATCGCCAGCGAGATCGTCATAGGGCCGGAAGACGGCATGCGCGAGGTGAGCGCTGTGAGCCTCGATAACATACAGACTGTGCGCAAAGACCACCTCGGTCCGCTCATCGCAGTCCTCTCAAGCGAGCGCATGCGCTCGATTGAATCGGCTGTCGCGTTCGCGCTGGGGTTCGACGAAAGCTAGATCAGCAGCAACACCACGGGCACCGCGACAATCGCTGCCAGGAAGGCCCCGAGGCTCCGGGGGCTGCGCGTTGCTTTGTGTGCAGTGCCGAGGATGAGCCGGCTGTACGGCCCATAGGCGACCGTCAGCAGCACGGAAGAGACTGCCGCCACCGCCACCATCTCGGTGAGCACCACGGTGAATGCCGTATCGCCTCCAAGGATCAGCGCACCCGCCAGCGTGTCGATGAACGTGGTGATATTCGCCCCCATCACGTAGGGGATGACGTGCTCGCGCTTCGGTACCCCTTGAGGGAGAGCGGCACCAGCAATGTCAGCGAAATCGACACGCTGAGCGTCATGGCAGTGACGGCGCACCCCATGGCGAACATGAGCGGGCGCGAACCGAGCCGGTGAAGCGCCATCTCGACCGAGCTCGAACCGGCCTCCAGCCGCGGGAGCGCGCGGTCGAACACGGCGAAACTCGCCAGCAAGACTCCCACGCCCGTCCCGAACACCAACCCGCCAGGGAGCCATCGATCGATCAGCGCCACCGGCTCGCTGTACACGCTGTCGACCCAGTCGAGCATCGAGGGCGGAGGGGAAAACGCCAGCCCGTCAAGCCAGCCGTAGTGCAGCGATACGAGCCCGAGCGCAATCGCCGGGCCCTGGGTGGTGAACGTGGTAAGGAGCGCGATCACTCCGATGGAGAGCCCATCGGCGTTGCGCCTCCGGCCCAGGTACAACACGAACCCGACCGTCAGCACGATGAACGACGCGCCGAGCCGCGAACCGCCGATCACGGCGAACGCCTCCGCCTCGCTGAGGACTCCGCCCGATAGCAGCGTCACCCCGATGGCCGCGACCGGCGACCCGCTCATGGCGACATACGCCAACAGCCAGCCGAAGCCGACGCCATTCACCGGCCCGGCCACATCCAGGCCATCGAGCAGCGGCACCAGGGAACGTGCGCCGGCCTTCACAACCTGGAGAGCGAACACGAACAGGAACACGCCTGCGGCACCGGCCACCGTGCGGGACAACGCTGGCCCCCACGCCCGGGTCCGCGGCACGGCCGCGCCGACACCTGCGGGTGCCCGCTCCTCACGGGGGAGGGGGCGAGCCTCGCCCTCAGTCGTCAACTGCGGTGCCGCCTGCGACCCCGTCCGTTGTCTCCCGCACGATTCCCGCGGCGACGGTGTGGCGGGTGGCCGGGTCGATGAGGATGAAGCTGCCGGTGTCGCGGCTCGTCGCGTACGGGTCGGCGAAAATCGGCTCCAGCGTGCGCAGGGTCACCTGCCCGATGTCGTTGAGCCCCAGCGCCTCAGGACCCGCCACCCGGTCGAAGCTTGAAACGTCCAGCCGGTCATCGACCGAATCCACCATGCACTTCGCGCGCCGGGTGGTGTGCTTGATCCAGTACTGCTGCCGCGGCCGCAGGCTCGCCGTCTCGCTCATCCAGCAGATGTCGGCCGTGAACCGCCTGGTCACGACCGGAGAGTCATTCACCCCGGCGATCATCTGGCCCCGGCTGATGTCGAGGTCATCGGCCAGCCGGATGGTCACCGCATCGCCGCTTCGGGCCTCTTCGAGCGACTCCCGGAATCGGTCGATGGCCACGATGCGTGACCTCGCCCCTCCCGGAAGGACCTCGACTTCGTCTCCGACGCGCGCCCGCCCTGCTGCCACGGTACCGGCATACCCGCGGTAGTCGTGGTAGTCATCTGATTGCGGCCTGATGACGTACTGGACAGGAAAACGCAGGCTGACGTGGCGAGCAGGGTCTGGCACCTGCACCGTCTCCAGGAACTCGAGCAGCGCCGGGCCCGTGTACCACGGCATGCGATTCCCGCGCTCCACGATGTTCTCGCCCGAGACCGCCGCCATGGGAATGACGGTCACGCATGGCACGCCGAGGCGCCGGGCGAGTACCCGGAACTCGGCGTCAATCTCCACCAGCCGCCCCTCATCCCAGCCCACCAAATCCATCTTGTTCACGCATAACACCAGGTGGCGAATGCCGAGCAGCGACGTCAGCGCGGCGTGCCGGCGCGTCTGCTCCACCACACCCTTGCGCGCATCGACCAGGATCAGCGCGATCTGCGCGGTCGAGGCGCCGGTCACCATGTTGCGCGTGTACTGCACATGCCCGGGCGAATCGGCGATGATGAACTTGCGCCTGGGCCTGGTGAAGTAGCGGTAGGCCACGTCGATGGTGATGCCCTGCTCCCGCTCTGCCCGGAGACCATCGGTGAGCAGCGCCAGGTTCATCTGGTCAAGCCCCTGGGCGGTGCTTGCGCGCTCCAGGCTGGCCAGGGTGTCCTCGAACACCTGTTTGGAGTCGTACAGCAGGCGGCCGATGAGCGTACTCTTGCCATCGTCCACCGATCCGGCCGTGACGAACCGAAGGATGTCCATCAGAAGTACCCCTCCCGCTTGCGGTCTTCCATTGCCGCCTCCGAGAACTGGTCGTCGGCCCGGCTCTGGCCGCGTTCGGTGATGCGCGTCAGGGCAATCTCGGCAACTACCTCGGGAAGTGTGCGTGCCTCCGACCGGACCGCGGCGGTGCAGGTCATGTCTCCGACCGTCCGGTAGCGCACCCGGGCCCGGAATGGCCGCTCGTTCGGGAGCAAGGGGAGGAACGGGCTGACGGCCATCAGCATCCCGTCGCGTTCGAACACCTCGCGTTCGTGCGCGAAGTAGATGGAGGGCACTTCGATGCCCTCGCGTTCGATGTAGCGCCACACGTCAAGCTCGGTCCAGTTTGAAAGCGGGAACACGCGGATGTGCTCGCCTCGCACGTGCATGCCGTTGAAGAGGTGCCAGAGTTCCGGACGCTGGTTCCGCGGGTCCCACTGGCCGAACTCATCCCGAAACGAAAACACACGTTCCTTCGCGCGCGCCTTCTCCTCATCGCGCCGGGCCCCTCCGATCGCCGCGTCGAACTGGTAGCGCGCGATCGCCGCGAGCAGCACCGGCGTCTGCAGACGATTGCGCGATGCCCTGGCTCCGCGTTCATCGGTCAGTTCGCCGGCATCGATAGCTTCCTGTACCGATGCGACCACAAGACGGGCGCCAAGCTCCGCGATGCGCCGGTCTCGAAACGTGATGACTTCGGGGAAGTTATGTCCGGTATCGACATGCATCACCGTGAACGGGAACCGCGCCGGCCAGAACGCCTTCTCCGCCAGCCGCAGCAGGACAATGGAATCCTTGCCGCCCGAAAAGAGCAGCGCTGGCCGTTCGAACTCGGCAGCAACCTCGCGCAGGATGAAGATGCTCTCCGCCTCGAGCGCGTCCAGCCCGGCATCGGCCGCGCCGGGAACCAGGTCGATCGACGAGCTGGTCATGACCGCCCCCCTACACCACTCGCCGACGGGATGATCCCGCGCGACTCCAGGTAGGCCAACACCCTGGCCACCGATGAGGCGGCGGCTTCGGAGCCGGTCGGCAGCACCAGTTCAGGGTGGAGCGGCGGTTCGTACGGGTCGTCGATACCGGTGAAACCGGGACGCCTGCCAGCTCTCGCCTCGGCGTACAGGCCCTTCACATCGCGCGCCTCGCATTCCTCCAGCGTCGCGGCAACATAGGCCTCGATGAACGCGACGCCGTCGCTCTCCACTTGGCGGCGGACCGCGTCGCGCGTCTCTCGATAGGGCGAGATGGCCGCCGTGATCACGGCCACTCCGTTGCGAGCGAGGAGATTCGCCACATACCCTATCCGGCGGATATTCGTGTCGCGGTCCGCCCGGCTGAATCCCAACCCGGCAGAGAGGTGCTGGCGCACCTCGTCACCATCGAGCACCTCGACCCGCAGCCCAAGCTCGCGCAGCCGCGGCGCAATCGCATCCGTCAGCGTCGATTTCCCCGCGCCTGAAAGGCCGGTGAACCAGAGCACGAAGCCGTTCTGCTCACTCACTCGTTTTCCCTTCCGTGGCCAGATTCCCGGCCGCCTTCCCGTTGTCGCGAAACTAGGTGTGGAGGCCACACTCGTCCTTCTCGAAGCCCTGCCAGCGGCCTGCCCGCCCCTGCACTCCCGGGATGGTGCAGTTGTAACAGCCGATGCTGGCGTACCCCTGGTCGAGCAAGGGGTTGTAGGGCACGCCATGCCTCATCAGGTAGTCCCACGTCTCCTTCTCGGTCCAGTTCGCCAGGGGATTGATCTTCACGACGCCGAACTTCGGCGCCCAGGAGATGATTGGGGTATCGGCGCGGCCTTCCGACTGGTCCCGCCGCAGCCCGCTCACCCAGGCTGCCCTGCCCTCCAGCGCGCGCCGGTTGGGCTCTACTTTTCGCAACTCACAGCAGAGGTCGGGGTCTCGCATCCAGAGCGCAGCGCCGTAGCGCTCGGCTTGCTCCTCGTGCGTGAGCTTCGACCTGTAGACCTGGACGTTGGAAAGCCCGAGGGCCGGGACAGCCCGCCGCATGGTCTCGTAGGTCTCCTCGAACAGGTAGCCGGTATCCAGTACGAACACGTGAACGTCGGGCTTGAGTGCCGCCACCATGTGCAGGATCGCCATGCCCGAAGCTCCGCCGAAGCTGGCGCCGACCGACAGCCCATCGCCGAAGGTCTCCACCGCCCAGGCCACGATCGCCCGGGGGTCGGCGGTCTCGAAGCGGGAATTGAGGCGATCAATCTCCGTGGGCGCGAGGGCGGGAACGGTGCTCAATCTAGCCCTTAACCTGAGTAATTTGGTCAACATTATCAAGTAGGGGGTTGGCAGGCAAGATGGTTTGTTGATAAAGTCGCTCAAGTTCGTTCATTTGGCCGCCAGCCGGGAGGCCACAGTCCCGGCAGAGGTGAATCGCATGCCCGACGTGGAGACCATCGTCCACACCAATGCCCCCGGTCGCGTCCTCCCGGTGCTCGAAAAGGAGCTTGAGGACTTTCAGACCGAAGCGCATCGCTTCCTCAAGGGCGAATGGGAAGAATCCCAGTTCATCGGGTTCCGGCTCAAGCAGGGCGTGTACGGCCAGCGCCAGCCTGGTGTTCAGATGATCCGTGTCAAGCTGCCCTTCGGCGGCGTTACCCCCGAACAGATGGAAGCGTTCGGTGAAGTCGCCGAGCGGTTCGCCCCGCTCCGCAAGGGCCACATCACCACGCGCCAGAACATCCAGTTCCACCACGTCCCGCTCGCCAAGGCCGCCGAGGCGCTGTTCGTGCTGGGCAGGGCGGGCCTCTCCACCCGCGAAGCCTGCGGGAACACCGTCCGCAACGTCACGGGCGACCCGTGGGCGGGGATTCAGCCGGGCGAACTGTTCGACCCCACGCCCTACGCCGGTGCCTTCGCGCGCTATTGGCTACGCAACCCCCTCTCCCAACTCCTGCCGCGCAAATTCAAGGTTGCCTTCACCGCCACCGACGAGGACCACGCGATCACCGGCATCCACGACCTCGGGTTCATCCCGCGCGTGCAGGGTGGTGTACGCGGCTTCAAGGTGGTGGTTGGTGGCGGCCTGAGCATCATGCCCCGCAGCGCCCCGGTGCTCACCGAGTTTGTCAGCATCGACGAGTACCTCAAGCTCTCCGAGGCGGTCATCCGCATCTTCGAAAAAGCCGACGAGCTGCGGAAGAACCGCGCAAAGGCCCGGATCAAGTTCCTCGTCGACCGCGTCGGCATCGACGAGTTCAAGCGCATGGTCGATGCCGAGCTGCAAGGCGATTGGACCTCGAAAGACTTCCGGCCCGACCGGCTGCTCTTCCTCCACGATGAGGAGGCCAGCGCTCCCGTTCGCAGGGCGCACTACGCGCAACCCAACGGCGATCACCGCGAATTCGTGGCCTTCGTCAGCGCGAACGTGCGCGCTCAGAAGCAGCAGGGATTCTCGGCTGTCGAAGTCAAGGTGACGCGTGGCGACCTCAAGCCAGAGCAGTTCCGAGGCCTGGCTGCCATCATGCGCGAGTACTCCGGTGGCCACGCCCGCACCACCATCGGCCAGAACATCGTCCTCCGCTGGGTCCGCGACGAGAGCCTGTACGAAGTGTTCGCGGCGCTCCGCGACCTTGGCCTCGCCGATGCCGGTGCCCAGGCCATCACCGACGTGGTCAGCTGCCCCGGCACCGACAGCTGCAAGCTCGGGATCACGTCATCGATGGGCTTGAACCAGGCGATTCAGCAGCGCGTCGAGGCGCTTGCACTCGAGGACCCGCTCACGCGCCGGATCAACATCAAAATGAGCGGCTGCCCGAACAGCTGCGGCCAGCACCACATCGCCAACATCGGCTTCCACGGCGCGGCCATGAAGGTCGGCCCAAACCAGCTGCCCGCATACCACGTTTTCGTCGGCGGGTCGTACCATGGTGGCGTGTTGCGCATGGCCACCCAGCTGAAGGTTCGCCTTCCAGCGAAGCGCGGGCCGGACGCTGTCGAGCGGTTCGTTTCGCTCTACGAACGGGAGCGACTCCCCGGCGAATCATTCAACGCGTTCTTCGACCGCGTCGGCACGGCTCCCTTCGAACAGGCGATCGAAGACCTCACGCTCCCCGGGGAGTTCAGCGAAGACAACCGCTCGATGTTCATCGACTGGAACCGCCTCGAGCTCTACCAGCTCCAGCGCGGAGAAGGCGAGTGCGCGGTCTGACGGTCAGAACCCGAGGAGGTTCTCCCACGCCTGCTTGAAGCTGAGGCCACCGTTGGCCGCCGCTTCCTGGAGCGCGAACCGCTGGCGCGCTTCATCCAGGTCGGCCAGGTAGAGGGAGGGATTCGCGCTGACCTCGCGGGCCAGCCGTTCGTGCCGGACGATCATCCCGCAGAACGCTTCGAAGATCGCGTCCTTCTTGAGGTAGTTCTCGAACACGAAGAGCGAGATGTCACCCAGCGCGTCTGTCTCATCGGCAGCGACCAGCCGGTCGTACACATCGCCCAGCCAGTCGCCGATGCGTTCCCATTCCTGCGCTGCCTCGGGACATCCGCGGGCATCGAGCGCTTCGAGCGACGAGAACAGCATGATCAGAAAAGTCGGCAGCCGGCGCTGTTCGTACCCCAGCCGTGCCACTTCGACCCAGCGGCTGTCTTCTGCGCAGGTGGCATGTGGGCGCTGCGCGGGAATTGCACCTGCAAGTTCGTTCGCCTCGGCATCCGGCAGCGTGCGGATCCAGTCCTCGATGATGCGCGGCTCGACCCCGCTCAGGTCGATGACCGAGAGCGCGGCGAGCCGCCGGTCGGGCGGACCATCCTGGATCTCCGCCACCAGTTCGGGCGTGCTCATACGCCGGAAAACCGGTTCGTGGTCCTGCCAGCCTGCATACTGAGCCGGGAGTCGGCGCTCCATGGCGGCAGGATACCGCAGTGCCCACCTTCGAACCTCGGGAGAGCCACTGATGCTAGACTCCGATTTTATGGAACTATCCGTGTTCAAACGGCACCGGCGCCTACGGGCCACTCCCGCCATCCGCGCCCTGGTCCGCGAGACGGAACTGACGCCGGGCCACCTGGTGTACCCGCTGTTCGTGGAAGCGGACCTGGCCGGCCGCCAGCCCATCGGCGCGATGCCCGGCCAGGACCGCCTCGGACTGGATGCCCTTGCCGCCGAGGCTCGCTCGCTCGAGGCACTGGGCATCCCGGCGGTGCTCCTCTTCGGCCTCCCGGCGACGAAGGATGACCGGGGCTCCGGGGCTTACGCGCCCGATGGCATCGTCCAGACCGCTATCCGCGCCCTGAAGGACGCCAACCCGGGCCTCCTGGTGCTCGGCGATGTCTGCCTCTGCGAGTACACCTCTCATGGGCATTGCGGGCTGATCCGTCCCGATGGCTCCGTCGACAACGATGCCTCGCTGCTGTTACTCGCCGAAACCGCTGTCTCGCTCGCCATGGCGGGCTGCGACATCATCGCCCCCAGCGACATGATGGACGGGCGAATTTCCGTGATCCGCGCCGCCCTTGATGCGGCGGGATTCCACGAAACGCCGATCCTTTCCTACGCGGCGAAGTTCGCAAGCGCATTCTACGGGCCGTTTCGCGAGGCGGCCGACAGCGCGCCCCAGTTCGGCGATCGGCGTGGCTATCAAATGGACCCGGCGAACGGCCGCATGGCCCTGGATGAAGTGCTTACCGACATAGCCGAGGGCGCCGACATGGTGATGGTGAAGCCCGCGCTCCCATACCTGGATGTGATCGCGAGGGTCCGGGACTCGGTCGACGTGCCCGTCGCGGCCTACAACGTCAGCGGCGAATACAGCATGCTGATGGCGGCTGCCCGGAACGGTTGGCTCGATGAGGCGAGGGCAATCGACGAAACGCTCACCAGCATTCGCCGGGCCGGTGCCGACATCATCATCACGTACCACGCCAAGCAGTGGGCCCGGCGGCAGTAGCTCAACTCCGGAGCGAGAACGCTCCCTTCCGCTCCCGTTTCTTCTCGATCCGCACCGCGCACACCTTGTACTCGGGAATCCGCGAAGCTTCGTCGTACACGTTGTTGGTGAGGAAGTTGGCCGCCTGGTCCTGCAGCTTCACGAACGGTACGAACAGGTTGCCCGGCTGGACCGCATCGGTGACGACAGCTCGCCCGGTCATGCGCCCGCGCCGGGAAAACACCACCACCGGGTCGCCATCGGCAATCGCGGCGATCGAGGCGTCAGCCGGGTGCACCGCCACCGGCACTGTATCGACCTGCTCCATCAGCCCGGCCACCCGGCGCGTGATCGTCCCGCCATGCCAGTGGTACAGGATGCGGCCGGTGTTCAGCACCAGCGGGTACTCTCCATCGGGCGTCTCCTCAGCGATGACGCGCTGCCGCACGGGGACAAACCGCGCGAGGCCCCTGGGGAACGACTCGCCATAGAGGTAGCGCGTTCCCGGGTGATCCGGGGTAGGGCACGGCCACTGAATCCCACCTTCCGCCTCGAGCCGCCCGTAGTTGATGCCGCGAACCTGGGGGGTGAGCCGCGCAAACTCATCGAACACATCGCTGACGGAAGCGTAAGCGAATTGTTCCGGGTCCACGCCCACACGCGTGGCCATTCGCCGGGCCAGGTCGCAGATGATTTCCCAGTCGGGGCGCGCCTGGCCAACCGGGGCGATGGCGCGGCGGACGCGCTGCACGCGGCGCTCGCTGTTCGTAAACGTCCCATCCTTCTCCGCGAACGAACAGGCCGGGAGCACCACGTCGGCAAGCTCGGCGGTCTCGTGCAGGAAGAGGTCCTGCACGACCAGGAAATCGAGCGAGCGGATGAGATCCGTTGCATGGTGCAGGTTGGGCTCGCTGAGGAGCGGATTCTCGCCGACGATGTACATCGCCCTGATGCTGCCGGACGCGATCTGCTCCACCATATCGGTTGCCTTGAGGCCTGGCTCCCGCGGGAGCCCGGCTCCCCAGAGTTCCTCAAACGGCGCGATGAGGGTGTCGCCGTAGCTCTGATAGCCGGGAAGCGAGTCCGGGATGCAGCCCGCATCGCCGCACCCCTGGACGTTGTTCTGACCCCGCAACGGCGAGACGCCGCAACCGGGCCGGCCAAGCTGGCCCGCGAGCAGGGCGAGATTGAGCAGCGCATGGGCGTTGTCGGTGCCCTGCGTGTGCTGGGTGATGCCCATGCCCCACACCAGGCAGCTGCCCGGCCTGAGGCCGGCCGGCTGGCTCCGCCGGGCGGGTGGCCTGGCAAACAGGCGTGCCGCCTCCCGGATATCCTCCGCAGGCACACCGCACGCAACCGCACAGTCCTCCACGGTGGTCTCGCGAACGGCCGCGAGCAACTCGGCGAAGCCCTCCGTCCGCGATTCGATGAACGGCCGGTCTTCCAGGCCCTCGTCCAGGATGGCCCGCGCCATGCCGTTGAACAGCGCCACATCCGTGCCAGCGCGAGGCTGCAGGAAGAGGTCAGCCCGGTCGCACATCTCGATGCGCCGCGGGTTCACCACCACCAGCCTGGTGCCGTGCGTATCGATCGCCCTTCGCATGCGCGAGGCGATGACCGGGTGGTTCGAGCCCGGGTCGCAACCCACAAGCACAATGCACGAGGCCTCCTCGTAATCGATGTACGAGTTGCTCGTCGCGCCGCTGCCCAGTTGCTGCAACATCGCCTCGACGCTGGGTGAGTGGCAGAGGCGTGTGCAGTGGTCGATGTTGTTGGTGCCCATGATGAGCCGGACGAACTTCTGTTGGATGAAGGCATCCTCATTGGTGGCCTTCGCGCTGGCGAAGCTGCCGAAGGACCCCCGGTGTTCCAGCAGCCGCTCCGCAACCAGGTCCAGCGCTTCATCCCACGAGGCCTCTTCGAATCGCCCATTCCGCTTGATCAAAGGCGTCTGGAGCCTGTCCGGGTGGTTGACGAACGTGGTGCCAAACCGCCCCTTCACGCACAACATGCCGGTGCTCGAAAGGTTGCCGGGGTCGTCGTCTACCCAGCGGATACGGTCCTGCTCATCGATGTTCAGGACGATGCCGCAGCCGACGCCACAGTACGGACAGGTACTCGAGACGGTCCTGGTCATCGCTTCACCCCTTCGGCCTGAGAGCGGTGGTGGGGCATGCTGCCACACACGAACCACAACTGGTACAGATCGACTCGCGGAAACTCACTCCCGTCCCAGGGGTGACGCGCGCCGTGCGCCCGCGCCCGGCAATACCGATGGCGCCAATGTGCTGGAGGTCCTGGCAAGCCGTCACGCAGCGCGCGCAGAGAATGCACGCATCCTCGTGGAACGAGAAGAACGGGTTCGAAGCATCCAGATGACCGCGGGCGCTCGTCTCGCTCCACCCGAGAATGACGTCGTGGCCCCGGTATGCCGCGATGCTTTCGCCGCTACGCGGTCCACCTGCCACCCCCGGCGCTTCGATCCGCTGCATGGCCGCCGTCAATTCGAGGACGCCACGGCGGATGCGGACAACACGCTCCGACGTGGTTGAACATTCCTGGACGCCGATGGCCGGCGTCGAGCAGGCAGCCACGATGCGCCCATCGGCTTCCACGAGGCAGGTTCGGCACGCACCGATGACGGGGAGGTTGTCGTCTTTGCACAGGTGCGGCAGGTCGATGCCGGCGGCCAGCACCGTATCGAGGAGTGAACCTCGAGGGTCGACCGCGGTCCCGTTCAGCTTCACGCGAACACCCCCGGCCAGAAGTGCAGCGCCGACCTGACCGGTCCGGGCGCCATCTGTCCGAGTCCGCAGAGTGACCCGAACTGGACAACGTCGGCGAGGCCCGGGATCGATGCCAGGTCGCCAGCGATTAACATGTCCACCAGCCGGGGAGTCCCTTCGCGGCACGGCGTGCACTTCCCGCAGGATTCTTCCGCGTTGAAGCGCGCCATCGCGATGGCAGCGCGGCGGATATCGCGTGGCGCATCGAGCACCACAATGCCCCCGGCACCGAGCATCGCGCCGGTCGGGTGGAGCGGCCCTGGCTGGAGTGGAACCTCCATCGCAGCCCAGTCGAGAAACCCGCCCGAAGGTCCGCCGGCGAGCACAGCGGCTTCGCCATCCACCACCGCGCCCGCCGCCGTGATGACATCGCGGAGGGAGGCCCCGAGTTCGACCTCGTAGGCGCCCGGGCGAGCCACCCGGCCGCTGATGCTCAGGATCTTGGTTCCCGGGGCATCGCTGACGCCACGGGAGCGATAGCCCTCGACGTCGCGGAACACTACGGAAACGCTTGCGAACGTCTCGACGTTGTTCACCACGGTGGGCATGCCAAACAGCCCGGACTGGACGGGATAGGGCGGCTTGGTGCGGGGCACCGGACGGCGTCCTTCAATCGCATTGAGCAACGCGCTCTCCTCCCCGAGCACGTAGCCGCCGCCACCACGAACGATGGCGACATCGAGCCCCGGCGCGGCCGACTGGAGCGCACGCTCCAGCGAGGCCACCGCCGGATCGGCATGGCCGTTGGCGAAGACCACGATGACCGCGGGTTGCAAGACAAAGGCTGCGATCGCGATGCCTTCAACCACGCGGCGAGGCGCCAGTGTGAGCAACGCGCGGTCCTTGAACACCCCGGGCTCGCCTTCCTCGGCGTTGACCACCAGGGCGACCGGCCGCTTCTCGGCAAGCGCCGCCTGCCACTTCATCCCTGCCGGGAAGTAGGCGCCGCCGCGCCCGCGCAGACCGGAAGACAGCAGCGCGTCGAGCGCGCCTTCCCGGCCAAGCGTGCGTGCGGTGGCAAGGCCCGCCTCGTCGGAGATGTCTGGCGCCAGCAGCGGCCCGGCGGTACGGACCATCCCCGGGGGGAATGGCTCCTCAGGCCCGCTCGCGGGAGCCGCATAGCACCGGAACAAGCAGTGGCTGCCGGAAGGGGTAGCCTCGGCCTCCTCGCCGCGCGCCAGCTGGCAGCTGAGGCCGGAACACGCCGGGAGCTCATCGCCGGGAGCGAACCGGAAGTCCGCGAAGGACGTCGCCGCCTCCCACGCTTCCGCAACGGGGAGCCGCAGGTCTCGCGCAAGGTCAGCGACGAACCCGGGCGCGATCCACCCGCTCCGGCGTTGCTCGGTGTACAGCCGTGGAAGCAGGTGCGATCGGAGGGGGAAGCCTTCGGGGAGCGGCCGCGCCATCGCGGCCATGCTAGCGCGACGGCATCGCCACCGCTACGCCCGGCGGGCCGGCACCGCCTGGTTCTGCGCCATCGCGGTGGCGACCACCGTTCGGCGGCAGGGCGCAGCCGGCTCCTGGCAGGCTGATGCCAGCGCGCGGTCGACGATATCGATGATTCCTCGCGAACGCGCTTCTGCTCGCACATGAGCCACCGTTGCGGAGATGGTCGCCTCGGCTCCCGGCCACGGTTCGCAGCGCAGAACGCGCAGGTGCCGCGACGACTCGTTCCACTCAACGACCAGCCGCGCATGGGAGCCGGGCCCGGCGGAGAAGCGCGTATAGCCGCCCAGGTACTCCTGGGTCAGGTTCAGACCTTTCGATGAGGGATTGACCCCCGCCCGGTCAAGCCCATCCCAGAGCTCTCCCAGGGCAAGTAAGAGCCTGAACGCGACGTCGGAAGTATCAGCGCGCAATGGTTTTTCCGGCGGATGTAGTCTTCTCCGCAGCGGCCCCCGCAAGCCGCCACCCGGCTGATTCTACGGGATCGCCAGCCCATCTATGCAAGCGACACATCCAAGCTATAGATGTGAGGCCCTGATTACGTCACGACTTTCGCAGATACCGCTCCAGGCCTTGCTCCAACGGTGTGAGAGGGATCCCGAACGTGGCAGTGAGCTTCGACGTATCGGCGATGCCGTCCATCGTGATGAACTCCACCGCATCGGGCGTGAGCGGCCGGCCCGGCGCGTACTGGATCACGCTGGCGAGCAGTTTCATCACCGGCTTCGGTCCATGCAGGAGCAGCCGACGCTTTCCTGCCACTCGCAGCGCCGTCCGGATGATCTCGTCCATCGTCAGGATGTCCGGCCCGCCCATCTCAAAGAGGCCGTTCGTCGCTGCAGGGTTGCCAATCGCCGCCACAACATGCTGCGCCAGGTCACCAACAAAGAGCGGGTTGATGCGCGCCTTGCCGTTCCCCACCACTGGCACGAAGGGCAGGAAGCGGGCGAACCCCAGGAAGCGATTGAGCGCAACGTCGCGCGCCCCGTACACCCAGCTCGGCCGAAAGATCGTGTAGTCGAGCCCGCTGGCGGCGATGTACTGCTCTTCCTCCCATTTGAACCGGAGCCAGTGGTAGCGGGCATCCTCGGCGGCGCCAACGCCGCTGAGGCCGATAAACTGCTTTGCTCCGGCCGTTCTTGCCGCATCCACCAGGTTCTTCGTGCCGCCGAGGTCGATGCGTTCGAAAGTCCACCCCTTCCGCGGGGTCTCTATCGGCGAGTTAGGAAACTGGACTGCGTCGACCACCACGTCGGCGCCCTCAAGCGCCCCAGCCAGGCTCGCGGCGTCCATGACGTCACCGCGGACCCACCGGGCTCGTGGATCGATGGGGTCTGCCGCTGGATTCGAACGCGAGGCCACGGTTACCTGGTGGCCCGCCTCCAGCAACGCCCGGGTGATCTCCCGGCCCAGGAACCCTGTTCCACCGGCGACAACAACGTTCATGACATTCCTCCAGGGCGCCCTCGACGGCCCAATTGATTGATGAGGCCAACGGCAGCGGGGAGGTCGCGCCCCCCGTAGTGCGCTCCCGCTGGCCGGACTTCCTGCCCGTCCGCGAAGGCTCCGCCGCCGTACACGATGGCCGCGAGCGGTGCGGCCTGACTGAGCGCCCTCACGACTCCCGGCAGCCGTCGCGCACCCTGCTCCGTGCCCGCCGACACGGCGACCACGTCAGGCTGGGCATCTTCCACAGTCCGCACGAGTGCGCTGTCCGGCATATCGCGGCCCAGGTAGATGGTCCGCAGGCCGTGGAACCGCAGCATCACCGCCAGCATCAGCAGGCCGAGTTCGTGGTGTTCGCCCTCCAGGCATGCGAGCACCACCACCGGCGCGCCGGCCACGGGCTGCACCTGGCGGCTGAGCAGATTGAGACGCGCAAGCACGAAACTCGTGGCGAAGTGCTCCTGGCCCACCGAGACGGTGCCGTTGTGCCAGCCCGTCCCGATTTCGCGCATCATCGGCGCCACCACGCGTTCGAACGTCGCGGCAATGTCAAAGGTCTCGACCGCTTCGGACCACGCCGCCGAGGCCCCCTCGTCGTCGAATGCAAGGAGGGCGCGGGTGAGGCGCTCGCGGATCCTCGACGACGCCGGGACGCCGGCTTCCGGGAAACCCGTTTGCTCCGAGCGGGCGCGCTCGGCCGCAACGGCCAGCGGCATCCCCTGCGTAGCCAACGACTTCATCCTGAGGACGAGCTCAACATCGCGGTAGGTGTACATCCGCTGGTGCCCACCGGTCCTGTTCGGCCTTGGGACACCGTAGCGCCGCTCCCACGCCCGGAGTGTGTGTGCACCCACACCGGTGAGTCGTTCCACCTGGGCGATCTTGAGCCCATCGGAGAATTCGCTGTCCAAGTCCATGGAACAAACATAGACAGTTGTTCTCCTGTTGTCAATGTTTTGTCGATGTTCTATGGTGGGTTCGTGAACGCACCACGTTCGGAGCCGCTCGACGTCGCTGTGGTCGGCTCAGGATTCGGGGGACTGACTGCGGCGGCACTCGCCGCCGCTTCGGGTCTTCGAGTGGCGGTCTTCGAGCAGCACACGAGGCCGGGCGGCTGCGCGGGCGATTTCGCCCTGGGCGGCTATTGGTTTCCCGCCGGGGCGACCGTGGTCACCGGGCTCGAGCCCGGTGGCATACTTCGACAGGTCTTTGACAGGCTCGATATCCCGGTCGACTCCACCCCGCTCGACCCCTCGATCGTGTTTCATATTGATGGTCGCTCGATCCCGTACTCCGCCAGCTTCGAGGACTGGAGTGCGGTGTTTCGGCGGTCATTCCCTGGCGCGGCCGCCGGCTACCAGCGGTTCTGGGAATGGACCCACCAGGTGGGTGGCATCGTCTATCGCATCGGTACGGCGCTGCCGTCGCTCCCCTTGGAACGCTGGGCCGACCTGCGCCGGACAGCACGCGCCGCCCGGCCCGAGGTGGTGAAGACGCTTCCGTTGCTCTTTCAGACCATTGGCGCTGTCAAACGGCGTCTCGGAGCTACGGGACATGCCGCCGCCGACGCGCTCATCGATAGCCTGCTCCTGGATGCGACCGGGGCGACCGCCGCCCAGTGCAGTGCCATCCAGGGCGCCATCGCCCTCGACTTGTACCGGCGCGGCTGCCAGCTCGTTGAAGGCGGTACGGGGCGTCTCGCGATGCGACTGGTCCGAACTATCCGGGAGAACGGAGGCGAGGTCCGATTGGGGACCCGGGTCACCGCCCTCGCTCCGTCGGGTGGACGTTGGACGCTCACGCTCGCCGACGGCGAGCGTGTTGCCGCCCGCCGCGTCGTAGCAAATATCCCACCCGGCGCTCTCGACCGCCTGCGCGGCCGCCGCCCGGCACTCTCTGCCGAAGGCGACGCCTGGGGCGCGTTTGTTCTCCACGTCGGCTTCGACGGAACGGATCTCGGACCGGTGCACCCGTTCCACCAGGTGATCAGTTCGAAGGAAGACCTTGACGCCGAGGGCGCGAGTGCGCTCGTATCCGTTTTCCCCGGACCGGGCGGCCGAGACGACCGCTGGTCCATTTCCGTTTCCACCCACACGAAGGCGGCGGGATGGTTCGACTCCCCGGGCCGCCTTGCCTGTCGCCGTGCCGGGCTCGAGTCCCGCCTGCTTGGAGCAGCCGCGCAAGTCATCCCCGACCTTGACGACCGGGTGCGAATGGTAAGGTCAGCGACGCCGGCCACGTTCGAGCGCTATACCGGGCGGCCGGGCGGATTGGTCGGTGGACTCGTGCAACGGCCGGGCAACGTCGCGCTGCGGGCTCCCGGCCATCGCCCCGAACCGGGGCTCTTCCTGGCGGGTGACCACGTCTTCCCGGGCCAGGGTACCGTGGGCACGGCGCTCTCCGGCATCAACGCCTACCGCGATGCCGCAGAATCCCTCGGAGTGAGGCCCCTGCTGTGACGCTCGTAATCAAGTCGTCGCGATTCGCCGTCAGCCCCGAGGAGCTGTTCGCCTTCCACATGGACCCGGCAAACCTGGCGCGAATCTCGCCACCGTGGCCCCCGTTTGTGATGATGACGCCCGCAAAGCAGACCGAAGCCGGGGATGTGCAGGTGTTCCGTGTTGGCCCGGGGCCCTTCGCCCGGACGTGGCAGGCGCGCATCACCAGGCTGGAGCCTGGCAGGCTGCTGGAAGACACCCAGGAATCCGGCCCGTTCCGGCGCTGGCGCCACCAACACCGGGTGGAGCGCGAGGAGAGCGGCAGCCGCCTCACGGACGTGGTGGCGTTCCGCCTTTTCCCCACCCCGGCCGGAGCGTTCCTCGAATTCTGGCTGGTCCGCCCGGCGTTGCTCGCGATGTTTGCCTGGCGCCACCGCCGCACCCGTGAGTTGTTGGAGAAAAAGGGCCAACACGCCTGAGTTTCACGAAGGGCACGAACATTATGGGTCGAGGCGGTGGTAGGCTCCGCGGTGCCCCCAAAAAGGAAGGTGCCTCGCCATGTCGTTTTGCGCCCTTTGCATGCACCTGGAGACTCCCTTGCGACACGCTGGCGGCACGGTAGGGCTGCTCACGGCGGCGCCCGTCCTCCTCGACCTGGCGGTCGAGCGCGTTGCGGAGATCGGCGAGGAAACGCATGTGGTCGTGTATGCCTGCCCCGAGCACGTTGTGGACGTCTATCGGGGCCGGGTCCCGGGCGTCCGGATGGCTTGGCGGCTCGCCGAGCCGACCGGCACCGAGGGAGCTAGCGCCGGTCTCCAAAGTCGCGCAGCAGGGTCTTCATCCCGGGCTTGAACACGACTTTGCCGTTGATGACCACGACCTCGTTGTTGAGGTAGAGCTGCACCGCCCGGCTAAGTACCACACCTTCGAGCGCACGGCCTTTCCGCCGAACATCGTCGACCGTATCGACGCCCACATCGATATGGAACACGTCCTGCAGGATGATCGGCCCGGCATCGAGCTCCTCGGTGACGAAATGCGCCGTGCAGCCCGTGACGCGCACCCCGTCCTCCCACGCGCGCCGGTACGGGTTCGCACCAGGGAAGTAGGGGAGGAGCGAGGGGTGGATGTTGATGATCCGCCCGGCGTACGGCGCAACGAGCGCCGGCGTGAGGATCTGCATGTACCGCGCCAGCACCACCAGGTCGGTCCGGTAGGCATCGAGGCGTTCACGCAGGAACGCCTCGTGGGCGGCCTTGTCATCGCTGGGGTGCCACTCGAAGGGAAGCCCGGCGGCTTCGGCGAGGCCACGGAGCGTCTCATGATTCGAGAGGACACAGACGATTTCGCCATGGAGGTCGCCGGCGCGGGCATCAGCGATAAGCTGCTCCAGGCAGTGCGGTTCCTTGCTCACCAGCACCGCGACGCGCTTCCGCTCGCGTTCGCTGTGCAACGTGACGCGGATCTCCATCCCGATCTCCCTGCCGATTGCAAGCAGACCGGTGATGAGCTCGTCGAGCGAGACGGACGCCTCGGTGATGTCGACGAGCATGTCCATCAGGAACTGGCCACGGACGACGCGCTGCTCGATATCCTCGATGTTGACATCGCGCTCGGCGAGGTAGGTGCTAATGCGGGCAACAACGCCTTTCTGGTCGTTGCCGAGCACATTCACGATCGCCAACACCCGCGCCATATGCGATAGCCTCCTCGAAGTGGGCAGCCAGCCGCTCCCGTGACCGAGCATAGGCCAGCGCACCCTATTGGCACACCGCGCACCCGGCGCTATAGTCGCGCGGGTTTCGATACCGGCATGAAGGAGCCATGGCTATGCGATTAATGCAGACATCCATAGGCTGCATGGCCGCCGTACCGGTTGAAAGGATCAGCCTGTGCCGAGCATCCAGCACCGGCGAGGCAAGCGTTCCACAGGAGGTGATCTGGATCCCACGCATGTGAGCGCGCGCACCAGAGCCCTTACGGATTGTTGACCTTAAGCAATCCGGAAAGCACCTTACCGGACGGTTAATCGAAAGAGGAGGGAACCACTAACGATGACCAAGTCTCCATGGCGGCTGCTCCTGAGCATGTTCGCCGTATTCGCCATCATGGCCATCGCCGTCGCTTGCGGCGACGACGACGATGATGATGGCGGCGACAGCAACGGCGGCGGGGGCCAGGCGTCCCCAACGGCCCAAGTCCAGAAGCCTTCGGGCACCATCACCATCGGCGCAACCCAGTTCGAAACCTGGGACCCGCACTTCTCCGACTTCGCGCAGGACATCACCCACATGGTGTATGTCTGGCGCGGCCTCTATCACCTCGACCTGAACGACAAGCCGCAGCCCGCCATGGCCGACGGTGCCCCGAAGGTCTCGAGTGATGGCAAGACCTACACGATTACGCTGAAGAAGGACCTCAAGTGGTCGGACGGCCAGCCGCTCACCGCTGAGGATTTCGTCCTGGGCATCCAGCGCACCTGCAACCCGGATGTCGCCGGCCACTACCAGTACATCCTCACCAACATCGTTGGCTGCGATGACTACTACGCGGCCGCCGATGCCACCGCCGACAAGAAGGCCGAACTCCAGAAGGCCGTCGGCGTCAAGGCGATCGACGCGACCACGCTCGAAATCAAGATCAACGAGGCCCAGCCGACCTTCGCTACGCTGCTCGCGCTCTGGCCCACCTTCCCGGCGCCGAAGCACAAGCTCGCCTCCGTGGACGCCCCGTGGCCCGGCCCGCTCGAGAACGTCTACAACGGGCCCTTCATGCCCAGCGCCTACACCGAGAAGGCGACGATGGAACTGGTCCCGAACCCGAACTGGGTCGGCCAGCCCGTTGGCGTGGAGAAGGTCGTTCTGAAGTACGTTGACGACCCGGCCGTCCTCAACCAGGCCTACCGCACCGGCGAAGTCGATGCCACGGTTGCCAACAAGCCGGAGCTCGACAAGCTGAAGACCGAGTTCGCCAACGAGCTCTATCTCTACCCGGCAACTCGCACCATCGGCCTCGAATTCAACGTCACCAAGGCCCCGGTTGATAAGCCGGAAGTGCGCCTCGCGCTCTCCCAGGCCACCGACCGCGCCACGATGATGAAGGTTGTCTTCAAGGACGCGAACACAGCGACCACCAGCTGGGTGCCGCCGGCTCGCAACGGCCTCAAGGGTGGCGAGTACGACAGCATCCTGGGCTTCAACCCCACCAAGGCCAAGGAAAACCTCGCCAAGGCTGGCTATGCCGACGGCAAGGGCTTCCCCGCCCTCACCATCCTGCTCACCGATACGGCGACCAATAAGCTGCTCGGCGAGTTCCTCCAGGCGGAGTGGAAGAAGCACCTCGGCATCGACCTCAAGATCGAGATCACCGATTCGAAGACGCGCTCCTCGCGCTTCAATGCCTCGGACTTCCAGGTCGTCGTCGGCGGCTGGCAGGAAGACTACCCCGATCCGGAGAACTGGTTCCTGGGACTCTGGGAGACCGAAGGGTCCATCAACAAGA
>CAYUVT010000028.1:0-22250 GCA_964448165.1 uncultured Anaerolineaceae bacterium | reverse complement strand
GCCCTTCTCGATCAGGTCCGCGGTCGCGCCAACGAGCGAGTTGCCGCACTTGATGTGGTGGTCGAGGAAGCCGAGCGGGCGGCCGGGCTCGTGCCCTTCGAGCCAGAGCGCCAGGCGGCAGAGGTCGACCGCGAGCGGGTTGAGGTCGACGCCATAGACGCAGTGCGTGATCGCCTCCCGGATGGAGTGACGGAGGACGGCGGGGTCCGGCTCGTGCTCACCGCTCGGCAGTCGCGCCAGTTCGCGCCCGATGCGCCTCGCCGCGCCAAGGAGGAAATGGCCGCTGCCGCAGGCCGGGTCGCAGACGGCCAGGTCGAGCAACGCCGCCCGCTTCCCGGGTATGTCCGGCGCCGAAGCAAGCGCCTGCTGGATAACGGGGTCGAGCGCGCTCCGAAGCAGCTCCTGCACGAGCACCGAAGGGGTGTAGTAGGAGCCGGACTCCTTGCGGCTGCCGCTCTGAGTGAGCTCGAAACGTAGGTGGCCTCCGTCCGAGCGGAGTGACGGCTGCTCATCGAGGAGGCTCTCGTACACGGAGCCGAGCTCCTCGACGTCGAGGTCGCGATAGTTGATGCGCCGGTAGCCGGACTTCGTCGGCGCCAGCGAGAGGCCCCGGATGGCAGCCTTCAGGGCATCGTTGCGGATCTGTCCAGCCTCCAGGTCCGGGCACATACGGGTATCGAAGATGCCGCCGCCCAGCGCCGGGAGACCGAGGTTCGCGTTGCCAGAACGCAAGAGGTCGAACGCGACCCGCTGTGCGCGCCAGAGGTCGTCGTGCCGACCGTCACCTCGATCCAGCCGGAGCCGCTCGCGCAGCCGGGAGACAGAATAGTGCTCGTTGTAGATCTGGCGGCCACGCGCGTCAGCGCCGGCGGGAAAGAGCAGGTCGCGCTCCTCGGCGACAAGCAGGAACAGGAGCCGGTACACCACGCGGAGAAGCTGCCGGTAGTAGCCGACGTCGTCGAGGCCGCCGGCCGCGAGCTTCTCGCGCAGTGCTTCGTTCTCTGGGTGGTCGAGGAATCCTTGTCCGAGGGCACGAATGGCGCTCTCGACGCCGAGCCGCAGGTCACCAAGGGCGCGGGCGCCGCGGACAAGCGCGGCTTTGTACCACTGCTCAAGGAAGCAGGAGTCGGTATCGCTGGTGCCCTTCGGCAGTCGGCTGCGGTGAGCTACCAGCCAGAGAAGCGTGAAGTCCGAGAAGACGCCGCCCTCCATCATCCCTTCGAGGTCGAACTCCAGGTAGGCGGGCCGTGTGAGGCTCGCGTTGTCCCGGAGGATCCGGAGCTGGCGTCCATTGCTGACAATGCCCCAGAGGTGGTCGGTCTCGTTCAGGTAGGACTGGAGAAAGCCGTGCGGGCTCGCCTTCTGCCCCGGCGCGGAGGGGTCGGCCTTGTCGAGCGGCTGGTTCGCGGCCACCAGGTGGAGCGGCGGCGCGGCGGGTTCGCTGGTGGCGCGATGGGAGACGTGGAACGGCCGGCTATTGACGTCCTCCGGCTGCTGCCGGTAGTCGAGGTCGTCGTACCCCAGTTCAGCCAGCAGAGGGACGAGCCACTGCTGGCGCGTGATGCCCAGCTCCGCGCTCGGCCAGGCGCTTTCCAGCCGGGCCTTGAACGCGCCCCAGTAGGCTTTCGCCCGCTCCCAGCTTCGCGCCGCAGCCTCCGTGAGCCGGACGTTCGGCTCGAGGCCGTAGTCGCGCGCCGGGTCGAGGCCGGGCAGGTCTTTCTCGCGCGGGTCCGTGATGCGGTCGAGCAGCTCGGGCGGCAGGAGGCCGCCTTCGGAGCGCACGGTGGGGCGGGAATCGAGCGCGCGCCGTGCCATCAGCTGACCACCGGGGCGATGATGTAGCAGCCAAGGACGTCGGCGGGAAGGTGCGGCTCGACGCGGTACCGAACATCCTTCGTCGTCAGCCCGGCCGTCTTGCGCACGCGTTCGTGGCTGGCGAGGAGTGCTGCCGCGCGGTCGTTCGCGCGCGCTCCGATGTGCGGTTCGAGCGCAGGGATGGTGTCGATGGCCCGCTGGAGCCACGCGACCCGCTGTGCTTCAGGCACGTTGCCATCGGCTCGCTCACTCAGTAGCGAGAGCGCCTCATCGTCTGTCAGCCAGTCGGGCGCCGTTGGCTCCCCCTGGTAGCCGAGGACAAGACACTCTTCGGCTAAGAGCGCCTCGGTGTCGCCGCGCCGCGTCACGTCGAGCTGAAAACGCAGGCGGAGGAGCAGCAATGTGGTGGTGCGCTTCACGTCGTTCGACCGGATCGCGGCCGAACGGGCTGCGACGCCCTCGTGCGAGCCTTCCAGCGCCGAACCCACGAGGTAGTTCGCAAGGGACTCGACGAGCGGGTGCACGCGCGGGATGTGGATGGCGTCCTGGGGCACTGGCAGGTGGAATCCGATCCGCTTGCGCCCGTTGAGCCCGCTGCCCTCCTTCACGGCTGCGGGCAATTGCGACGCGTCGGAGAGGTCGATCACCAGGGCCTTCCGCTCCTCGCCCAGGGGCTGTCGAAGGCGGGCCGCGGCTTCGCGCACGAATCGCTCCACGTCGTTTGAGTCGCCGAGGGCGACGGATGCCTCGCTCAGCTCGGCCATCACCTCATCGGGGTGCATTGCGTGCTGGGCGAAGATGGTGCGGCTCGCCTTTTCGCGGTCGACGGCGCGGTTCCAGCCGAGTTGCTGTTCGGCCTGGTCGAACTCGAACTGCATCTGTCGGCTGTCCTCTCGCTTGAGGAGCACGGCTTCGAGGATGGCCTCAAGTACCTTGTCCGAGTCGGTCGGTACGGGGACGGAGACGCCGAGGGTTTGCCGGATCTGCTCGGCCTTGCGAATGATCACCTTGAGGACGGCGCCATCAACCGGATTGTCCTGCCCGTAGACCAGGATGCTTCGAACTTCGGGCGAGGGCTGGGCGTAGCGATCGACCCGCCCATCGCGCTGCTCGTGACGGGTCGGGTTCCAGCTCAGGTCGTAGTGAACGACCGCGTCGAAATGCTGCTGGAGGTCGATGCCCTCGGATAGGCAGTCGGTGGCGACCAGCACGCGGTTGGGTGCATCACCAAGCAGGTCTACACGCTGCCGCCGCACCTCTGGTGGGAGAACGCCCGTGACTGATTCGACGGTCACGGGTGGCCGGCCGCGCCGATTCAGGCGGTGCCCCAGCTCGTCGGCGACGTAGTCCGCAGTCGCAATATAGCGGCAGAAGACAATCGGGCTGAAGCCCTCGTTCAGCAGGGCCTCGACTTCAGTCGCGAGCCTCGTGAGCTTGCGGTCGTCATCGCCGGCAAGCTTCTCCGCATCCCGCGCCATCTCCAGCAGGCGGCGCCGTTCCCGTGCGTCCGGGGCTTCGACCGCGATCGTGTCGGCGCCTGGCACGGCATCATCTTCGTCGGCGGATTCGCTCGATTCCTGGTCGAACACGGAGCGCAGGCCACGCTCGTCGATCTCCGAAACGTCGCCTTCGGCCTCTCCGGCCCCTCCTGCCCGCGTTCGCAGAGCGGCAGCGGCGGCCATCGGGCTCGAGCCCACGCAGCGAAGCAGGGCGAGCGCTGCCCACCAACGGACGCGCTGCTGGAACCGGGTCGCTCCCTCAGTCGAGCGCACCATCTCGGTGGCGTAATCCAGCACACGGTCCAGGAGCGCGCGGTAGCCCGGCGACATCGTGTACGGCAGTTCGGACGCTTTGCGCCTTGGGAAGTCGGTGCGCTCCCCCGAGAAGGCAACCACGTCGCCACGGCGCCGCTGCACGAAGTGCCGGGCGATTCGCCTGCGAAGCTGCTCGTGCTGCTGGCCGCCGAGGCCCTCGGGGATCGATGCGAATCCAGGGTCCAGCAGCCCGAGCAGGGAGTAGAACGCAGACTCGACGCCGCTGTGTGGCGTCGCAGTGCAGAGCACCAGATGCCGTTCCGGATTCGCTGCCAGATCCTTGACTAACCGGTGACGCTGCTGCTGCCCGCCGCCCGTCGAAGCGCCCTCAGCGCAGGTGTGGGCTTCATCGACGATCACGAACTCAGGGCAGGCGCGAATGAAGTCCGCTCGCCGGCGGTCGGATTTGATGTAATCGATCGAGACCACCACGAACGGGTATTCGTCGAAGAGGGACCGGCCGATTGGCAGGTTCCGCTCGAGCCGGGCGACGGTACCCGGACGCACGACCTCGGCGTCGATGCGGAACTTGGTGGATAGCTGCTCCTGCCACTGCTCGCACAGGTGCGGCGGGCAGAGCACCGCGATGCGCCGGATCTCAGCGCGGTCGAGGAGCTCCCGGGCGATGAGGGCGGACTCGATGGTCTTCCCAATCCCCACGTCATCGGCGATGAGGAGCCGCACGGGATCCTGGCGCAGGGCCATGAGCAACGGGACTACCTGGTAGGAACGTGGCTCTACACCGATGCGCCCAAGGGAACGGAACGGTCCAGCGCCGGAACGGAAGTTGAGGCGGACAGCATCCATCAGCAGACGCGCCGAGGCGAAGTCGCGGTGCCGTGCCGGGTCTGGTGGAGAGAACGTGGCGGACCGAACATCACCGCCTTCGACCGGAAGGAAGAGGCCCACGGACTCATCATCGGAGCCGCCGAGCGGGCGAAGCCGAAGCAGGTCATCGTCACTCTGCGGAAGCACGACCCAGTCGCGACCGCGTGCGTGCACGAGGGTGCCGGCCCGGAACTGCGTCATCTCGCTTCCTCCCCGAAGATCCACGGATGGGCACGGGCCGTCTCCTCCCATGGTGCTTCGGACGTGAAGCGGACGACTTCGTACCCCGCTTCCCGGAGGCGACGATCTGTTTCGGCATCCTGCGCTTTTCGGTGTTCGTACAGGTGATGCCGACCGTCAATGAAAACGCAGGCGGCCGCGTCCCGGTAGTAGAAGTCCGGATTCGCGGGCGGTTCGGCGATGTGCTTCTGCGCCTCGTCCGGCGGTCGAAACCCGTGCTCCTCAAGGAAGTCGAGGAAGTCGAGCTCGGCGGATGAGCCAGGATCGACTGTGCGGCGCAGTTCAGCGAACTGCTCCGCGCGTGTGCGGCTGCCGGCGCCCACCGAGGTCTCGCAATCGGCGAGCTGTAGCAGAACATCCCTCACCAGTTGTCGGTCGAGAATCTCATGGTAACGGGTGTTCGAGTAGCTTCGAAGACAGTCGTAACAGGCCGCCTCGCAGTCTTCTCTGGCATGCGGTGCGCGCCGCTGGTCCTCACCGGTAGTCGGGTCGAAGTGGCAAACCTCCAGCGCCGCCCGGGCGACTGCGGCCATCGCCCCCTGGTCGATCGCCAGCCGTTCGAGGACGCCGGCGCCGCCCTCCGCGGACTCGTAGAACATCAGCAGCCGCGGCTCGTCAGGTGTGGGAAGGGGCTCGACTGCGAGTTCCGACGGCTCGACCTGGTAGACGGTCTCGATCCCGCGCTTCAGCGCGTATTGCAGGCTCATGAGCACGTTCGGCGCCACCGCGGAGTCGAAGCGGAGCAGCAGCGTGTTCCGCCGATCCTCGACGAATGGCACGACGCGATGGATGCCCCCGAACGGCTGGGCGTCGGCCTCGTCCTCATCTGAATCGGCATCAGGCTCCTGGTCGCTGCGGCTCCAGCGACTGGTGTCCATGTTGAGGTTGAAGCCGTGGACCTCTTTGTTCTTTCGCCGCACCCAGCCGAGATTGAAGCGCCAGAGCGTCGCCGTCGGCGCGAGTTCGCCCGATGCCACGTCGGCACCTTTCGCCACGTAGGAGGTTCGTACGCGCCGTTCCCCCTCGGGGCCGGATGCGAAGGCGTAGGCCGTCCGTATCTCGTATCCAAGCCGCAGGCGCTCCTCTTCGTCGCTGGTGATCCGGGCCTTGCGGCGGGTCTTCACGCCGGCCAGCCTCAAGAGCTCGGAATAGGTGCGCGAAGCACCCTCCATGTTTTCGCCGCAGCCATGGCAAACCTCGTCGTTTACGCTGTCGCCAAAGTGGGCGAAGCCGCAGAGCCCACAGAGCTTGCAGCTGGTCGTGCGGAGGCCGTCGCCTTCGACCGTCGGGAGAATGACTCCATCGACCCGGTAGCGGGCCCCCTCGTGGTAGATGAGGCTTCGCGGACCGAACTCGGAGACGGCGATGAACCGCGGACGGGAAATGGCCTCCATCTCGCGGCGTCGCGAACCGGGAAGCCGTTCACCGGGCAAGTACGCGGCGATGGGAAGCCTTGGGAAGTTGTAGCCTGGGAGGAATCCCTCGCTGGCGAAGTACCGGTAGGGATTGAAGTCCGAGCTCTCATCCACATCCTGACCCGCAAGAAGGTCGAGTTGGCGTTGCGCTTCATCACGTCTCTGGGCAGCCCGGTCCCGGTCGGCTTTGGCGACACCCATGTCACGGGCGATGCGCTCCTGCTCCTCGCGTTGCTTCATCGCTGAGCGGTACATGAAGCGCCAGCGATCGGCCGCCCTGTCGAATGCGGCGGGAGCACCGTTGAGTGTGCGTTCGAGCCAGTTCGCATCGTGCCACGGGGCGTTCGCCAGCGTTGACGCCAGTTGTTCCAATATCGGTGCGCAGATGGCAGCGGCCCGACTCCGGGCGTGTTCGCTTGCCAATGAATCGGCCACAGCCGGCAGCAGTGGGAGCGCGTCCCCCTGCGCCAGGTCAATAACCTCTTGCATTGACCGGCCAAGGGATCGCTCGGTCGCGGCCAACCATTCCGCATGCACGTGCGCTCTGACGAGGTCTTCATTCGCTAGGTCGAGCCGGGGCGGTTGGACAGCCCCGGATACCATGAGGCCTGGTCTTCGGAAGAAGTACTGGTCGTGTTGGTTCATGGACGAGCAATACGTCGTCACAAGCGCGGGCTGCCCGCCGCGCCCCGCCCGGCCACTGCGCTGGGCGTAGTTAGCCGGAGTGGGAGGGACGTTGCGCATGTTCACGGACGACAAATCCGAGATATCGACGCCGAGTTCCATCGTGGGGGAGCAGTAGAGAACAGGCAGGGTCCCTTGCCGGAAGCGCTCCTCCCGTGCTTCGCGGTCGTCGGCTGCCACCTGCGCCGTGTGTTCTCGTGCCTCGAGAGTTGCGAGGTTCAAAGCAACATGCTGATAGAGGTCCTTGAAGAAGACATTGGCTTCCGCTCGCTCTCTCGATACTCGAGGCGTCCGCGTGAGGTCGATGGCTGGTTTGCCGTCGCCGAGAAGCCACCGGAGGCGTGCCATGCGGAGCCGGTAGATGACAGGCTGCCCCGCACTGTCCTTGGTCTCGCGGAACTCTCGCCCGCTGTACGGTTCGACGAAGCCGTTCCGCGCGAGCACGTCCATGAGCGAGCGTGCTAGGGCTGGGAAGTCCTTCGCTGGCAGCTTCCTCTGCCCTGAGAGCCCGGCCCACGTGCCGGGGCTCCGTAGGAAGTGCCCGATTCCGCTCTGGGCGGTGAGTGCCGCCTCGCGGTCTCCGCGCGGGTCAATCGCCGAGCCGAGGCGCGCGACACGAAAGAGATGCAGCCGCTCATCGCCTTCGATGCCCCAGCTCAGGCCCCCTTTCGGTGCCGGCTCCTTCGAGGAGCGGAGGTGCTGCTCACTGAGCCGCTTCATTCGGTCTTGGTCGTCCGTCTCGAGGGCACCTGCGTTCACCGCGAGGGCACGGCGCATCCAGTTAAGCAACTCGCGGCAAGCTCGTTCCCGGTCTTCGGGCGTGGCTGTCCTAACGTACTCGGGCGTACCGTCCCACTTCGCCGCATCGGCGCACAGGTCACGCAGGTGGTCGTAATCGATGGCCAACAGCCCAGCCTGCTCCAGGTTGGGCGCAGTGAGTCGCCAGCCAAAGCGCATGTCATTGAATACGCGGTAGGCGATTACCGCTCGCAGCGCCTTCTTTGCGTCGTCGCGGCTGTACTCGTCGTCGGGGTTCCGGCCGTAGTCGGCATAGTCCAGGCCCAGCGCGTCCACCACCCGTATCGGCAGCTCCTCGTAGTCAAGCCCTTCGGGGCCGGCGTCGCTGACCGCCTTGAGCAAAGCGCCGCGGAGCCAGGTCGTCTGAACAAAGTCGTTGAAGTGCCCGGCCTGCAGAGAAGCGTCCTGCCGGTTGTCCGTGAAGCTCAACAGCTTCCTTGCTGTCTCGCTTACGTCCGCGGCCGCGCGTAGGGACTGGACGACCGAAAGCGAGATGACCGTTGTCGCCGTGCTTCGCCCTTCGGTTGCCAGTTCCGTTAGTTTCCCGATGTCGGACCGCTGTCGCCCCGAGTACGACACGCGGCAACGAAGACAGACACGAAAGGGAGATCTGAGGAACCAGGCGTCGACACCAGCGAGTGCGGTTCCGGGAGAGCACCTGCCGTCAGCGGCCACGCGCACGCTGGTAGGCACGAGGTCTCGAAACGCACGTGCCACGCGCGGGAAGCCATCGGGTCCGGCTTCGACCCAATCCTCGGGAAAGTCCTCATCCGGATCACCAGTCCAGTCGAGCCCAGCGGCGAGCGCTACGTAGCCGGACACGATGTCGAAGTCGTCCGGTTCGGCGCGGGACGACACGTCTCGGCCGCGAAGCTGCCCGTCCCGAAGGGAGCGCCTGCCACCCAGACTCCGGTCTGACAGCTGCCCCTCGCGCTGGTCCCAATCGACGACGTAGTACTCCTGTCCGCACTCTCGGCAAAACGCCAATGGAAGGAGAATACGTGACCGGTCGCCCGGCGGTTCCGGTACGAAGTGCTGGGCCTGAATCGTCAGGTAGCGTTGAGGGGGTTCTTCAACGGAGGCGTAGACGGTGTCACCCCGGGAGACGAACTGGTGAAGTCGAAATGCGAAGAGCGGCAGACCCGTGTCGGGGCTCTTCGCGCGGAAGCCGGCAAGGAGTGCCTCACGGAGGTGCTGGGCTGTCTTCTCTAACGAGCTTCCGGTCTGTTCTGCAAGGAGCGTCGCTGCGGCAGGGAGGTCGCGAGGTTCGGCGCGAACAATAGTCCCGTCCTCTTCGGTCCGGAGACCCAGTGAACGCTCAACCCAACTCGCAACAGGGTCCATCCTCAGGACCTCCGGGTCTGTTGAGTACACCGGAGGTTCGCCAAGGCACCTGCGGAGGGACTCCGGCGAGATATCGCCGCGCGTGACCTCTACCAGTGCCTCGTCGATCACGGACTCCGAGTGAACCGTTGTCCCGAAAATGGTCGAGGCGACCTCGGCGATGGTCTGTCGGCGCTCTGCGCGTGTGCCGGCGCCGGCGATGGTTGCGGAAGTCCCGACACACCTGAGGCCTTGGGCGTGAGTTCGCTCGCGGACCCGGCGCACCAACATAGCCACGTCAGCGCCCTGGCGGCCGCGGTAGGTGTGCAATTCGTCGAGCACGAGAAAGTCGAGCCCCTGCGCAGCACGGATGACCTTGCGGTCGATCTCGGTCGGCCTGGTCATGATGAGCTCGAGCATCATGTAGTTCGTAAGGAGAATGTCCGGCGCGGAGTTCGCGAGTCGCTCGCGCTCCTCCGTACTCTCCTGGCCGGTGTACCGCGCGAAGGTCACCGGTTGTTTGCCATCGCCGTACCCCGCAACGAGGAACTTCCGCAGCTCCTCCATCTGGCTGTTGCAGAGGGCGTTCATGGGGTAGACGACGATCGCCGAAGTATGACCCTGCCGCACTTCGGAGGGTTTGCGCAGGACGTGGTCGATGATTGGGACCATGTAGGCGAGGCTCTTCCCCGAACCGGTGCCGGTCGTCAGGACATACGAGCGCCCGGTACGCGCAACCTCGATCGCCCGCCGCTGGTGAGCGTAGAGGCGGAGCGGTTCGCCGGCGGGATTCGTGTCCTTGCCTCGGCGGAAAACGCGACCGCACTCAGGATGGAGGAGCCCCTCACTGACGAGCTCGTCAATAGACCCACCTGGGGCGTATGCGGGATTCAGTTGGACGAGCGGGTTCGGCCACAACACCCCGCTCTCCAGTTCGGCGTCAACGAAGTTGCGGATCTGCGGATCGCGGATGCGCACGTAGCTCTTTACGTAGCTGGCGTAGTCGCTGATAACGTGATCCCGAAGTTCGAAGACGTCCATAGACGCGCCCCCGCACGATCCGCATCGGCAACCGTTGGACCGAGACGCCTGTACGCGGTGTGGCATTTTGGCGCTTGGCGGGCGGCCTGAACAACAGCGACAGGAGTTGTCGCGCCGTCGGGAGTACAATCACGGCCGTATGCGAGTCTAGAATCACGCGGAGAACTTGCGGCCTTGAACATGAGAACGTCCGCCTCGCACCCGATTCGCGTCGACTGGCTACCCACGCCCTGGCTCGGAAGGGTCGGGCTGACGTTCGCACCAGGGAAGAAACAGACGGACGCTGCCACAGGTTCGTGGGACCGGGACCTGCCGGCGGACATCGAGCGACTGCGCGCCGAGTTCTCGGCGGCTCACCTCGTGTGTCTTCTCGAAGATCCAGAGTTCGGTGAACTGAACATCGAAGGATTGGCGGCGGCGGCTGAGGCTGCAGGGATCGCGTTCCATCGCTTGCCGATTAGGGACGCCTCCATCCCCGAGGACCTGGCGGCCGTGACGGACCTCGTCTCGCGCATCGCGGGCTGGGCGAGCGCAGGTGAGAACGTGGTGATTCATTGCAGGGGCGGTCTCGGGCGTGCGGGGACGATCGGCGGGTGCGTGCTGCGCTCTTCGGGTCGCAATGGAGGCGCTGCTCTTGCCGCGCTCGCCGAAGCTCGGGGAGCGAATTGCCCTGAGACGAGCGCGCAGAGGCGCTTCGTCGAGTCGTTTGTCGCGGGTCCACCTGCGCCACGTTCGCGTGTCCTGGGCGCCGTGATCGGGGCGGCGGTGGGCGACGCGCTCGGTCACCCGACGGAGTTCCTTTCCCAAGCGGCGATTCGGCGCCAATACGGGCCGTCGGGCGTGACCGGCTTCGAACTCTGGTGGGACCGGGATGGACGGCGGTTCGCGCCCTATACGGACGACACGCAAATGGCCGAAATCGTCCTTCGGACCCTCGTTGAGCACGGGAACGGCGCCGCAGCCATGGAGCCCGTGATGGAGGAGATCGCAGCGGGGTTCGTCCGCTGGAGCGTGGAACCACAAGGCGGTCATCGGGCGCCGGGGAATGCCTGCATGCGTGGCGCTGGGCGCCTGCGGGACGGCATCCATTGGCGCGAGGCCGGCGGGCCGAAGGACGGCGGCTGTGGCTCGGTAATGCGCGCGTACCCGTTTGGCCTCCTGCTTCTTGCTGATATCGAGCGCGCCGAGCACTGGGCCGTCGAGCACTCGCGCATGACGCACGGGGACCCGATCGCACTCGCGGCCTGCGCGGCGATGGCGGCCGGGGTCGCGCATGAACTCCAGAACAGCGCGCCGGCGACTGTCCTCTCGGCGATGGTGGAGGCCGCCGGGCGGCACGATCCGGGGACCGCAAGGATGGCCGAAGCCGCCGTGGCTGACGCTAACAGGGGCGCGGATCCGGACGAGGTTCTTGGGCGCCTCGAGGGCTGGGCCGCGCACGAGGCCATCGCGGCGGCGATATTTGTGGTCGCGCGCCACGAGCGCGACTTGCGCGCTGCGCTCCTTGAAGGTGCGAACGCAGCCGGCGATAGCGATAGCATCGCCACCCTGGCGGGCGCGTTACTCGGCGCCCGGCTAGGGATCGAAGCGCTCCCTGCAGCCTGGGTTCGTGACGTCGAGCGGACAGAGGAACTTCGCTCGCTCGCACAGGCCGCGGCCGATGTGTTGGTGATGCCTTAAGGTCGATTCCAACTTTTTCGCTGATCTTGCGCGCGTGAAAAGAGGGGAGGGGCGACGGTTCCGGGGCGAGAAGCCGTAGAGATTTGACCCGCCCCTCCCCCTCTATCGATCTTCGAAGCTCCCACCCGGACCGCGCGGCCGCTCTCGAGCATCCATGGCGTTGCTGGTGACGAGGCCGACGGTTTCCCAGCCGACTGAGGCTTCAGCTTGTTGGCAGACGCCCCCAGCGCGTGGCGGAGTCGGCGCCAGAGTGATGGCGCGCGGCGTACGATTTTGAACATGCGAGGATTACCCGCAGATCGAGTGCCAGCCTGGACTGCTGATGTGCGCGTCGGGACAGCCGTTTCGCTTGGGGTGCTGGCAGCACTTACCGGCTTGCTCGCGCCGCTCCTTGGCGAGGACGACATCGTTCTCGTCACGATGCTGTTCCTGCTGGTCGTCCTCCTCGTGTCGGCGACGTGGGGCTACGGGGTCGGGCTCTTCAGCGCCGTATTTGCGGATCTCCTCCTTAACGTCTTTTTCGTGCCGCCGTTGCACACGGTCACCGTGCAAGAGCCACGGAACGTAGTTGCGCTCGTGATCTTCCTTGCGGTGGCGGTCGTCGGCGCCTCCATGCTGTCGTTACTTCGCCGTCAAGTGGCGATCGCGCAAGAGCGCCGGGACGAACTGACCATCATGCTCGGGCTCTCCCGCGAGCTGGCAGCGGCCCCGAATCCACAGCGAGCGCTCGACGTCCTCGCTCGCGCGGTTGTGCGTGCTGTGCAGGCCAGACGCTGCGAAATACTGCAAGCGAGGGGACGCGACTGGCGCGTGGTTGCATCGACAGGCGACCTGCGCGAAGTAAGCCGCGACGACGCCGCGCTAGCATCGGCGGCAGTGGAGTCAGGCCAGGTGTCGCGCCGGCTCTCGGACAGACGCCTCCGTCACACAGGTTTCCGCGTCGACCGTGGGGCCGCCACGGATACGTTCGTTCCATACCGCCCTCCCGTTGGTGATCCTGGAGTCATCCACATCATCGGCGCTCTAACAGTCCCCGCGGGGGGCGATCTCGATGCGCTCCTTCATGCATTCGCTGACGAGGCGGGCGTGGCAGTTCATCGCGTCCGGCTGGCTGAGGAGGCTCGCCATGCTGACGCGCTCCGGCAGTCCGACGAATTCAAGTCCGCGCTCTTATCGAGTGTTTCCCACGACCTCCGGTCGCCGTTGACGGCAATCAAGGCAGCCGTTGGCAGCCTCAGGTCAGACGAAGTTAAGTTCACTGATGCGGACCGGAAGCAGCTTCTCGCCACAATCGAATCGCAGACGGACCGTCTCACGGGAACGGTTACGGACCTCCTCGATATGAGCAGGCTCGAAGGCGGAGCGGTGCGGCCAACCATCGAGCCGGTCGAGGTTCGGGTCATCCTGCAGGATGTGGTGGTAGCCACGAAGGCGGCAGCGGGCGAACGCGAAGTGTGCGTGAACGCACCGGATGGGTTGTGGGCCCGAGCGGACTACGGGCTGCTCCTGCAAGCACTTACGAACCTGACGGAGAATGCCGCGAAGTACTCGACGCCGGGAGGAGCGATTCAGCTTCGCGCGCACGCCCATGCCGGCCGCGTTGTCCTCGAAGTCGCCGACGATGGCCCTGGGATTTCAGCCGCAGACCTCCCTCACATCTTCGAGAGGTTCTACCGTGGAGCCGAAGGCAAACAAGTCCAGGGCACGGGGCTCGGGCTGGCGATAGCCCGGGCTATGGTCGAGCTTTGCGGAGGTCACGTGACGGTTGAGTCATCGCCAGCAGGGAGCACGTTCCGAATCAGCCTGCCGCCGTCGGGTCCGCCGCGGTGAAGGGCGCGCGTGTCCTCGCGGTCGATGACGACCCCGCCATCCTCCGCGTGGTGCGGCGTGCACTGGAATCAGCTGGCTACAGCGTCGAGGCACTCAAGTGCGGCGCCTCCCTAGTCGACCGTGCCGCCGCATTCGGTCCCGACGTCATCCTTCTTGACCTTGTACTTCCCGATGCCGACGGCATCGAGCTGGCCCGCAAGCTGCGAACCGGCCGTGCGAGCATCATCGTCCTCAGCGCGGTAGGCGACGACCGCAAGAAGGTCGAGGCGCTGGATGCTGGCGCTGACGACTACCTCACCAAGCCTTTCAGTGTCGATGAGCTGCTTGCGCGGATCCGGGTGGCACTCCGCCACCAGGCACGAGCCGAGGCCGATCCCGTTGTAACCGCGGGTCCGATCCGAATCAATCTTGCGAGCCACGAAGTAACGGTGGACAGCAACACTGTTCACCTCACCCCGAAGGAATTCGATCTCCTTCGGCAATTGGCTCTGAACGCAGGCCGGGTACTCACTCAGCGCATGCTGCTTGCGGAAGTATGGGGACCACAGTACGTCGATGACGCTCATATCCTGCGGACGTTTGTGTACCAGCTGCGGTCGAAACTCGATCAGGCGCGGCCCGGTACCGGCTCGATGATCGTGACCGATCCATCTGTCGGGTATCGCCTCGTTCTGCCCTAAATCCTGACGCCGCCCGGATATTGCACGCTCCTTTGCATGACACCGTCCGGATGCCTGTCGCGGCATTCTCGTAGTGCGTCCAGTGGACCAACTGGCAGCGGTCGTTCGACCGGTCCCTTAGCCCCGTCCGGTCATTTGAGCGCTGGGTGAGGTACAGGAGGATACCTGCGTGATTCAGCATGTCGCCTATCGCGAAGATCACTTTTCAACCGCACGAAGCTGCGTCCGCGGAATAAGAGAGCTGTTGGCCCTGGGGTGGATGTTGCTTGAAGTGCGCGGAGCGGCAAATGGACCGTTCCTCGTCCTCTGCCGAAAGGACGAGGAGGCGTGAGCACCAGAGTCCTGCTCATCGACGACGAGGCCCCAATCGTGGTCGTGCTTGCGACGACGCTGCGCGCGCACGGGTACGAGGTGCGGACGGCTGGCACGGCGCAGGACGCGATGCTCGCCCTTGCTGAGGAAGTGCCTGACGCGATGCTGCTGGACATCAACCTGCCCGACCTCACGGGCTGGGAGTTGCTCCGCCGCCTCTCGCCGCTCGACCGCCAGCGAGTGCCGGTCATCGTGTTCTCGGCATCGCCCCTCGCACCATCGCGCATTCAGGAGTTCAAGCCCGCGGGCGTGCTAACGAAGCCCTTCCCCGTCGAGGCGCTGCTGCGGCTCATCGACGAGGTCGCTCATTCAGCCCCGGAGGTTCCGCATGCCTGACATCGCTTTCCTCGCCGTTGGAATCGGCTCGTTTGTCCTCTTCTACCTCGCCGTGGAGTTCCTCCGGAAGGTGTGAGTTGGACATCGAAAACCTGGTCGTCCTCATCATCGCCATTCTCGGCGGCGCCTACATGCTCTATTGCCTATTCCGCCCCGAGGACCTGTAGGAGCCACATGGCAACGCAAGACATCGCCTTCCTCGCGCTCTACATCGCACTGATCGTTGCCCTGGCGAAGCCGCTTGGCGTGTATATGACCGCGGTGTACGAAGGGCGCCGGACCTGGCTGCACCGGGTGCTGCGCCCGGTCGAGCAGGGGATCTACCGCGCCGCTGGGGTTGACGAGACCCGTGAGCAGGACTGGAAGCGGTACGCAGTCACCCTGCTCGCGTTCAACCTCTTCGGCTTCCTCGTGCTCTACGTGATCCTGCGCGCGCAGGGCAGCCTGCCCTTGAATCCCGAGGACCTGCCCGGCGTGAAGCCCAGCCTCGCCTTCAACACCGCCGTCAGTTTCATGAGTAACACGAACTGGCAGGCGTACGGCGGCGAGACCACGCTGAGCTACTTCTCCCAGATCGTTGGGCTCACGTTCCAGAACTTCGTCTCCGCCGCCGTTGGGATGTGCGTGCTCGTCGCACTCATCCGCGGGCTTGCGCGCCACTCAGCGACGACCGTCGGTAACTTCTGGGTGGACCTCACCCGCGGCACGCTCTACATCCTCCTGCCGTTGGCGCTCCTCTTTGCCGTGTTCCTGGTCTCCCAGGGCGTCGTGCAGACCTTCGACTCATACGAAACGGTCACGACACTGGAGGGCGAGGAACAGGTCATCGCGGTCGGTCCCGCCGCCTCGCAGGTCGCGATTAAGCAGCTCGGGACCAATGGGGGCGGCTTCTTCAACGTCAATTCGGCGCACCCGCTCGAGAACCCGACGGAGTGGACCAACCTTTTCCAGATGCTTGCGATCCTTCTGCTGCCCGCCGGCCTTGTGTACATGTACGGCCGTATGGTGGGGTCCCCCAGGCATGGCTGGGTCGTGCTCGGCGTCATGACCTTCCTGTTCGCCGCCGGCGCTGTGACCGCAACTGTCGCGGAGCAGGCCGGCACGACCGAAGCCGACGAACTGGGCATCGCTGTGGACGCGGGCGACGGCCAGCCCGGCGGCAACATGGAAGGCAAGGAAGTCCGCTTCGGCATCGGCGAATCGGCCACCTGGGCCGCCGCCACCACCGCCGCGTCGAACGGTTCGGTCAACAGCATGCACGACAGCTACACGCCGGTCGGCGGGCTAGTGACGCTCGTAAACATGCAGACGAGCGAGGTCGTCTTCGGCGGCGTCGGCAGCGGGATGTACGGCATGGCCGTCTACATCATCCTCAGCGTCTTCATCGCCGGGCTGATGGTCGGCCGCACGCCGGAGTACCTTGGCAAGAAGGTCGAAGCACGCGAGATGAAGGCGGTGATGGCGGCGCTGCTCTCGTTCGCGTTCGTGCTCCTCGTTTGGACGGCCGTCGGCGTGGTGAACAACTTCGGCACCGACACGCTCAACAACGCCGGCCCGCATGGCTTCTCCGAGATCCTCTACGCCTTCACCTCCGGATCGGCGAACAACGGCTCCGCCTTCGCCGGCCTGGGCGCGAACGGGACCTTCTACAACCTCGGTATCGGCGTGTGCATGCTCGTCGGCCGCTTCCTCTTCATCGTCCCGGTGATGGTGATCGCCGGCAGCATGGCCGCGAAGAAGCGCGTCGCTCCCGGCCCCGGCACCTTCCCGGTGGATGGCCTGGTCTTCGGCGGCCTGCTCACAGGAGTGATCCTGATCGTCGGCCTTCTCACCTTCTTCCCGGCGCTCGCGCTTGGCCCAATCGTCGAACAGCTCGCCATGGGCGACGGCACCGCCTACTAACCAGGAGTCCAAACGTGGCTACCGCACCAGCTATTCAGAAGCGCCAGAAAAGTGCCTCCACGTGGACCGGCCCGGTGGTCCGGCAGGCGCTACGCGAGTCGTTCCTCAAGCTCGATCCGCGAACGCTCTTCCGCAATCCGGTGATCTTCCTCGTCGAGATCGGCGCAGTGATCACGACTGCCCTCTACGTCCGCGACCTCGCCCAGGGCGACGGCTTCGACGTGCTCCGGTTCGAAGTCCAGATCGCGCTCTGGTTGTGGTTCACCGTCCTCTTCGCCAACTTCGCGGAGGCGATTGCTGAGGGCCGGGGCAAGGCGCAGGCGGCAAGCCTGCGGCGCACGCGTACCGAGACCACGGCCCGCCGCCTCCGTGCCGACGGCATCATCGAAAATGTCCCGGGCAGCGTGCTCCGTAAGGGCGACATCGTCCTGGTCGAGGCGGGCCAGCTCATCCCGGGCGATGGTGACGTCATCGAGGGTGTGGCCTACGTCAACGAGGCCGCGATCACCGGCGAGTCCGCACCGGTCCTCAAGGAGCCCGGCACCGATATCCGCAGCTCCGTCACGGGCGGCACGACGGTGGTGAGCGACCACCTCCGGATCCGCATCACGGCGAACCCGGGCGAGACCTTCCTCGACCGCATGATCTCGCTGGTCGAAGGCGCTTCCCGCGCGAAGACCCCGAACGAGATCGCGCTCAATATCCTGCTCGCCGGGCTGACGCTCATCTTTCTCATCGTCACCGTGACTTTGCAGCCGTTCGCCATCTACGCCGGCCAGGAAATCTCGATCATCGTCCTGGTGGCGCTCCTGGTGACGCTCATGCCGACCACCATCGGCGGACTGCTTTCGGCTATCGGTATCGCAGGCATGGACCGGCTCGTGCAGCGCAACGTGCTGGCGACGTCCGGGCGGGCCGTCGAGGCGGCCGGTGATATCGATACTTTGCTTCTCGACAAGACCGGCACGATCACCTTCGGCAACCGCATGGCCGCCGAGTTCATCCCGATCGACGGTGTCGAACCGGCACGCCTCATCGCCGCCGCGGTCACCAGCTCGGTGCTCGACGACACACCGGAGGGCCGCTCCGTCATCGAACTGGCGCGTTCGCAAGGCTTCGGTAGTTTGGTCGAGTCCGCCATGAAGAGCGTTGAAGGCGGCGAGTTTGTCCCCTTCGCCGCCGACACCCGTATGAGCGGTGTCCGGCTGAACGGCAAGGGCACGTTCAAGGGCGCCGTCGATGCGGTGGTTGCTGCTTCCGGACAGCCTGCTCCGGCGGCACTGCAGTCTTCCGTCGAGCGCATCTCGGGCGAAGGTGGCACCCCGCTCGCGGTCATCGAAGGTAAGGACCTGCTTGGCCTCATCTACCTGAAGGACACGGTGAAGCCGGGCATGCGGGCGCGCTTCGAAGAGCTCCGCAAGATGGGCATCCGCACCGTCATGGTCACCGGCGACAACCCGCTGACCGCCGCGACCATCGCGAAGGAAGCGGGTGTCGATGACTTCATGGCGGAGGCGAAGCCCGAAGACAAGATCCGCCGCATCCGCGAAGAGCAAGCGGCCGGCCGCCTCGTGGCGATGACTGGGGACGGCACGAATGACGCGCCCGCGCTCGCCCAGGCCGACGTCGGCGTCGCCATGAACACGGGCACGCAGGCCGCCAAGGAAGCCGGCAATATGGTCGACCTCGACTCTGACCCGACGAAGCTGATTGAGATCGTCGGCATCGGCAAGCAACTGCTCATGACGCGGGGGGCACTCACGACCTTCAGCATCGCCAACGACGTGGCCAAGTACTTCGCCATCCTGCCGGCCGCCTTCGTGGTCGCCTACCCCGAGCTCGATTCACTGAACCTCATGCGTCTCGACAGCCCCGAGAGCGCCATTCTCTCGGCGGTCATCTTCAATGCGATCATCATCGTTGCCCTCGTGCCGCTTGCCTTGCGTGGCGTCGCCTACAAGCCGCTTGGCGCTGGCGCCTTGTTGGCGAGGAACGCAGCCATCTACGGCTTCGGTGGGCTCATCGCGCCCTTTATCGGCATCAAGCTGATCGACGTCGTTATCAACGCCCTGCGGTTGGCCTGAGGAGGCTCCCGTGAACACGACATTCACCATGCTTCGCAATGAACTCCGGCCGCTCGTTTCCGTGACCGTGCTCCTGATGCTCATCACAGTCGTCGCCTATCCCGTCGCCGTGACAGGCATCGCCCAGGGCGTGTTCGAACGGAAGGCGAACGGCAGCCTGCTCACGGTTGACGGCGTGGCGGTCGGTTCCTCGCTCGTCGGACAGGCGTTCAACGGCGCGGAGTACTTCCATCCTCGACCGTCCGCCGCCGGCACGGGCTACGAAGCGGCCAGCTCCAGCGGTTCGAACCTCGGCCCAACCAGCGACAAGCTCATCAACGGCGTCGAAGACGACCCCGTCACAGTCGATGTCGACGAGTCCTTCGCCGGCCTCGTGCAACGAGCGGCCGCCTACCGCGCGGAGAACGGCCTTTCCGCGGAAAGCGAGATCCCCGCCGACGCCATCACCGCCTCCGCCAGCGGACTCGACCCGCACATCTCGCCGGCCAACGCCAGGCTCCAGGCGGCGCGCGTCGCCGAGGCCCGCGGTGTCTCCGAAGCCGAGGTTTTGGGCATCGTCGAAGATGCGATCGAAGACCCGGCATTCGGATTCATTGGCGCCCAACGCGTGAACGTCCTCAAGCTCAACATCGAACTCAACGAGCGGTTCCCGCTCCCGGATAGGTAACGCATGCGACCGACGGACGACCCTCGCCCGGACCCGGATGCCGTCCTCCGCAAGGTGCAGCAGGAGGAGTCGACCCGTGGCCGCCTCCGCATCTATCTGGGAGCAGCGCCGGGCGTGGGCAAGACGTACGCCATGCTGAACGAGGGCAAGCGCCGCAAGTCACGCGGCACGGATGTCGTCGTCGGCTTCGCCGAGACCTACAACCGTCCGCTCACTGTCGAAGCACTCGAGGGCCTCGAGGTCATTCCTCGGAAGCGAATCGAGTACCAGGGTGTCGTGCTCGAGGAGATGGACACCGCCGCCGTCATCGCCCGTCACCCACAGGTCGCGCTGGTCGACGAGCTCGCGCACACGAATGCACCGGGTTCGGTTCACGAGAAGCGCTGGCAGGACGTTGAGGAGATTCGCGACGCGGGCATCACTGTGATCAGCACCCTGAACATCCAGCACCTGGAGAGCCTGAACGACGTGGTCGCCGGGATCACCGGTGTACGGGTGCGAGAAACGGTGCCCGACCATGTGGTCGACGAGGCCGATGAGTTGGAGGTCGTGGACATCTCTCCCGAAGCGCTCCAGTCGCGAATGAGGCACGGCAATATCTATCCGCCGGAGCAGGCGCAGCGGGCGCTCGACAGCTTCTTCCGGAAGGGCAACCTGGCAGCGCTGCGGGAACTCGTCCTCAAACGCGTCGCACTCGAAGTCGAACAGCAACTCCAGGAATACATGCACGAACACCGCATCGAAGGCTGGGAGGCTGGCGAGCGCGTGCTCGTCCTCCTCGATAACACGCACGCGTCTGAAGTCGCGACCCGCCGTGCATGGCGGCTCGCGCACGCCTTCAACGGCGAGCTGATCGCTGCCTATCCAGCGCCGCTTCTCAAAGAGCAGGGCATGACCCACATCCTTACCGTCGCGCTCGACCTCAACGCAACCACTCGGGAGATCCCCGGAACGGATCTCCTGGCGGAGATCTCGGCCCTGGTCACCTCAGAAGGCATCACACACGTGACGCTCGTCACCCAACCGCGTGGACGCTTGGCACCCTTCGCTCGTCCCACGCTTGCCGACCGCCTCCTCGACCGCCACCCACACCTCGACGTGCACCTGGTGCGATCGAATTTGAGTGGCTGAACCACCCACCGTTACCCCTCGCCGCCCTAGCCCAGAGCCCGGCGCCTCGGAGTTCGCTCCGGGAAGACCACCTCGACCCGGAAGGGAATCTCGAATCCCGTTCGGTTTATCACCACTGAACGAACATCGGCATCACCACGTGCACGTAGCCCGGCTCCGCCACCCCGTTTTCGTCCACCGGGCGGAACACTCCCTGGCTCGAAGGGCTCGTCATCTCCAGCGCCACCGAGCCGGTTAGCACGTTCAGCACGTCCTGCAGGTACCGGCTGTTGAACGCGATTTTCGAAGCCTCACCTTCAACCCGGGCGTCTATCTTGCCCTCGTTGTCGCCGATTTCGTCGGCCCGCGCGCTGATAGTGAGCTGGCCCGGCATCCCGCCCTCGCCCGGGGCCATCTGCAGGCGGATGATGCCGCTGCCGTCGCGCGCGAAGATCGCCGCGATCCGCGCCTCCCGCTTGAACTCGTCGACGTTCACCACCACCTTCGTCCCGTACTCCGCCGGGATGAGCTGGTTGTAATTCGGGAACGTCCCCTGGATGAGCTGCGCCACCATCTCCACGTCGGTCATCGCGAAGAGCACCTGGGTGCGCTGCGGGTTCACGCGCATCTCCACCGGCTCGTTCGATTCGCCGATGAGCCGGGAAAGCTCCCGCAACGCCCGCGCGGGCACGATGACCTCGAGCGATTCCGAAGGCGATTCCGGCAGCGTGATGTCGGCCACTGCCAGGCGGAACCCGTCGGCTGCCGCCATCGTCAGCCGTGGGCCGTCGGTCTTCATGTGCACGCCCGTCAGGACCGGCCGCGAATCATCGGTCGCCGCCGCGAACTCCACCCGCTCGATGGCCCGGCGCAGCGACTTCGGGTCGAACTGGACGGTCACCCCGTCGCGAATCTCTGGAATCCGCGGGAAGTCCTCCGCGTCCATCGCATTGATGGTCGAATCGTTGCGGGCGCACTCGAGCCGCAGCTGGCGGCCGTTTTGCGGCACTTCGAGCGAAACGGTCGCGGCGGGCAGTTGCGCCACGAAGTCGCTGATCAGGCGCGAGGGCACCGTTGTCGCGCCCTCCTCATCGATCTTGGCGCCGATCCAGGCGCAGATCGAGATGTCGAGGTCTGTCGCGGCGAGTTTGAGCCGCCCCCGGTCCGTCGCGACCAGGACGTTTGCCGTGATGGGGAGCGTCGAGCGCGTGGCGACGGCTCGCCCGACGATCGAGAGGCCGCGTTGAAGGTTTTCCTGGAGGACCTGGACTTTCATGTGTTCACCCGCCTGATCCGATTCCACGAATCCCCCGGATTATAGGGAGGGGAGCGAAGCCCGGACAAGGCGAACGCTTAAACGCATAAGCAATTAAGGCGAATGGATCCGCGACATAATCACGAGGAAACGAGAAGAATCGGCCGCAGGCGGATTCGCGGGCCCGCCCGCCGCCGTGGCGATACGCACGACGCGGACCTCCCTGTCGCTTCTTCCAACGTCCATCATGCCACGGGGGTTCCATAGCCCACGCCCTCGTGGCCGTTACCGGCACTGCCCGGACTGCCCTCAGCCGTTCTCTGCCACCGCCGCAGCCAGTACTGTTCGAACGCGATCTTCGCGGCATGCCACGACC
>CAYUVT010000027.1:0-22355 GCA_964448165.1 uncultured Anaerolineaceae bacterium | reverse complement strand
TCCCGCAGATATTCGGTGACAGCGGCGCGCATTCGGGGTTCGCGACTGATGACGAAAACGGATGTCATTGCTCGTCCGTGGGAGGTATTGCGGCCTGGCGTTGCAGCATCTTCGTGACGCTGAAAGGCGGTGTCAAGCAATTTCGAGCCCCCTTGCAACATAAAGCTGGTGAACTTCCCGTATGCCGTCACCCAGGCGGTTGTCGCCGGCCCCCCGGGGGCGGGAGAGGCCAACGAACGCCAGCATACGCCCATCTCCCGCTCCCGATCTTTGGGTGCTGTGGTTAGGTCAGTTCGACCCGGTCAACTCATAGATAACATCTTCAATCCCTTCCATTCTGGCTTTCACCAGGCGGCGGGATCCTTCAGCTTCGACCCAGGCAAACTGGGTCACGGACGCGGTGCGTATTCGCACTTTCCAGGCGGTGAATTCACCGGCCGGGACTTTCACGGTCTCCTGGCCTTCGACCTTCAAGTCGACCGGGAATGTCTGGCCGGTCCCGGCGTTCACATTCTGGAACGACCCCTCATACCCTTCGCGCAGGTCGATGCCACGTATGAGCCACAGCAGGGACTCATCGTCGTAGTACCCCGGGTCCGGGCTCTTTTCTGTGGGTTCGGGGAGGTCGCGCACCGTCTCGCGTACCTTCCCCCGGTCGTCGAACGTGAAGTTCACAACCGGTGGTTTGTAGTCGCTGAGCGCAGCGACGCGCTCGTTCTTCTCGGCGTCGGTCCGCACGCGAGAAGCCTGGAGAGGGGTGAGCGTGAGCGAATCGACGAGGACCGTACCGTCATCACGATACCGGGGCTCGTTGGCGCAGAGCCGGCTCAGCCGCGTCTTCCCCGGCTCGGCGTCCACATCGGTTTCGAGGACGCAGGTGCCGTACAGGTCCCCGCCTTCATCGAGGAGCCGGTACTCATGCCGTTCGTCGCCTGTCCATGGAGGCGCAACGAACACCTTCGTGAGGGTTCGGTCCGAGCTCCCGGCACAGGACGAGAGCAGCGCGGCCATGGCAACCGCAACGGAGAGAGGGACGACAGCAAGGGGTTTCAAGCGTGAACTGCTCCAACGAGCGACGCGAACCGGCGGAGTGCCTCTTCGATGTCGTCGCGCGTGATATTGATATGGGTCACCAGGCGCATGCGCCGAGGGCCAAAGGCCACCGCGAGCACGCCTTGCTGCTCGAGGGCCGACAGCCAGTCGCCAAGACGGCCCTCGAGCACATCCACGACGACGATGTTCGTCTGTGGCTCGTTTGGACGAAAGGGGGCGAGCCGGCGCAGCCCATCGGCCAACGCACGGGCGTTGGCGTGGTCTTCCGCAAGCCGGCCGATGTTATGTTGGAGGGCGTAGAGCCCGGCTGCGGCAAGAATGCCGGCCTGCCGCATCCCCCCACCAAGCAACTTGCGGTTCCGGCGCGCCCGGTCGATGAACTCCCGCGGGCCGCACAACAACGAGCCCACGGGACATCCAAGGCCCTTCGAAAGGCAGAACGACACGCTGTCGCAATCCCGCGCAATGCGGACGGCGGGCACGTCTAGCGCCTCGGCCGCGTTGAAGATTCGGGCGCCGTCGAGATGAACCGCCACACCGCGCTCGCGGGCAACCGCCGCGAGTGCATCGACCGTAGCGGGCGGCAGAGCAGCACCTCCGCACCGGTTGTGGGTGTTCTCGAGGCAGAGCAACGATGTGCCCGGTGAGTGGAGGTTCTCCACCCGGATGGACGCCGCCACAGCCTCGCCGTCAAGCGAGCCATCCTCCGCATTTGGCAGTGGCCGGGTGAGCACGTTGGCGATTCGGGCGGCGCCCCCGAGTTCATATTGGAAGATGTGCGATTGATCGCCCAGCAGGATCTCGTCGCCGGGCCGTGTGTGCGTCATCACCGCCAGCAGGTTGGCCATGGTGCCGCTCGGCACGAAGAGGGCAGCCTCCTTGCCGAGGAGCTGCGCAGCCTGTGCCTCCAGCGCGATGACCGTGGGGTCATCGCCGAAAACGTCGTCACCGACCTCGGCCTCTGCCATGGCCTGGCGCATGGGCGGGGATGGCCGGGAGACCGTATCGCTCCGGAGGTCGATGACTCGCGTCATGCGCGCTGGCGTTCCCAGATGGTCTGGTAGTGGTCCGCCCCCCGGATCGCGCCGAAGACCTCGCGGCGTTCGAGCGCCATCAGTTCTTCCATTGCCCTGCCGCACGATTCGGTTGTTTCGTCATCTCCGAGTGCTGAAACGCGGTCGACAAGGCGTTGCCAGACACCGCTGTTGAGCAGGACGGGTACCGACCGCGGCCAGTGGAACGACATCACCTTCTCGGGCAGTGGGAACTCCGGCCGGAGCCGCTTAATCGAGCGGAACCGGTCCTCGACCGACTCCGCGCGAGGGACGATTTTCACCAGTGGCAGCACGTCCGCCCTGGTCCGAAAGTCGACCAGCAGGCGCTTGTCGATCAGGTGGAAGCGGACGACGAGCACGTCGGCCGTATCAATGACCTTGAACACCTCGTCGAGGTCGACGCCGAATTCATCACTCATGCGGGCTATCCGGTCGAGACGTGAGGGATAGCGCCATGGTATGGCAGGGTGCACGACGGGGCAAAGAGAGGAGTGGTCGGGGTGCACAGATTTGAACTGTGGGCCTCTTGGTCCCAAACCAAGCGCTCTGCCAGGCTGAGCTACACCCCGCAGACCCCAAGAGTACAGGGATCGCGCCTGAGGGGCGACGTTCTATCGGCAAGTCAGAACGGCAGCGCCCGAAACCTGCCCGGCGGCGAGCCGTTGCAGGGCCACATTGGCCGCGTCGAGCGCGTACACGTCCACTGCGGTGCGGATCGGGATCTTGGCCGCCAGCTCCAAAAGATCGCGCGCATCCTGGCGGGTGAAGTTCGCCACGCTCCGGATCGAGCGTTCGAGCCAGAGCAAGTCGTACGAGAACTCGGGGACCCGGTCCAGGTGGATCGCGTTGATGGCGACCGTCCCCCCCCTGTCCACGGCCTCAAGCGCGCGAACGACGACCTCCCCTGCGGGCGCAAAGGTGATCGCCGCGTCAAGCGGGACTGGCGGTGCCTGGTCGTAACTGCCCGCCCAGGCAGCGCCGAGTTCGAGCGCGCGCGCCTGCTCCCGCTCCGACCTGGTGGCGACATACACCTCACAGCCGCGGTAGCGTGCGACCTGAAGCGCCAGCGACGCGGATGCCCCGAAGCCGAACAGCCCGAGCCTGCCGCCTGGCAAGATGCCGCTGACCTTGAGGGAGCGATAGCCGATGACTCCGCCGCAAAGGAGTGGCGCCGCATCCAGGTCGTCGAACCCGGCGGGAATAGGGAAGCTGAAATCAGACCTCGCCGTGAGGTAACCAGCATAGCCGCCGTCGCGGTCCCAGCCGGTGAAACCGGCCCGCTCGCACAGGTTTTCCCTGCCCGCGGCACAGTACCGGCACTCTCCACACGTTGAGCCGAGCCATGCAACGCCGGCGCGGTCGCCCACGCGCCACTCCGAGACGCCTTCGCCCAGGGCAGCGACCCGGCCCACCGCCTGGTGTCCCGGAACGATCGGCAGCCGGCGCGCTGCCAGGTCGCCCTCCGAAAGCTGGAGGTCGGTGCGGCACACACCACACGCCGTCACCTCCAACAGGATCTCACCCGGCCCTGGCCTCGGGACAGGCAACTCCACCAGCCGCAGAGGGTTCTCGCCGATCGGTGCGGGCCGCTGGAGCTGCGCGGCACGCATGGCTAGCTTGCCCGGGCCCCCTCGGGGAGGGCGCAGCCTATGATCTCGTTCACCTCGGCGATTCCCTCCTTATCGAGCCACGCCTCCATCCCTTCGAGGACATCAAGCAGCGCGCGCGGGTTTGCGAACGTGGCGGTTCCCACCTGCACCGCGGTAGCTCCCGCCATCAGGAACTCGATCGCATCCTCGCCAGTCGCGATGCCGCCACAACCGATAACCGGGATGCGAACGGCTTTCGCCACGTCGTAGACGATACGCAGGGCGATGGGCTTGATTGCCGGGCCGCTGAGTCCGCCCCGGGCCCGGGGCAGCACCGGCCGGCGGCGTTTGGTGTCGATCGCAAGCCCCAGCACAGTGTTGATGGCGCAGATCGCCGAGGCACCCGCGGCTTCGCAGGCGAGCGCCAGCGCCACCGGATCGGTGACGTTCGGCGTGAGCTTCACAATGACCGGGAGATCGGTGTTGCGGACCGCGGCACGCGTGGCCCGCGCCGACGCCTCGACATCCTGGCCGATTTCCATGCCGCCGATGTCGACGTTCGGACAGCTGATGTTGAGTTCGATGCCGGCGATCCCCGGTACGCCATCGAGCATCCGCGCCATCTCACCAAACTCATCGATCGAATCACCCGCGATGTTGACAATCACGGGGACATCCCAACGGGCCCAGATCGGGGCCATTTCCTCGACGCATTCACGGATGCCGATGTTCTGCAGGCCGATGCTATTGAGCATCCCTGACGGGGTCTCTGCGACACGAGGCTGGGGATTACCAGCCCTCGGCACCATGGTGACCCCTTTTGAAACAACAGCGCCAAGACGGGCGATGTCGTAATGCCTGGAGAACTCCAGTCCCCAGCTGAACGTGCCGCTTGCGGGCATCACCGGGTTCTTGAGCAAGAGCCCGGTCTTCTGGCCCGGCGCGATATCGACCGAAAGGTTGGGGGCCATCGGCAAGAGTGTACCGTCTGGCCGGCCGCCAGGCGAAACGAAACCGGCCGGTCCCTGCGGACCGGCCGGCGGTTCACGGTGCTTCGAGAGCACTCAGGACTGGGATGTGCCCCTGCGCCCACGGTAGCGTGAGCCGTTCAGGCTAAAACTGTCGTTGTCCCAGAGGGCCTCTTCCGATGAGTTGCGAAATTCGCGAGCGATGCCGCAACGCTTACAGCGTCCATGGCTCATCGCCCCGTTGGGGGTTTCGATGACCCAGTGGTGACGGCAAAGCGCGGACGTGGCGGCGGCCTCACGGGTAGCGTGATCTGTCATGAATTCTCCCTGTTCATGCTTACCGGACGGTAGGCTCAGTTTATCACCAATCCCACCCGGGGCTGCATCCAACCTAGCGTGCGGGCCCGAAACGGCGGGTAAACGGTTTGCCCGCCCGCCACCGCAACAGCTACGATCGTGTTACCGGCCGGTCCAGTTGCCCGTGCAACACCCGATTCGCGTATCCTCAGACTACTGGCCCTGCCAGCGCGGGACGCGAAGACAACGACCCCAGATACCGCGCCAGGCCGGCAAGGAAGGCCATGACCTCCGCTCCTCCCTCAACCCGCGACGCTGTCCTCGCTGCCCTCGATCAAGTCCAGGATCCCGAACTTCACGCCAGCATCGTCCGCCTCGGCATGGTCAAAGACCTCGTGGTGGAGGGCGGCGATGTGCGGCTCACCATCGAGCTCACCACGCCGGCCTGCCCGCTGAAGGAGACGATCGAGTCCGATGTGCGGGCGGCGCTCGCTGCGGTCCCCGGAGTATCGGCAGTGGCACTCGAATGGGGTGCGAACGTCCGGGCAACCAGCCCGCGCGAAGGCCAGAAGCCCATTCCCGGCGTGCGGAACATCATCGCTATCGCGAGCAACAAAGGCGGGGTCGGCAAATCGACGCTGGCTTCGAACATCGCGGTCGCGCTGGCAAAGTCCGGGGCCAGCGTTGGCCTCATCGATGCCGACATCACCGGCCCGAACCTCCCGACGATGTTCGGATTGCCGGCGGGACTGCAGGCCGGAGCCAGCGATGGCCTGAGGCCGGTTGAGCGGCACGGCGTGAAGGTGGTGTCGCTCGGGTTCTTGCTTCCGAAGGGAACCCCGGTTGTGTGGCGTGGGCCGATGATCGGGAGCGCCGTGCGGCAGCTGCTCCATGATGTCCCCTGGGGCGAACTCGATTACCTCATCATCGACCTGCCGCCCGGGACGAGCGACGCCTCGATGAGCATGGCCCAGGACGCCCCCATCAGCGGCGTCGTAATTGTCTCGAGTCCCCAGGATGTCTCGGTTGAGGATGCAATGAAGGCCGTGGCGATGTTCGAGAAACTCGACGTGCCGGTCTTCGGGATGGTCGAAAACTTCAGCTACTTCGTGGCGCCCGACACGGGCAAGCGCTACGACATCTTCGGTCATGGCGGTGCCGAGAAGGCCGCCGACGAACTCGGGATCGACTTCCTGGGCGCGATCCCCATTGAACCCGCTGTTCGCGAGGGTGCCGATCGCGGTGTTCCGGTGGTGTACAGTGCTCCGGACTCCGAATCGGCAAAAGCGATTGAGCGCATCGCGAAGAACGTTGCCGCTCGCATTAGTGTCTTGCAAAGGATGGGTGGGTAACCCCAACAACGAATGGTCCTCAATATCTTTCCCCGGCGCGAAAAGGCAGCAGCCGTCCCCGCCCCTGAACCAGAACCAGTCCTCCCCGAGCCATCGCCGGAGGCACTGGAAGACCCCAAGAAGCGCACGCGCCGCGGCAGCCGCGGTGGCCGTGGCCGCCGCAAGCCGGCAGAAGGCGAACTGCTCGCCACAGAACCCCAGGAAGAATCGGCGCCAGAGAGTCTCCCGGCGGTAACGCCGGAGAAGCCGGTCGCTCGCAGAGTCGTGCGGCGGCCGGCGGCGGCGCCCGCTGAAGAAGAAGCTTCCCCCGAACCCGTGGCCACGGCGGAAGAGCATCCAGAGCGCGCCCCGCGAACCCGCAAGCCCCGGGCTCAGGCCGCGGCGACGCCGGCTCCCACAACCACTGACGGTGATCTCAAGGCGCTGACCCGCGCTATCGAAGCCCAGGGCAAGCAGCTCGAGCAGCTCGTCCGCATCCAGGAGGACCTCGCCCGGCGAATCCCGGCCGCCGGCACTCCAGCCGGGGCTGTCCCGGCGCGAGTCGGCGTCTTCGTCGATGCGGCCAACATCGAACTCGCCTGCGATCGGCTTCGCTCTCGCATCAATTGGAAAAAGCTGCTCGACTTCCTGACCGAGGGACGCCAGCTCGTGCGGGCCATCGCCTATTCGCCGGTTCACGATGACCCGGGCGTCAGCCTGGAGACGCAGCGATTTGCAGAGCCGTTCCTCGATAAGGGCTTTCGCGTGGTCACCAAACCGCTGAAGCGCTTCGCCGATGGCAGCATTAAGGCGAATGTCGACATCGAAATGGCGCTCGACATCATGGAGATGCTGGACAGGCTCGATGTCGTCTGCCTGGTCTCCGGTGACGGCGACTTCCAGCGGCTGGTAGAGGTTGTCCAGATGAAGGGCGTCCGCGTCGAGGTGGTGGGAGTCGGCACGAGCACCGCATCCCAGCTTCGCAACGCTGGCGACCGCTTCATCGATATCCAGAGCATTCTGCCGAAGATCAAGGCCTGAAATAGAGCCTCGCCGCGTTTGCAGGGGGCCCGGATCCCACCGACCGGGCCCCCTTTCTCATCCCTGTCACATTCGGCGAATCGCCGGCAGCTAGCGCGGCGCCCGCGCTGTCTGCTACCGTCCGGCCGCTGTGCTGCTGATCGCGCTGGGGCTGGCGTGGCTGGCGGGGCTACTGCCGGTGGCGGCCTGGTCCGCCCCCTGGTGGACCGGGGCAGCCTGGGTTTTCGCCGCGCTGCCGGCCCTGGCCTTGCGGGTCTCCCGGGTCGGGTGGCGGGCAGGGCTCGCACTGTTTGCGATGGCGCTCCTGGCGGGATGGCGGCTGTCGAGTTCGATCGACCCGGATGTTCCAGCGATCGCAGCGTTCATTGGCAAGGACGTGGTCATCACCGGTACCGTGATATCCGAGCCGGACCCGGGACCGGTCAGCACGTCGTACGACATCCGCGTTGATGAGCTCACCGTCCCGGGAGGGACCGCTCGCAAGGCGGGCCTCGTGCGGGCAACGCTCCACCAGTACGCGGACCTGCTTCCAGGTGATGTCGTCCGGCTCGAGGGCAAGCTCGAAGACCCGCCGGTATTCGATGGGTTCAACTACCGCGCGTACCTCCGCCAGCGCGGAGTCTGGGCGACGATGCTGTTCCCGAAGTCCGAAGTCACGCGCCAGGGTGCTGCCGGGTTCGAGCGCACGGTCACTCGCGCACGGCTTCGACTGGACCGGTCGCTCCAGCAGGCGCTCCCCGAGCCCCAGGCTTCGCTCGCAGCCGGGATCGCGTTTGGCCGCGACGGCAATCTCTCCAGTGAGGACAAGGAGGCATTCAACCAATCAGGGCTCCGCCACCTTGTCGCCGTCTCGGGATCTAATGTCAGCCTCGTCGCCGGCATCACGATGGCCTGTGCACTCCCCATTGTCGGGCGAAAGAGGGCGTGGCTGCCGGCCGCCACGGCAATTGCGGTCTACCTGGTCGCGGCGGGGTTTTCCGCGAGTGTCATCCGCGCCGGGGCGATGGCCGGCATCTACCTGGCTGGCGGAACCCTTGGGCGTCCCCAGAGCGGCATGCCAGCGCTTGCCGGGGCATTCATCGCCATGACCTTGTTCCAGCCAGGCAACGTGTTTGACCCGGGCTTCCAGCTCAGCATGGCGGCGACCGCCGGCCTGCTGACCATTGGGCCGTGGTTCGACCACGCCTTCGAGTCGGCCAGTGCCCGCCGCGGGCTTTCCCTACCACGCTGGGTGGCGCAGGTGGCCGCGCTGTCGCTTGCCGCCGCCATCTGTACCGCTCCCATCACATGGGCGACCTTCGGAGAGATTTCGCTCATCGGGCCGTTGGCCAACCTGGTCGTCGGTCCCGTCTTCGTCGTGGCGTTCTGGGCCAGCATCGTGGCCGCAGTGCTGGGATCCATGTCCGCCGGGCTCGGATGGCTGGCCGGGATCGTGGCCTACTATCCACTGGCCTACCTCCACACCGTGGCCCGAATCTCGGCGGAGTTGCCACTCGCTTCGGCCGCGCCGGGCCGCGTCTCGCCTACCGTGGCGATCGCTGCGGCGGTCCCGGTGGCCGCGGTGGCAGCGCTGGCGTATCGCTTCGTACCACCGGTGAAGCAGATCCCACCACAACTGGAACAGCGGCGCCGCACGGCTGGCCGCATCGTGCTCGCCGGCGCCTTTGGTGCCGTTGGCCTGGCAATCATCCCGGTCACGTTGCTGCCCGTACGCGGCCCCGGTGAGGTGCGCTTCGACTTCCTCGATGTCGGACAGGGTGACGCGATCCTCGTCACCACACCGCGGGGGAAGCAGGTGTTGATCGATGGCGGCCCCAGCAGCGCGCGGCTTGCCCGGCAACTGGGCGAAGTGATGCCCCACTGGGATCGGTCGCTCGATGCGGTAGTCCTCACGCATCCGCAGGAGGACCACCTGGGCGGGCTTCCCGGGCTGGCCCTCCGGGTGAGCACCGGCCGGATCAACACCAGTGGCCACGACAACGAAACGCTGACCTTTCACGTCTTCGAACGGCGGACGGCCGACCCGACCATCCTCGCGCGTGGTGGAGGGTTCCTGCTCGATGGGGTCCGGTTCGACGTCGTGTGGCCGCCGGCCGGCTTCGATACGCGCCAGCTCAACGATACGTCCGTGGTGCTCATGGTCTCGTACGGGGATGTCTCGGCACTGCTCACGGGTGACATCGAGGCAGCTGTGCAGCGCCAGATCGTAGAGCAGGGCCCGCTGCACGCCAGCATCCTCAAGGTGCCGCATCACGGCTCGAAGACAAGCGATCCTGCCTTCCTCGCCGGTGTAGGCGCTTCAGTCGCGGTCATCCAGGCCGGCGCGGGGAACCCCTTCGGCCATCCGCACGAGCAGACGCTCGCCGCCCTGACGGGTAGCCGCGTGTACCGGACCGACCGGGACGGCCGGGTCACCGTCGCGACAGATGGGACATCGATTCGTGTGTTCACGCAGCGATGACGCGCTTTGCGCGCCAGGCGCACCCGCCGTACGGTAGCCTGCGGGCCACCGCCCGAACACCTCACCGCTGGAGCTCCCACAGTGACCACCCGTATCGATGGGCGCCGCCCCGACGCGCTGCGCCCGGTGCATCTCGCCACCAACGTCCTCGATTTCGCCGAGGGGAGCTGCCTGGTCGAGTTCGGTCGGACACGTGTGTTATGTGCAGCCAGCGTCGAAGACCGGCAACCCCCCTTCCTGCGAAACACGCAAAGCGGATGGGTCACGGCCGAGTACTCCATGCTCCCGCGGGCGACGCACACACGCAGCCAGCGCGAGGTCGAGCGAGGACGCCCGGGCGGACGCACGCAGGAGATCCAGCGGCTCATCGGTCGCGCCCTCCGCGGCGTGGTCGACCTCGAAATGCTGGGGCCGCGCACCATCACGCTCGACTGCGACGTACTCCAGGCCGACGGGGGGACGAGGACGGCGTCGATCACCGGTGCATACGTCGCATTAAGCCTGGCCATCCGCAAGCTCGCGGAAGCGGGTGTCCCTGCCGCCGCCATCCAGTCGCCAGTGGCGGCGGTGTCTGTTGGCATCGTGAAGGGTGTCCCCATGCTCGACCTCTGCTACGAGGAGGATTCGACCGCCGAAGTCGACTTCAACGTGGTGATGACCGGGGGCGATGAGTTCGTCGAAATCCAGGGTACCGCCGAGGGCAAGCCGTTCACACGTTCGGCGATGGACGCACTGCTCGACCTTGCCCGCCAGGGCATCCTTGAGCTCTTCGAGAAGCAGCAGGCCGCGATCGTCTCGGCCGGTTAGCCGACGTAGTGGCCGAGGAATGTGCCACCAAGGATGTGCAGGTGTCCATGTTCCTGGCTCTGCATCGCGTCGTAGCCGAAGTTGGTGAGCAGGCGAAAGCCGCCCGGGCACAGCTGCCGCCCGATCTCGGCCGCGATGCGCCCCACCTTGCCGATGTGGTGTTCCCACAGCTCCGCCTGCGTCGTGTGCTCCTTCGTCATTGCCAGCAGCATGACCGGAACCCAGCGCAGGATGTTCTGGATGACGATGATGTCGTCGTCTTCGTAGATGACGTTTGCAGGCTCTTGCCCGGCTACAATGTTGCAGAAGACGCAATACGACCGCATGAGGTCGGACGATCATAGGTTCGGCCTGTTCCTCGGACAAACCGTCTCCACCATCGAGGGAGTTTGCATGCCCCAATTCCTGCCGTTTCGCGGGCTCCGTTACACCACCAGCGCGGGTCCGATGAGCGAATTGCTCGCTCCGCCTTACGACGTCATCACGCCGGCCCAGCAGCGGGCCCTGGCGTCCCGAAACCCCCACAATGCGGTCCACCTGGAGCTCGCCGAAGGCGGTGACGACCGCTATGCGCGCGTTGCCGGGCTGGTGGCGGATTGGCAGCGCGAGGGCACGTTGCGCCGGGACCCGGCCCCGATGCTGTACGTCTACGAGCAGGAATTCATCGAGGAAGGCCATGTCTTCTCTCGCCGGGCGCTCATCGCCGCCGTGGAGGCGCAGCCCTGGGAAGAAGGCGCCGTCAAGCCTCACGAATTCACGATGTCGGGGCCGAAAGAAGACCGCCTGAAGCTCCTGCAGGCCACCGGGATCCAGTTCAGCCCCGTGTTTATGATCGCTCGCGATAGGGCCGGCCAGCTGGCCGCCTTCCTGGACGCGACCATCGCAAGCCGGCCCCCCGACGCAACCGCAACCACCATCGACGGCGACCACCACCGATTCTGGGCTGTCGAGGCCGGGACCTTTGAGATGCGCCAGGTTGCCCCCTTGCTGGGCGAGTCGTTCTACATCGCCGACGGGCACCATCGTTACGAGACCGCGGTCAACTACCGGAACTGGCGCGCGGGGCATGAGGAGCTGCCGCGCGACCACCCGGCCCGGTTCGCCATGACCGCAATCGTCGCCGCCTCCGATCCCGGCCTGGTCATCAGGCCAATCCACCGGATGGTGCCTCGCACGGCGCCCCCCGACTGGCGCGAGCGGCTGGGCGGCGCATTCGAGGTGACCCATGTGAAGCTGGTGGGCAATGCCGGGGAGCGCGCGGCCGAGCTGTCGGCCCTGCTGGCCGGGGCGCCGTGCAATATCGTGGCGCTCGGGCTCGAACCCGGCCAGGTGCACCTCCTCTGCCGCCAGCCCGGTGCGAAGCTCGCCGGGAGCGTCCCCGCCGGGAGGAGCGAGGCCTGGGCATCGATTGCACCCAATGTGCTGCGCTACGGTGTCCTTGAGCCGCTCTGGGACATCTCCGATGACGACCTTCGCGCGGGAGTCGTGGAGTACTCGCACGATACCGGGGAAGTGTTGCAGTTCCTCGACGCCCATCCCGGGTCAACCGCGTTCTTGCTCAACCCGGTGACCATCGAGTCCGTTATGGCCCTCGCGGACCAGGGCGAGCGGATGCCCCAGAAATCGACGTTCTTCCATCCCAAGCTCGGAACCGGGCTCGTCTTCTATCCCCTCGACCCGTAGCCGGGATCAGTCAGCGGATTCCACCGGCTCGGCTTCGAACAGGTAACCGATGCCCTGCAACGTCCTGATGATGCGAGGATTCGATGGGGTGTCCTCGAGCTTGGCGCGAAGGCGGGAGACCCACACGCGCAGGTACTGCAGGTCGTCGCGGTATTCGGGCCCCCAGACCTTGGTCAGCAGTTCGGTGTTCAGCATCACTTTGCCCGGGTTGGCGGCCAGGTGCTGCAGGAGCAGCCACTCTGTCCGGGTAAGCGCAACGGGCTCGCCGGCCTTTCGCACCAGCCTCCGCGTGAGGTCGATCTCGACATCCCCTGCCTTTACCACCCGTTCGACGTCCTGGGAGAGGACGCGGCGCAAGACGGCACGCACGCGCGCGCCCAGCTCATCCGGGTTGAACGGCTTGACGATGTAGTCGTCGGCGCCAAGTTCGAGGCCGCGAATCTTGTCGGTGTCCTTGTCCTTGGCAGTGACCAGGAGCACCGGCACGTTCGAGCGCTCCCGGAGACGGCGCATGACTTCGAGTCCCGATGCGCCCGGCATCATGATGTCGAGCAGGATTGCATCGGGCCGCTGCTCCTCAGCCATGGCGATGGCCGACTCGCCATCCGTGGCGGTGATGACTCGAAAGCCCTGCGCCGAGAGTTCGAGCTTCATCAGGCGGACGATGCCCGCCTCGTCATCGACAACCAGCAACAGCGGTTCCGCGGTCATGCATCGACTCCTTCTTCGTGGTAGACGGGAAGGCTGAACCCGACTTCGAGCCCGCCACCGTCTCGTGGGCGCGCCCAGACCTGGCCGGACATCGCTTCGACCAGTCGCTTGCACACGGCAAGTCCAAGGCCAGCGCCGCTCGCCAGGCGCGCAGTACGGTCAGACCGATAGAAGCGTTCGAAAATGCGGTCGGCTTCCCCCGGGGCAACGCCAAACCCTCGATCGAGGACCGCAACCTCGGCCCCACCGCGACACGCACGAATCACGATCTCGATCGGGGATTCCGGCGGGCTGTACTTCGCTGCGTTTCCTACCAGGTTCCGCAGGATGTGTTCGATGTAGCCGGGTTCGCCCGCCACCGCCTCCGGCTCACCCTCAACCCGGAGTGACACCTCTCGAGCCTGGCCCGGGACGAGGGCCGGGAGCAGCGAGGGGAGCAGGCGTTGCAGAAGGACGGGTTCGATCACGACCTCCTGGTCGAGTTCGACACGCGAAAGCGCCAGGAGATTCTCGAGCATCCGGGAGAGCCGCTCCGACTCGCGCTCCACATCCCGCAAGATGCCATCGGCCGTCTCCTGGTCGATCACCTGGCCGCGAGACCGCAGCACCCGCGCCCCGCCGTGTATCACGGTTATCGGGGTGCGCAGCTCGTGTGACATCAGCCCCAGGAACTCATCCTTCGCGTCGTTCGCCTTGCGCGCCTCGGTATAGAGGCGCGCGTTGTCGGCCGAAATCGCAGTCCGGCGGGCGAGCTGCTGGGCGAGCTCGTAATCGTCGTCATCGAACGGAGCAGAGTCGCCGACGCGGAGGAACGACATGACGCCAAGAATCTGGTCGCGGGCAATCATTGGCGCCAGGACGAGCGACCGCAGCCGGAGTCCCCGCAGCGCAGCCACCTCGTTCCCGTCGCCAGCCTGGAATCCTTGCAGGAACCCGTCGTCGATCTCCCTCAGGTATAGGCCACCGGAACTCGCGATGGCCGCGCGAGCGGCTTCCCAGGCACCTTTCCGGTCCCGCACGAGGGCGTCAAAGGCCTCGATGGCCCTGCCGATGTCCTCGCGGGCGTACGCTGTGGCAACACGACGGAGGGCCTCACCTTCTACCAGGTCGATCGTGCAGCCATCCGCAAAGCGGGGCACCACCAGTCCGGCCACCGATGTGAGCGTGCTATCGAGGTCGAGCGAGGCGTTCAGCTCAACTCCTGCATCGGCGAGCACCCGGAGCGCTTCGTTCGCTCGCCGCGCCTCGGATTCGCGCTCCTGGGCCGCGGTTTCGCTGGCCACGAGCCTGGTCACCGCGGCGCGCAGGCGCCCGCCGAGAACGGCGATGACGGAGCCTTCGAACAGGAACGCGGCGCCAACCACCAGGTCACCGGCGCCAATGCGCGGCTCCAGTGCGGGCGGCACAAACAGCCACTCGCCGACGACCAGGAGCACCAGCGTGGCCATCAGCGCTGGACCCGTGCCCGCGAACAGCGCAACAAGGATGACCGCGCCAAGGAAGACGATGAAGGTGGGCGCCAGGTCTTCGAGCGTGACCTGGAGAACAACCCGGATCGCCACGACCACCACGATCGCAAGCGCGCCGACCAGGTACCCGCGCTGGTGGTCGCTGATTTCCGGCGCGGTGACCCACCGGATGAGTCCCTGGACACGTTCGACGGCCGGCTGCTGTGCTACGCGTTGCACCTTTCGATGGTAGGCGCCCGGCGATCGCTCCGCCAACCCGAATGTGGCCAGGCGTCAGTCACCGGTCATGCGACGGACATCGAGCAGGCGGTCGAGCTCCCGGGCCGGGAGGCCGAGCCGCTCAGCAGCCACCTGCCGCACAGTACGTCCGCTGGCGAGGGCTTCATTCACAATGCTGGCCGCGCGGTCATAGCCGATGACCTCGGCCAGCGGCGTTGCGATGCTCAGGCCCTGCTCGACGCTTTCGGGCCCGCGCGTGGTTGCCTCCAGACCGTCGATGCACTTTTCCGCGAACACCGCTGAGGCTGTGGAGAGCAGGCTGATCGACTGGAGCAGCGCAACACCTGCGACCGGCAGCATGGTGTTCAATTCGAAAAAACCCCACTGGCCTGCCATCGCGACGGTGGCATCGTTGCCGGCGACACGGGCAGCAACCTGGACAACAGCCTCCGGTATCACCGGGTTCACCTTGCCCGGCATAATCGAGCTTCCTGGCTGGAGTGCCGGCAGCACCAGCTCGCCGAGGCCCGCTCGCGGGCCGCTCCCCATGAGCCGGATGTCATTCGCGATCTTGACGAGCGAGGTCGCTACAGTACGGAGTTGGCCGCTCGCCTCGACCATCGCGTCGATCGCCGATTGGGCCTGGAAGTGGTTCGTCGTCTCGACGAGCTGCACCTTTTCGCGCTCAGAGACGTACGAGAGCACGCGACCGGCGAACTCCGGGTGCGTATTGACCCCGGTGCCAACGGCGGTGCCGCCCAGCGCCACTTCGCGCAGCGCCTCGCCGGCCAGGGTGATGCGCCTGCGGGCACGCTCGACCTGGCCCGCGTAACCCCGGAACTCCTGGCCCAGGCGGATCGGCGTGGCGTCCATCAAATGGGTCCGGCCGGTCTTCACGACGGAGTCGAACTCCACGGACTTTCGCTGGAGCGACGCCTCTAGCCGGTACAGGCCCGGCAGCAGCCGCTTCCGGATCTCCGTGACGGCAGCCAGGTGTATTGCCGTCGGGATCACGTCGTTCGAGGACTGGCCGCGGTTGACGTGATCGTTCGGATGCACCGGCGAGTACACGCCACGCGGACCCCCGCCAAGGAGTTCGTTGGCCCGGTTCGCGATGACCTCATTCGCATTCATGTTGGTGGAGGTGCCCGAGCCCGTCTGGAAGACGTCGACGATGAACTGCCCGTCCCAGTCGCCGTTCGCCACTTCTTCCGCCGCTGCTTGGATGGCGTTCGCGACCTCCGCCGGGATGAGCCCCAGGTCGCGGTTGGCGCGGGCCGCACCCGCCTTCAGCATGCCAAGGGCGCGGATGAGTGCCCGGGGCATACGCTCGCCTGAAATCGGAAAGTTCGCAGCCGCCCGTGCGGTATCGATGCCGTAATAGGCGTCCAGCGGAACGGGATACTCGCCGAGGGCGTCGTGTTCGATGCGGGAATCGGTGGTCATACCGGTCACTGTAGCAAAGCCGTTCCTGTTGAACGGGGGATGGCCGGGGCATAGACTGGGGATTCGCGGGCGGTTAGCTCAGATGGTTAGAGCGCGTCGTTCACACCGACGAGGTCACTGGTTCGAGTCCAGTACCGCCCACCAGGCCACCGCGAACCGGTTCCGGTTGAACGCTCCCCCCGGCGGGCTGATAATGGCTTGAGTGCCGAAGTGGCGGAATGGCAGACGCGCTACGTTCAGGGCGTAGTGTCCTTCACGGGCGTGTGAGTTCAAATCTCACCTTCGGCACCATCTTCTTTTCGTATGCGCCCGTAGCTCAGGGGATAGAGTGTTGGGTTGCGGACCCAAAGGTCGGAGGTTCGAATCCTCCCGGGCGTACCACAGCATCTGAGCGAAAAGCCCCGCCTTCGTGGCGGGGCTTTTTGTGTTAGTGCCCTGTGGTGGGTGCCGCAGCCTGCGGCGATTCGCCCTGGCGCGGTGCGAGTTCTCTCCCCCGCATCACCGCCCAGGCATCTCCCAGCGTATGGGGGATTTGCCGGCGCGTAGCGATCAGGATGAAGAGACAGAGCACCGTGTAGGCCACCGCGTAGATCATCCGCGCACCCTCATTCGTGATGAACAACTGGGTCGCGAAGAGTACGAACAGGGCAGTCGCCTCCTTGCGCGCCATGCGCAGGTTCATGAAAACGGCGATGGCGAACGCCGATTGCGCCGCGGTCAGGAAAATCTCCTCGCGCTGCCGGTCATCCAGCGGGAGGCCCAGAGTGAACCCGAAATCGCCCGCGGAGACGAGAAAGGCGATCGGGAGCGTGCCAATCAGCAACGTCCACTGATTCACCTTTGACGAGATAAGCACCCCCATACCGGCGGCCGCGCGACCTCGCCAGGCGAGCAGACAGGCGACAAGAACCTCAGGCGACTCAGAGGCCAATGGCGCCAGCCACTGGATGAGCAGAAATTCGGAGACCCCAAATTCCTCGCCAATGTGCACGAGCGACTCCGCAAACGGCTCGGCCGAGGCGAAGATGGTGACCGCGCTGTAGATCAACACCGTGATGACGGCAGCGCGCCGGGGCGCGTCGGTCAGGGCGCCCATCGCCTGTGCGGGGCCAACCAGTTCGACGTGCTCCGACTCCACCTTCGAAGTGAAGTACATGTACATGATGAACAGGGAGACGAGGACGATGGTGTCGATGATCGTCACGTGATGGCGCAACGGGATGAAGATGACGTAGAGGGTGGCCACCGTGAGAAACGTGAGCTCCAGGCTCCGCTGGCGGTCGACGATCAGTTCCTTCAGGCGTGTGCGGTAGAAGAAGAGGAAGAAAACGATGGGCCACCCGACCCCGATGAGCAGCCTGTTACCGCCAGTCATATTCGCGATGGCGAGGCCCCGCTCCGCTTCGGCGGGGTCGGCACCGGCGTTCCAGGCGAGGATGAAGTCGACGGCGTATTCGGGCAGCACCGCGATGATGGCGATGATCGCGAGTGCGAGACCCTGCGAGATATCGAGTTCGGCAGTCTCAGCGCCCCAGCTCAGGAGGAACGCCGCTGCGAGGATGGCCAGACCGAACGTGATCGCCCCGAGGATTGGTGCCGGGTGGATGCCACCAACTCGCAGCACGATTCCCGGGAGGCAGACCATCGCGGTCACCGCGATGATCGCCCAGCTCTTGCCGTTGGCCGAGGCGTTCACCTGCTGCTATTCGTAGAAGGGAATCGGCTCGGCCGTTTCCCAGTAATTGTTGAGTTTGCCCTCCGGCAACCCGCGGCCCGGGAAAAAGCGGCCCTTGTGCATCTGGTCCAGCATGTGCTCGGGGCTCAGGATCTCCTCCTCGAAGACCGCGGCGAAGTAGCCGATACCCTGGGTGCTGTGGGCGTCCGAACCGCCGGTGCCGGGCTTCCCCATCACCTTGGCCACCTGCAACGCGAAGTAGTTTTCTCGCGGGGTGTTGCAGCCATTGAGCACCTCGATACCATCCACGAGCTGGAAAACCGGGAGCCTGGCCGCCTGTTCGGGCGTCAGGTTGAACGGCTCCTTGCCCTCGCGTTTGAAGTGCACAGGGTCGAAGAAGTGCCGGAAAGGGTGCGCGACGATCAGGAAGGCCCCCTGCTCGTTCGCGACCTCCCGCAGTTTCTCCAGGCGGCGGATGCCGGGCGCGTATCCCTTCAGGCCGACGGCAAGGATATGCCCCATATCGGTTGACACTTCCATGCCATTGGAGACGAAGATGTGGGGGTGTTTCTTGCGGAAGGGGCCGAGGTCCCACGACTCCCACATCCGGTCGTGCTCGGTGATGTTCACCCCGGTGAGCCCCACGCGCGCGGCTTCGGTGATGAGGTCGTCTGGATCGAGCATCGAGTCGGAAGCGCCACGCGTGGTGTGCAGGTGCATGTCAATGATGGTGCCCGGCACGCCGCGCCTCCGAGTGTATTGCAAAGATTTTCACGAGTTCCGGCAGTATATCACCGCTCGGCCAGCAGAGGCATCAGCCAGCCGAAGAGGCCCACGAACGCCATCGACATGGATAGCCACAGCCACCAGAGCCGCCGCGATAACGCAATCAGCACCGGGATCGGCAGAAAGGCCAGTGCCGCCATGATGAACAGGAACTGCCAGCTGGGCGCTCCCAGCGCCCCTGGCTTGTCCTCAAAACCTCCGAGCACGTACGCCGAAGCGAGCATGAGGCCAGCCATCGTCCACATGACAGTGGTACCAATAGAGATCGGGACTGCCAGCAGGAAGCCCGGCACGCCCGGGTCGATCCAGTTCTGTACGAACTTCTGGGGGCCTGGCTGGAGTGCGAGGTACGTGAGAGCAAACGTCGACAGGATCGCCATCGCGTAGCCGGCGGCCCAGCCGCCAACAACGGCGTTCACCGGGCACCAGCCGTTCGCGTCAGGAGCACGGTGCATGGCGCCCCCTCGGCCGCCTCGAAGACGGGCATTCCCGTGCCGGCCGGGCCGATCCAGAACAACGTCGGGCCAGCCCCCGCGAGGCGGACCGGCTCGCCGGTGCGGGCCTCCAGCTCTTGCCACAGCGCCGCCAGCCCCGGGAAGAGCTCGAAGGCGACGCGTTCGAATGCGTTGTACACGTCCGCGGAATGGATGAAAGCCGGGTGGCCCGTGGCAAAGCGACTGGAGATGCCGCCGGGATCGAGGGCGTGCCGGTCGAGAGCAGCGAACATTCGCCCGGTCTTGCGTTCCATACTGAAGGGCGGCACAAACAGCACTACATCGTGGGGCGCCAGTGCCGGGAGGGGCGTGACGCATTCGCCCCGGCCCGTACCCCGCGCCGTGCCGCCATACAGGAAGAAGACCTCGTCGCTCCCGAGTGCCGACGCCGTCTCGACGAGCAGGGCTTCACTCGCGCCTCCCCAGGCTTTCGCGAGCAAGCGGAGCACGGTCGCAGCGTCGGAAGCGCCCCCGCCAAGCCCGGCAGCCGCCGGGATGTGCTTGGTGAGCCGTAACCCCAGGCGCCCGGTGGGAACGCCCAGCCGCTCGCCGAGTGCGAGCGCAGCTCGCCAGGCCAGGTTGCTGGCGTCGGCCGGCGCACCGGCCGCGTATGGCCCGTCGATTTGGACCCCGGCGGGCCCATCGAGGCGCACTTCCACCTCATCGGCGAGCTCAAGCTCCTGGAAGATGGTGTCGAGCTCGTGATAGCCGTCCTCGCGCCGGCCCAGCACCTCGAGGACGAGATTCACCTTCGCCGGGGCACGCCCCCGAAGCACGTCAGGCACTGGCGCGGACCTCGTCGCAGGCATCAAGCAGGCGCAACCACTCTCCCACGTCGAGGGTTTCTGGCCTCCGTGAAGGTTCGATGCCCGCATGCGCCAGAGCGTGGCGTGCGCCGTCGGGCGGCAGCCAGACCCCCCGCGCCAGGGAGTTGTGGATCTGCTTCCGCGGGTTGCGAAACGTCTTCGAGACGAGTTCGAAGAACGCGGCATTCCGCTCGGGCGGAACCAACGGAACTGGCCGCAGGTCGAGCCGGACGACAGATGAGTACACCGCGGGAGGAGGATCGAATGCCTCGGGCGGGACTTCGAACAGCAGCATGGGCTCGGCGTACACCTGCACGGAGATGGTGAGCAACGACCAGCCCCCGCGCGGCGCCGTGATCTCGCGGCCAACTTCACGCTGAATCATCACCACCATGCTCAGCGGCTTCGGTTCTCCCTCGAGGAAATGCCGGATGATGGGGTTGGCGGCGAAGTAGGGCAGGTTCCCCGCAACCGCAAACGGGGTGCCCGGGGGGATCAGCGAGGCAACATCGACGGTCCGTGCATCCGCCTCGACGATCCGCAGACGCGGCTCGCCACGGAAGCGGTTACGAAGGTGGGCGACGAGGCGGGCTTCGATCTCGAGCGCGATCACCTCGAACCCACGGTCCAACAGCGCAGCCGTCAGTTGGCCCGTACCTGCCCCAACCTCGAGCACGAGGCCGCCGGGCGGGACCGCCAGCGCCGCTGCGATATCGTGGAGGACGCCAGAATCGCGCAGAAAGTGCTGTCCCAACGCTTTGCGCGGGCGGGGTCCGGGGAGCCGGGTGGGGGGCATTCTCTGATGGTAGTGGCGCGCCGCCAGCTCAGTCGAGGATGTAGATATCCACGTAGCCGGTGTGCCAGGGGTTCGACCCGGCGTCTTCGGGAAACCCGAGGTCAATCTTGGGGCCCTTGATACCTCCGCCGGTATCTGCCGCAATGCACATCCCGTACCCGGGGACGACGAAGCGAGTGCCGAGCGGGATGAAGGACGGATCGACCGCGCAAATGCCGTGGTCCACGATCACACCAGTTGCCGTGCGACCGTAATTTGGATCATCGCGGCTCCAGGCGCCGTGGCTGGCGTTGTACCATGTGGCCCAAACCGTGACCTTTTCGCGGTAGGTGCCGGTGAAACCCGGGAGATTCACCGTGGGCTTCGCAGCGTTCACGGCCTTCGTGCCGGTGATATGGCGGGCAGGGACTGGCGCTGTGGTGACCGTCGCGGACACAAACGAACGGGCCGTTTCCTTGCCATTGCGATACGTGACTGAGAACGTGCTCACTCGCTCACCTGGTGTGCCGTTCACGATTCGCACCTCGCCGCGAGGGAGCCCAGGGTCTTCCTCGAAGATCGTCGGTGCCGGGATTTGTTCCGTCACCGTCTCGAGCAGCACCTCCGTCGTGCCGACGACCAGGTTCATGCCGTTGAACACGACAGTCTCCCGCGAAGGCGAGAGGATGTCGCCCGGGCCTGGATTCACGCCCAGGAGATCGAGCACCTCGCCAACGGTTTCCGCCTGCGTGTAGAGCGCCGTCTCCTTCCCGTTGAGAGTCACGTTCACCGTACGGGCTTTCGCGAGCGTTACGGTCATGCCCGCGGCCAGGGGTGTATCGAGCGAGGGGGTCACGAGGTCGCCCTCGCGCACCGTCATGCCGAGGTCGGCGACGAGCCCACCGACTGTGGTAGCGGCGGAGCTCACATCCACGCGAACGGTATCGATGTACACGGTGTAGGGACGCGCGCGAACGACCGAGAGCGCAACCGGGCGCGTCACCGACGAAGCGGATGCCGGGGGTAACCCGGATGCGTACCGGACACCTGCAAGCGGCGCTCGCTCGGATGCCGGTACGCCATCCATCAGGACAACATCCCCCGGTCGCAGCACCACGCCTGCCTCGGCCAGCGCACCACCTGCCGTGGCGGCTGTCGTGCCGAAGGCCAGCGATTCCCCATCGACGGCGACGGTAACGGGGCGTGCTCGCTGGACTGCGATGGAAGCATGGCGGTCGGCATCGGCGACCAGGAGGCGGTCTCCGGGCTGCAGCCTGATGCTCGCTGCTCCGAGGGCCTCTTGCGGCGCGTCAAAGACAGCGTTGACCCGGAAGGCCTGGCCGTTGCTCAGGATGGTGACATCCTGTCCCGGGAAGAGCCGGAATGCGACGACAGCCAGCAATACCACAACCGCGATGGCGGCTGCGTGATGGCGCCCGCGGAAGCGGCGCGCATGCGCCACCAGCTCCTGGCGCTGGTACCATCGATCCGCCACGGGGTGCCCGCGGAGCGGGCGCGTTCGAACCGCCTGAGCCAAGCTCACCCTCGTCGTTGTGCCAGGCGCGGGAGGGGTCGCGCCCAGAGCGGGAAATGTCAGGCCGTGCACCTGCTGTCGAACTGGACACCGGGCTTGTCCTGCGTCAGCCAGCTCAGACCCGGTTGACCTGCGGCACCCGAAGCATTCCCCTT
>CAYUVT010000026.1:0-22780 GCA_964448165.1 uncultured Anaerolineaceae bacterium | reverse complement strand
TGATGCGCCCAATGAAAGGCACAGCCAACCGGGGCCGGACGAATGCGGAGGACCGGCGCCGGGCGGCGGCCCTCCGCGCTTCGCCCAAGGAGCGCGCCGAGAACCTCATGATTGTCGACATGGTCCGCAACGACCTGGGGCGCGTGGCCAGGGTTGGCAGCATCAGAGTCCCCGCGTTGTTCCGGGTGGAGCGGTTCCCGACCGTGTTGCAAATGACCTCGGACGTTACGGCCGAGGTTGATGCCCCGCTCGCGGAGCTCTTCGCAGCCACGTTTCCCTGCGCGTCGGTCACGGGCGCACCGAAGGTACGGACGGCGTCCATTATCAAAGAACTCGAACGCTGGCCGCGGGGCGTGTACACAGGAGCGGTTGGCTACGTTGGACCGGGCCGGCGGGCGCGTTTCAACGTGGCTATCCGCACGGCAACGGTCGATAGGGCGAGGGGAACGGCAACCTACAACGTGGGGAGCGGTATCGTCTGGGACTCACGTCCGGGGCGCGAATACGCAGAGTGCCTTGCCAAGGCACGTGTGCTCGATCGGGACGTCACGCCCTTCTCGCTCATCGAGACCATCCTCTGGACGCCGGGAGAAGGCTTCTTTCTCCTGGAGCGCCACCTGCACCGGCTTCACCAGTCCGCGCGCTACTTCGGGTTCCCGTTCGACCGCCGAAGGGTGCGCCGCGCACTCGACCGGGCTGTCGGCGGGTGCCAGCCGTTGCGCGTGCGGCTGTTGCTCGACGAGGGGGGCGCATTCCGGGTGGAGACGTCAACGCTCGTAGCAGGTTCGGCTGCGCCGGTGACTGCGGGCCTCGCCCTCACCCCGGTCGACCCGGCGAGCCCGTTTGTCTTCCACAAGACCACGCGGCGAGCGGTTTATGAAGCGGCCGCGGCATCCCGCCCGGATTGCGAAGAGGTCATCCTCTGGAACCCCGCCGGGTACGTGACCGAGACCTGCATCGGGAACATCGCCGTCTGCATCGATGGGCGCTGGGTCACCCCGCCAGTATCCGATGGACTGCTGGCCGGCACGCTGAGGGCCGAGCTACTGGCCCGGGGCAAGATCGTCGAGGGACAGATACCGCTGACGAGCCTCCGCGAGGGCACGCGCCTTGCGGCGTTCAACTCGTTGCGCGGCTGGCGGGAGTTGCGGTTCGTCCCGGCGCCTGGAGATGCGCCGGCCAGTCCCGGAGCGTGAGGGCGAGGGAGCGGATACTCGCGGCCCGGTTCACGCCGTCGACCCGCCGGCGCCGGCCGGGAGGTGCCCGGGGATGGCCGGGACCGAGATTCGGACGGTCGTCCCCGAACCGGGCGCGCTCTCGATGGTCAGGGTGCCGCCCGAGCTGGTGGCCCGCTCGGTCATGGATCGGAGGCCAAGGTGGCCCGGGAACTCGCCGTTCGGGTCGAAGCCGACGCCGTTGTCGCGTACTTCGAGTGTGACGCGTCCATCGGCTTTCCGCAGCGTTACCCATGCCTTTGTGGCGCGGGCGTGCTTCACCGTGTTGTGCATGGCCTCCTGGCCGATGCGGTAGAGCACCTCTTTCAGGTCGAGCCGGAGGTCCGGCTCACCCTCGAGGCTCGTGACCATCACGATGCCGTGGCGCGCGTGCATGGCGGCGAACTGCTTCTCAAAGGCCGCGAGCAGCCCCTCGGCTTCCAGGGACTCCGGGCGAAGTTCGAAGATCAGCGCGCGGAGCTCTGCGAGACCGGCTTCCGCCAGCCCGGAGACGTACTCCAATGGCTCTCCAACCCGGGCCGGGTCGCGCTCGAGGAGCGTCTTCGCAGTGCGGGTGCCCAGCGAAATGCCGTAGAGTGCCTGTGACACCGAGTCGTGAAGTTCACGCGCCAGCCGCTGGCGCTCTTCCAGGGAGGCGGCGTGCTGGGCCCGTTCGTACAGGCGGGCGTTTTCGATCGCGACCGCGGCGCGTTGCCCCATGGCCGATGCCATCCGCACTTCGTCGGAGTTGATCTCGTGATGGTCGACCCAGCCCATGCTGAAGAGGCCAAATCGTTTGCCCGCGATGGTGATCGGAACATCGATGACCGAGGCGAGGCCGACGGCCCGGCTCACATCCTGGACCATCCGGAGATCGCGCGAGGTGTCGGGGACTACGCGCGGCACGTCCAGCTTCTCGATGGTGGTCGCATCGAGCCCGTTGAGCGAATCGACGAGTGCCTGGACCTGGCTGTTGCTCAGTCCCGAGGTTGCGCGGACCCGCAGCTCGCGGGTGTTCTCATCGAAGATCAGGACAGCGCTGCGGTCGGCGTCGAGCACGTCGATGGCCGCGTCAGTCAGGGCCCGCAGCACCTCGTCGAGCACAAGCGACTGGTGAAGCTGCTCATCTACCCGGTACAGCGCGTCCATTTCGCGAATGCGCCGCTGGCTCTCGGCGAAGAGGCGCGCATTCTCCACGGCGATGGCCACCTGGCTGGCCATCGCGCTCAATAGCTGGAGCTCGTCGGCGTCCGGATCATGATGGTCGGGATAGTAGGCGTCGAGCGTGCCCTGGGGCCTCCCGCGCGAGACCATTGGCGTGATCACGGCCGTTTCCCACTCGACCCTGGCGAGCATCTGGTGAACCGGGGCATACCGGGGGTCGCTGAGTGTCCGTGTCCTGGATTGCCGTAGCACCTGGCGCTGGCCCGAGCGAAACGCCGCCATAGTCACCGACGGGGCTCCCCGCTCGACTGCCGCAACCATCGCGCCGGGAAAGCCGTCGGGGAGTCCATGGTGTCCGGCCATCACGTAGTCGCCACGTTCGCTGAACAGGGTAATCGAGCAGGCGATTGCCGAAGACGCCTCGACCACGCGCCGGGCCAGGACGTTCAACGTCTCTTGCGCTGGTGCATCGAAGGTGAGGGCGGCCGCCACGCCTGCGAGCCCCTCCATCTCGCGCGCGCGGCGCTCAACTTCCCGGTACAGGCGGGCGTTGGCTATGGCTACCGCCACCTGGTTTCCAAAGGCAGCGGCCAGCTGTGCCTGCGCCTGCGAGAACGCACCGGGCGACGGGTCGGAGATGATGAGCACGCCGAGCACTTCGCCGCCATGGGCAAGGGGCACAGCCATCCACGTCCGCACAAACCGCAAGATGGTCCGCAAGTTCTCGCCCGCGACCCCCCGGTATTCGGCGGCCTCCGGTGTCTCTCCGTAGATATCGTCGATGACCACCGGGCGCCCCTCGACCATGGCCTGCCAGAGCCGCGGGACAGCCGTCACGGGGAAGCGCATGCCTCGCGATGCGGGGTCCACCATCGGGTCGAACATGTTCCGGGAGGCCTTGATTTCCAGAACGTCCCCGTCGACTTCGAGGATGCTTGACCCGCCGTAGGGGATGACGTTGCCGATCTCCTCAAGCACCCTGATGAACAGCTTGTCGAGGTCGAGCGTGGAAAGGACCGCGCGAGAGACATCGAGCAGGCTGCCGAGCTCGCGAGTGCGCTCTTCGACCCGCTGCTCGAGCAATGCCTGTGCTTCCTCCTGCTCGCGCTCGCGGGCGACCTGGTCACTGATGTCGCGCACCACTGCCAGGAGGTATTTGCGGCCCTCCAGCTCTAATGCGGTGCCCATGACCTCCACGTCGAAGACAGTGCCGTCCTTACGCACATCCTTTGCGCGAATGTGACAGTCCTCCCCGGCGCGCACGGCGTCCTGGTACTGGGCAAGCTGTTCCCAATGGTCGGGGTGGATGAACTTCAGCGGGTCGATGCCGACGAACTCTTCGCGGGTGTAGCCGTGCATCCGGCAGACCGCCGGGTTCGCTTCGGCGACGAAGCCCGTCTCGAAGTCGTTCAGGATGATGCCGTCATTGATCTCTTCGAAGACTCGCCTGAACTGCCCTTCGCGCTGGCGAAGCGTCTCGGCCGAGCGGACGCGAGACGTCGCGTCCATGATCGTGTCGACCACTCCGACGACCTCGCCGTCTTCGACCAGCGGTTGCAAATGGATATCCCAGTACGTCGTGCCCGCGGGGCCCTCGTATTGGACGGCGTCGCGCCGGACCGGCTCGCCCGAGAGTGCAAGCCGGAAGAGGGCTTCGGCACGATCGGTGGCGAAGGGCGACACCTCGGCGAGGGCGGCTCCGGCGCGCACTCGTTCCGCCATCTCGGGCTTGTGCTCCTCCAGGAAGCGGCGGAAAGCGTCGTTCCATTCGAGCAGGCGCATGCCACGGTCGAACAGCGCCACGCCGACCGGCATAGTGGCGAACAGCTGGCGCACGAGCGCAGGGTCCGGGCCACCGTCGGTGGACACGCGCCTAGACCTCCGGCGGCCCGGGGACAAGGCCGATGCGCACGGCGTAAAGGGCGGCCTGCGTTCGCGACTGCACGCCGAGCTTGGCGAGGATGTTGCTTACGTGTGTCTTCACGGTCTTCTCGCCAATCACCAGGTCGCGGGCGATCTCCTTGTTCGCGTAGCCCGCGGCAAGCAGCCGCAGCACCTCGGTTTCGCGGTCGGTGAGTGTTTCCGGCGATTCGGGAGTGCGCACCTCCCGCATCAGACGTGCGGCCGCCTGGGGCGAGAGCTGGACCTGGCCCTGCGCGGCCGCTTTGATGGCCCGCCGCAGCTCCTCGGATTGCGTGTCCTTGAGCAGGTAACCGATAGCGCCCGCTTTCACTGCACCAACGACCGACGCGTCTTCAAGGACGCTGGTGAGGGCGATGACCTCGACGTCTGGCATTTCGCGGCGGATCTGGCCGATGGCGGTGATCCCATCCATGACGGGCATGAGCAAGTCCATAAGGACGACATCGGGCTGGAGCTTGCGCGCCAGCTCCACCGCTTCGGCGCCGTTCGACGCTTCGCCGATGATCTCGAAGTCGTCGTCCAGGCCCAGGAACATGCGGAGACCCTGGCGGACCACGGCATGGTCGTCGGCGATGATGATGCGGATTGGCATGGTTCTCCCGGTGAGGTGGGCGTGTCGCGCCACTTTATCACTGAGCGTGCAGGCGTGAAGCGGGGGAACTGAGTGGTGGGGTGGGGCCGGCGGCCCCGTCGTTGGCCTCGTATGTCCACGGCGGAAGCCGGCAGGCTGTTCAGCGATTCCCGTGGTAGCAGGGGGGAGACTTGAACTCCCGACCTCACGATTATGAGTCGTGCGCTCTGACCGGCTGAGCTACCCTGCCACGAACCTCAACTTTAGCATGCGGCCGGTTTCGGGAAACGCCGCCAGCTACTTGGCCGCTCCGTCCAACGGGCGGGGATCGACGCGGTGCATCCGCCAGCGCACCCCGTTCTCATCGAAGTCCACGACGGCGGCCATCCCCGCACGGCGGTTCGCATCGCTCAACGGCATAGGTGCGCCCGAATAGATGGCCGTGACTCCCCCGCTGCTCACGTCCGCGTGCGGTTCCCAGTGACCGAAGGCCATGTAGTCCCAGTGACCGGCCGCCGAGGCGATTTCCGCCTCGCGAATCGGGAGTGAACGGTGTGATTCGCCGCCATCGGGGATGAAGTGCCCGTGTCCCAGGGCAATGTGCCAGCGGCGATCGATGCGCTCCGGGAGCCCCTCCAGGGGCTTGAAATGCCAGTCGCTATCCAGGTAGCCCCTCCCCCAGAAGACGGCATCGATGCCTTCCGGTTCGATGAGTTCGCCCCGGTGCTCGCGCACGATAGTCAACCGCCTTGCCATGGCCTCCATGTCATAGCGCCAGTAGATGCTCCCCGGGTCCATGGGGTCGTGGTTTCCGGGGAGCAGGAAAGTCTGCCCTCGAAAGCGCCGGATCTCGGTGGCCGCGAAGACTACTGTTTCTTCAGGCACCCGGTCGTTGTCGAAGAAGTCACCAGCGATGATCAGTGCGTCGGCACCCGAATCGTTCGCGAGGTCGATTACCCGCCGGAACGTCTCCTCCATGAGCTGGCGGCGCTCGTGCCACTTGCCTTCGCCGCTGCCGGCATAGGCGCCGAGGTGCACATCGGAGGTGTGGGCGAGACGCAGAGGCCGGGGCTCAGGCACGCAGCGCCTCGCGCATGGCAGCGAGCTGGCGTGCGTGGTCCTTCGCGTGGATGCGCAGAAAGAGGAGCCATTCCCGCCAGTTCAGCTCGCCGAAGAACGGGTGAGGCCAGGTGACGTGCAGGTTCGAGTGTGGTTCCGCCTCGCTGACATGCGCCCAGAGCGACTCAAGTGAGGCCTCCTGGGCTGCAATGAGCCCGTCGCGATCGGGTGCGAGTTCCGGTTCTGGCTCACCAGGCCGCGAGCCGCTGAGGGCGACATGCAGCACGTCTTGTGCCACCTGCAGGTTCGACTGGACCGCGTGCTTCAGGCAGTCAAGTGGCGACCACTCATCGCCAGGTGGATTGGTTGAAAGCACGGCCGCGGGAATGGAGCGGGCGGCGTCCAACAGTTCGGCCATACCTTCCTTCACGCGCTCGAAAAGCTCGGGAATGGATTTCTCGGCGGCCTGCTGCTGAAGGTAACCGCGGATGCGTTCGAATTCCGCCTCCATGGGGTGGGTCATGCTGTTGCCTCCGAGCCGGGGATGTCTGTGCGGTCGAACACCTGGAGCCGGATTAGCCGGGCTGCATGCCACGACATGTTGCGGAGCACGAGCAGCGGGTTTTCGGGCCACGGGTGCCATGAATGGTCCGCAATGATAACCCGCCCGCCGGGACGGACCACGCGTGCTATCTCGGAGACCGCCGCGGGGCGGAGGAGGGGTGGCAGGTGGCCGACATAATGCGCGGCGACAGCAACGTCGAACGAGGCTTCGGCGGCCGGCGTGGAAAGGCCGTCCGCATGCAAGAGGTGTGCGTTTGGCCGGGTAAGCCGCGCATGGGCCCGCTCGAGCAAATAGGGGCTCAGGTCCAGTCCGACCACGTCCGCGGCCCCGCAATGCTCACTCAGTGCGCGCACCAGGCGGCCAGGGCCACACCCGAACTCGACGACCGCTGCCGGCCGCGCCGAGCGCACTCTCCGGACAAGTTTGCGAATGAGCGCATTCTCCACGCCGGTGTTGTACAGGTTGCGGATGAGCCACTCATAGCCGGCGGCACTCCTGCGCGACAGGTAGCCTTCGGGAAGAAAATGCCAGCGGTGCAGGTACCACGCCGGGTAAAGGGTCGATGGATTGCTCCGGGGCGATTGGCTGGCCCGTTCGATGAGCTCATTGGCGCGCGGTTCGGGAATGCGCTTGAACACCTTCGGGCGATCGTAATCCGCCGGCATGCCGCGCGCACCTCGAGTGACCCTCGCGTACAATCCTGCCCCATCACTCCCCTGGAGCAACGGTTCATGATTACTGTGCTTGCCAAGTTGCAGGCTGTCGCCGGCAAGGAAGACCAGCTGCGTGCCGTCCTCACCGAGATGGTCGGAAACGTGAAGAAGCACGAGGCCGGCAAGGTCCCCGTGTACTCCCTCCACGTCTCGGATAGCGACCCGACCCTCTTCCTGTTCTACGAGCAGTACCGCGATGCCGAGGCGTTCGCTGCTCACAGCCAGACCGACCATATGAAGGCGATGGGGGCGGCCCTCGCGGGCTTGCTCGCGGGTCGGCCGGTCATCGAACGGTACACGCGCATCGCCGGCGTCGACTGACGTCGGCCGGGGGGCCGCGTCTTTTGGTGCGGCCCCGCGTTTGCCCATAGCCTCCTGCCGCAAGACCTTGAGCGGTAGATGGACCTCCTGCGCGCGGCAATCCTCGGCATCGTCCAGGGTCTCGCCGAGTTCCTCCCGATTTCCTCTTCCGGGCACCTCATCCTCGTGCCCGCCCTGTTCGGTTGGGAGGACCAGGGCCTGGCGTTCGATGTGGGTCTGCACTGCGGGACCCTGCTGGTGCTCCTCGTTTACTTCTGGCGTGATTGGGCGCGGATGGTGGGTGGCGGACTGCGAGACCTGGCCCATCACCAGCTGCGGTTCACCCAACACTCGCAAGAGAGCCGCCTGCTGTGGCTCATCGCGTTCGGTTCGATTCCCGCGGCGGTGGTAGGGCTCCTCTTCAATGACTGGATAGAGGAGAACGTGCGGCAACCGTGGGTGGTTGCCCTCACGCTCGCCGCGTTCGGCGGCGTGATGCTCATAGCCGACGGGCGCACTAGGAATCGGCGGACCATGGAGACCATCGGCCTGGCCGATGCTGCGTTCATTGGGATCGCGCAGGCAGCCGCGCTCATCCCGGGGGTGTCGCGCTCCGGGGCGACGCTCTGCGCCGGGCTCTTTCGCGACATCCGTCGTGACGACGCGGCCCGTTTCGCCTTCTTGCTGGGCACACCTGCTTTTGTGGGTGCCGCCGCGCTGACCGCTCGCGACCTGACCGGGCTGTCGGGCCGCGATGGCCTCGTGCTCGGTATCGGCTTCATCATGTCGGCGGCCGTGGGGTTCGCCGTAATCCACTTCCTGCTGCGTTACCTGCGAACGAGGACGCTACTGCCCTTCGTACTGTACCGGTTCGCCGTGGCGGGCTTGACCCTGGTCATTGGCGGGTTGCGCCTCGCATTCTGACCGCGCACGTGCCACTGACTTATCATTCGCGCAGATCAAACTCGGAGGAGCCCCTTGGTCCTGGAAAAACTGCGTCTCGACGGTCCACCGCGCAGGGTGGTGATCGTGACCGGCGGTAGCCGGGGGCTGGGCAAGGCAATGGCGATTTCGCTCGGCGAGGCGGGCGCGGACATTTGCATCGCCAGCCGCACGGCATCACAGCTGGAAGCCGCGGCAGCCGAGATCAAAGCAGCCTGCGGCCGTGAGCCGCTGGTAGTGCCAACGAACGTGCAGTCGCGGCCGGAGTGCGACGCGCTCATCGAAAAGACCGTGGCCCACTTCGGGCGGCTCGATGTGATGCTGAACAACGCTGGCATTGGCGACGCCCGGGGCGCGGGTGCGCGCATCCACGAACTCGACGATGCCGATTGGCACGACACCATCGAGGTGAACCTCTACAGCACCTTCTACTGCTCGCGCGCCGCGGTGCGCCAATTCCTGAAGCAGGACCAGGGTGGAGTCATCCTGAATGTCGCGAGCGGCACGGCGTTGCGCTCGTCGCCCCAGTCGATCGGGTACGCCGCGGCGAAGGCCGGGGTTATTTCGCTCACCAAGAGCCTGGCGGCCCAGGTCGTCGGCGAGAACATCCGGGTGAACTGCATTGTCCCGGGGTTCGTCTCCCAACGCCCGCCACGTGATGAACAGGAAGATGCGATGCGCAAGCAGCGAGGCCGGTTCATCACCGCGCGGCGCCTCGGGGAGGCCTGGGAGCTGGGTCCACTGGCGGTATTCCTCTGTTCCGATGCGTCAAGTTACGTGACCGGCGAATCATTCGTGATCGATGGCGGAGGCCTTGCCGGCGGTGTGGCTCCCACCGGGTGGGTCGTGAGCGAGCCGGCGGAGGTGTCCCGTGGCTGAGTGGAACCGCAAGCCGGGGTTCGACCTTTCGGGCAAGAGAGCGCTTGTTGTTGGCTTCGCGAACCCGGCGGGCCGGGCGATCGCGCTTGGGCTGGCCGAGGCTGGCGCCGATGTTGCCACCGCTTCATCCACGCTTGATGGCGACGAAGTGATGGAGGCGAAGCGTGTCGCGAAAGCGGTCGCTGACATGGGCCGCAGGTCCCTGGCCCAGGGTTGGGATGTCACGCTTCCGACGAACGTGCAGGTTGGCCTGAAGCAGGTCATCAAGGAATTCGGTGCGCCGACGATCCTGGTCTACAACGCCGACGCACCCCTCGCGAAGCCGATCGAGAAGGTCACCGATGCTGAGTTCGCGCGGGTCCAGGCCGTGAACCAGAGCGGGGCGTTCTACACCGCGCGATCGTTTATCCGGGAGTTCCCGGAGGGCGAGCCCGGGCGGCTCATTTTCGTGAGCACCATCTTCGCGGAGCGCGGTGTGGAAGGGCTCGCTGCCTATACGACGGCGAAAGCGGGTATGGAGGGGCTTTCGATAGCGCTCAGCCAGGAGCTTGGCGGACGGAACATGACCTCTAACTGTATCGCCACCGGATGGATGGACTGGACACCCGGGCGGGGGCCGGATGAAATCGGAGCGAACCTGTTGATGCGGTTCGTGCCGATGCGCCGGTTTGGCAAGGCGGAAGAGCTTACCGCGCTTGCCGTGCTCCTGGCATCCGACGCCGCGGGATACCTCAACGGGCAGGTGTTCCACATCGACGGTGGCGTGAGCCAGCACCTCTAGGACCGCCCGTGGCAGCACAAAAGCCGCTCGCGATCCGCATGCTGGAGCAGAAGAAGATCCCCCACCGGGTGTTCGAGTTCGACGACACCATTCGCTCGGCCCAGGAAGTCGCGCGTGTCACGGGAACACCGCCCGACCAGGTGCTCAAGACGCTCGTAGTGGAGCAGGAGCCTCCCGGCGGGAAGCCCTTCCTGGTGATGATGCCGTCGTCGCTGGAGATCGACCTCAAGGTGCTGGCTCAGTCGCTGGGGCTGAAGAGACTCCGGATGGCAAGCCACCGCGACGCCGAAGCCTACACCGGGCTCAAGGTGGGGGGCATCAGCGCCCTGGCTCTGCTCGGCAAGGGGTTCCCCGTCCTAATCGAAGAGACAGCGACGCTTTTCGATGACGTCCTGGTGAGCGCCGGCCAGCGCGGCTGGGACGTGCGTTTGCGCCTTGCCGACCTGCTGGAGCTGACAGGCGCCCGCCCGGTGCGGGCCGTGTAAAGGCCGCCGCTACCCCAATAGTTCCAGGTAGCGGCGCTTCATCCAGTCGCCTTTATGCCGGTACTCTGCCGGCGTCGAGAGGGTTCCCTTCCTTCCCGACTCACGGGCGTAGGCAAGGTTGAGCGCGGCGTGGTGGTTTTCTCCCTGCCCGAGCCGCTTCGCCCGTTCCCGGGCCGCGCGGTTGGTCCACGATCGGCAGTACTCGATGGCCTCCTGGAGTTCTCCGGCGATGTCGACAACCTCCACCGTGGGTGCCTCGGCCGCCCGCGGGCTGGACCGGGGCGGGGGCAGGGGCGCGGCCACGCCGAACATCGTGAGCTGTTGCCCTTCCACCAGGCGGCCGGTCTCATCCAGGTAGGCGTCGCCGGCCTCCTCAACATCGAGGATCTCGGCCGAGGGGCGCTCGTCATCGGTTTCCGGCCTGGTGTCCTCGTCGTCGAGCAGGCTATCGGGGACCGGTGCTGATTCGGCCTGCTCGGGCCGCACCGCGACCGGCGGAGACTCCCGCTCCAGGTGCTCGATGATAGACGCCAGCCGCGGGTCCCGGCCGATGAAGACATTCAGGATGTTCTCGGCGGCCGGGAGTGCGTGGTTAAACCGAAGGCCGCGGCCGAGTTGCTGGATCACCGGCTCCCGGCTGAACACCGCATCGAGCTTTAGCAGGACGCTCACGGTCGGCGCATCGAAGCCCTCGCTTGCCTTCTTGACCTGGATAAGGACGTCGTACTTGCCGGCATGAAAGTCGGCCATGCGGCGTTCGTTCTCGGCGGCGCTGATGTCTTCGCCGCTGTGCACAACCACGCAACGCAGCGACGGATGCCAGCGGCCGAAGACACGAAGAAGGTGGTTGGCGTGTTCAGTGGTCGCCGCGAAGACCAGGCCCTGGTGCTGCCCCGGGGCGACCTGGTTCTTGCGCTGAAGGGTGAGGGCAAACTCCCGGACCAGTGGCTGGACATAATCTTCGTTCCAGCGGAGCTGCTGACGGACACAGCGCTGGTCGAAATCGGGGAGCTCGGCCATCTGCGACGCGGTGAATTCATACACCTCGCCTTCGGCATTACGGAGTTCGACTGCGTAGTCCTTCATCTGCATGTTCAGGCGCTTGAGGATGCCGCCCTCCTTCCAGGCCTGGCGCATGGTGACGTGGAGGAGGGGATCGATGACCTGGCCGTCGAGCTCAGGGTCGTAGACGTACCGCGCGCCGGCAAGCGGGTCGCGGTCGAGCCGGACGGGCGTGGCGGAAAGAAGCAGCGTGGTGCGGACGGGCAGCCGGGCCAGTGCCTGGGCCCACTGTCCGCGTTCGCCCAGGTGGTGCGCCTCATCGCAGACCAGGTGGACGCGCCGGCCCATGCAGAGCCTGGCATAGCGGGAGGGGGCGGCGGCAACCTGCTGATAGCTGGCGACGATGAAGTTCGCGGCCGTCGCACCGATGCGGTCGAGTGCGGCGTTCTCGGCGAGGATCTTGCGGATCGTGCGCGTGCTGCCGATGACGCGCAGCGCTTTCTCGACGCCGTTGTACACCTGCGTCCTGAGGACGTCAGTGGGCGTGAGGTACAGGCAGGTATCGGCGCCGGCCACTCCCGTCGCGACCTCGAACGACCCGACGCCGATGACCGTCTTGCCATAACCAACAGGAACAACCACGAGTTCGGATGCGGAGCCGGCGCGGAGAGCTTCGGCGTACCGCTTGAGTGCCTCGGCCTGGCCGGGGCGCAGCCGGGGAGGGGCGGCGGGATGGACGCTCACGATGTGGTCACAGATTCCGGATTGGGGAGTGGTTTCAGCCTAGGCCGGGGCGGCTCCCGGTGTCACCACCTGGAGCCGCGACAAGTCGTCATGCCGGGCACGGGGTCAGTCGCTCGATGTGAGCGGGATGAACGCGCGGTACTGGAACACGGGGTTCACGCCTCCCGTGCCGCTCGGGCTTGCGGCGGCCGATGGCTCCTTCTGGAGGTACTGGGCGGCCATCCAGCCCGAACCCGAGGGGGTCTGGACCTGGACCCAGGTCAGGCCCGCCGAGGTCACGGGCCCGCCGATCACTGTCGTGCTGGTGCCGTGGGCCACACAGGTGATGACATTCCCGACCGGTTCGGTTCGCAGGTTCAGGCACTCGCCGGGGGTGTTGACGCGGGCGCGGTCACCGGGCGCGAAGCTCGCTGCCGGTTCAGGGCGCGGGGGCCGGACGGCTGCCGGTGGCGCCGATCCCGCGGTAATGCGGTAGATGTGAAAATTGAGGCCGCGGGAAGCTGATAGCGCGACCGGGTCGTAGCCTGGCCGAAGGCGGACAATGCCGTCCCAGAGCTGGTTCGAGTCGATCACATCGAACGTCCCGTCGCCATTCGCGTCGAGGATGATGGCGGTGTGAAGTCCCGGATAGTCGGCATCCGGGCTCGTCCAGCGGTCGTTGGCGATCTGGATGATGTCGCCGGGCCCGGCCTCATCGAGGCTGACTTCGACCGCTCCGGCTTCGAGGTAGCCCTGGCGGTAGTCGAACCCGACCGTCTTTCCGGTGGCTTCGAACACGACCTTCTTCATCCATTGCCAGCATTCGCCCTGCCAGGTCCCGAGGTCCTGCATGGCGCGTTCGGCGATGGCGTTCGGCGGGGTAGTCGCAGTGGCACGGCTAACAAGGCCCACTGCGGCAAGCGTGGCGACAACGGCGACCAGGATGGTTGCCAGGGTCGGCCGGTGCGGGGACAACGGCATCAGAACACCTGCTCCAGTCTCCTGAGGGCTTGAAGCACCCTAACCGAGGAATCGGGCAAGCACAACCGGGATTTACCCCGGCGCCCTCCTCTGTGGGGCCCTGTACCTTCCATCGACCGTTGCGGCGGGAGTCGACAGCGCCCGGGGTGCAATGCATCACGAGCGGCCGGCAACGTATGATCCCGGCCCATGAGTTTCACCAGTCCGCTCTCAGGGCTTCGTGTGATCGAATCCGCCGGGTGGAACGGCGTGCTGGCGGGCCGCCTGCTCGCGGATGGCGGGGCCGAGGTGGTGCGAATCGTGCCTCCATCGGGCGATCCGCTCGCAGGTGAGCCCCCCTTCTTCGGGGCCGGCGGCCCATCGATCCAGGAGACGTGGTACAACGCTGGAAAATCGACACTGACACTGGACCTGGCTGCGGGGGACGGCAGGGCGGCATTTCTTCGCCTGCTCGGCGCCGCGGACATCCTGGTGGAAGACTGGCATCCCGCTGCGGCGCCATTCGCGCCTGGCGAGCTTCGGGACGCGAACCCGGCGCTCACACGCGTCAGTGTGACACCTATGGGGCTCGATGGGCCGCTCGCTGGCTGGCGGGTGAACGACCTGGTCGCTAACGCGATGTGTGGTTCGGCCTCGGTGACGGGGAACGCCTCCACGCCGCCGCTTTCCGGCTATGGCAACCAGAGCCACCACACGGTGGGACTCTACGCCGCTGTTTGCGCGCTTGCCGCCCATCGCGCTGCGCGCGCAACGGGCAGCTTCCAGCATGTCGATCTGTCGGCCCATGAGGCCCTGGTGAGCTGCACCGAGCAGGTGCTGATGGAGTGGTTCTTCCCCGACGGCACCTGGAAGACGAGCATCGCTCCGCGGCAGGGTAGCCTGCACTGGAGCGGCGCCTACGAGGTTTACACCGCGGCGGACGGCCACGGGGTGATGGTGACGGCCTCGCTGAAGCTGACCGAAGTGCTGGTCCCATGGCTCATCGAAGAGGGGGCCGCGCAGGACCTCGCCGACCCCGAAAAGTACCCCAACGTGGTCGCCATGGTGCGAAACCTGCCCTACGTGATGAAGGTGTTGCGTGAGTGGGTCGCCAGCCGGAATGGCGAGGAGCTCTTCTTCGAAGCGCAACGGCGCCACCAGCCATTCGGGGTGGTCTGGAACGTCGAAGAGGCGCTCACGAAAAGCCCCCAGATCGCCGCCCGCGGCTACCTGAAAGACCAGGACGTCCCCGGTTTCGGCCGCGTGCCCTTCCCCGGACGGCTCTTCCGCACGGCAGCTGATGGTCCGCACCCGGCGCCGGGCAGACGCGTTGCAGATGTTGGGTGGCGACCGAAGGAACGGAGCGCGGAGGTTGTGGGCGTCCCGTCGGCGCGGCCACTCGAAGGCGTGCGGATCATGGACTTCACGCACGTGCTCGCCGGGCCGTTTGGAACGCGGGTGCTCGGCGACCTTGGCGCTGACGTCATCAAGGTGGGGACCGCCGCGCGTGGAGGCGGCGCGAACACCCCGGACCACCCGTACTACGTATGCTGGAACCGCAACAAACGCAGTGTCACGATCAACATGGCCACGGAGGAGGGGCGGCGTGTCGCGCGGCTCCTGGCCGCGAAGTCGGACGTGGTCATCGAGAATTTCTCGGCGGGAGTCTTGCGGCGTTGGGGGCTCGACCACGAGTCGCTTGCCGCAGCTCACCCGGGCGTGAGCGTCATCTCCATGGGCGGGATGGGGCAGGACGGCCCCTGGAAAGACTTCGTCACCTATGCGCCCACCATTCACGCCCTGACCGGGCTCACCTACCTGACGAATCCCCCGGGAGAGCGCACGCTCGGGTACGGGTTCTCGCTTACCGACCACCTCAGCGGGCTGGCCGCGGCCCTCGCCACACTCGAAGCGCTCGGGTACCGCGAACGGACTGGACGCGGGCTCGCCGTCGATCTTTCGCAGTACGAGCTTGGCCTTGGCATCATGGCCCCGGCACTGCTCGACTACCTGGCCAACGGAAGGAATCCCGAGCCTGTGGGGAACCGGCACCCGTTCGGAGCGTGGGCACCCCATGGCATTTACCGTTGCGCCGGCAACGACCAGTGGGTGGCCATCGCGGTCAGGGGTGACTCGGAATGGGGTGCCCTGGCGGAACTCATGGGCCAGCCAGGGCTTCGCCACGACCCGCGTTTCGCCACGCACGAAGCGCGACTGACCAATGCGGACGCCCTGGATGCGTTCATCGAGACCTGGACACAGCGACTCGATCGCTACGAGGTTGCGCGCCGGTGCCAGGCTGCCGGCATCGCAGCCGGGCCCGTCCAGGATGCCGCCGACCTGACCGGCCACGACGAGCAGTTGGCTGCAAGGGGCTTCTTCGGCACGGCCGAAGCCGAGGGCCGGGGGACATACGGGATCGACCGCTTCCCCGCGAGATTCAACGGCGAGCGCCCCCCGGAGTACCAGGGCGTTCGACAGACGGGCGCGGACACGTTCGAGGTTGTCACTGAACTCCTGGAACTCCCGGACGACGAAGTGGCCGGGTTGCTGGCGAGCGGCGCCTTGAGCTGAGCCGACTGACCGGAAACCAGGTAGTTTTCGTTCGTTTCCCTTGCAAAACGTAAGCGCGTTCACGCGAGGGCGGGTTTTCCCCGATCCCGCACACCTGGACGCGTGTAACACTTGGCGGAATGAGTGGTAAACTCTCGCGAAAGTTACTCGCAGGTTGATGAATCACCCGTTGACGACCACTTTTCTCCGCAGTGTCCGGCTGCCTGCCGCGAAGTATGCACCGGTGGAGGCTGCTGCCAGGGCGAGGCAGACCATCCGGTGAGACCCATGGAACCCATTTCCGCCAGCAAGGGCGCGACCTTCCGTCCTGGGAATTCGCCTGCCTTCCTCGACGCGGTGCTCGACCTTGCCTCTGACGCGGTGATCACGGTGGACCAGGGCGGCCGGATCATCCATACCAACCGGGCGCTCTGCGAGATGTTTGGCTATCAACCGGGCGCGCTGCTCGGAAAGCCGCTCGACGTGCTCATCCCGGCAGCATCCCGGGGCAGCCATCGCCGCTTCGTCGCCGGGTTTATCGCCTCGGGTGCTGCCGACACCAGGATGGATGCCAGGCCGGAAATCCTCGGGCTCAGGAGTGACGGGACCGTCTTCCCGGCAGAGGCGTCGATCGCTCGAGTCGAGACGGGAGAGGCTCCGGTGTTCACCGCGGTGATCCGTGACCTTTCGGCGTTGCGCCAGGCAGAACAGGCTCGCGAGCGTCAGGAGACGCTTTTCCGTTACGTCCTTGATGGCTCGCCAGACCTCATTTCACTGGTGGACGCGAATGGTCGAATCCTCAACGCGAATTCCGCCCATGAGCGCCTGCTCGGCTATCCCCTTTCCGCAATCGTTGGGGCGCCAGCCCTGACCTTCGTCCACCCGGAGGATCACGAGTTCGCGGTGGACTGGTTCTTGAGAGAGCGGGAGGGTGAGCCTGGCCAGCGCCAGGTACTGCGACTGGTGACACGCTCCGGAGTTGCTCGCTGGTTCGAAGTTCACGTCACTCCCATCCCGGCGGCAGCGGTGGAGGAGCAAGCGGTCCTCCTCGTTTCCCACGACGTTTCGGATAGGGTCGAGGCGGAGGCCTTCTTGCTCGAACGCGAGGAACTCTTCCGGGCCACGTTCGAACAAGTGGCGGTGGGGATGGCCCATGTCGGGCTCGATGGTTCGTGGCTGCGCGTGAATTCCCGTCTTTGCGAAATCACGGGGTACACCCGCGCGGAGATCCTGGGCATGGGGTTCGACGGGCTCACGCATCCCGATGACCTGCAATCCGATACGCGCGCACTGGCCGAATTCGTGGCGGGCGAACGCGAGACGTACACGGCAGAGAAGCGCTACATCCGGAAGGACGGCACCGTCATCTGGGTACAGATCACCGTCTCGTTGCGCCGATCGGAGGACGGTATCCCGCTCCATTTCGTGATGGTGGTGGAGGACATCAGCGACCGTAAGGCCACGGAGGCGGCGGCCACCGAGGCCAGGACCGCGATGGCAACCTCGCTCGCCCTCCTCCAGGCCACCCTGGATGGGCTGGCCGCCCACGTTGCCGTGGTCGATGCGGAAGGCACGATCGTGCAGGTCAACCGGGCATGGACGGAGTTCGGGCTTCGCGCCGGCGAACCATGGGCGTCGGCCGGTGTAGGCGGCAGCTACCTCGCGTTGTGCGATGAGCGTGTGCGGGACCTCCTGCTCGAAGTGCTCTCGGGAGCGCGGGCTGACCTTCGTGCCGAGGTGCCAATTCAGACGGTCGAGGGGCAGCGCTGGTTTGTCATGAACGCGGCCGCGGTCAGGGGGCTCGATCGGCCGCTCTGCGTTGTCGCGCATGAGGAAGTCACCGAGCTCAAGCGCGCCCACGATGAGCTTGAGCGTTCGGCGGCCGCGCTCGCGGTTTCGCTCAGCGCCATCGCGATCACCGACGTTGAGGGGCGGCTCACCTACATCAACCGGGCGTTCGCGCGTATGTGGGAGCTCGCCGCCGAGCAGCAGGCGCTGGGGCGGCCGATCCAGGATTTCTGGGCCGAGCCCGAGCGAATCGCGACGGTTATCCGTTCACTCAGCGTGGAGCGTGCGTGGTCAGGCGAGTTGCGGGCGCTCCGTCGCGGGAGTGAGCCGTTCGTTGTCCAGGTCTCCGCGAGCCAGGTTACCGACGACGCCGGCGAGCCCACCGGTGTGATGCTCTCCTGCATCGACGTTTCCGATCGCACGCTGGCGGAAGATGAGCTCCGTCGGAGCCAGGCCAGTCTGACCCGGGCCCAGGAAGTCGCCGGCATCGGCAACTGGGATTGGGACATTCAGACGAACGCCCACTGGTGGTCCGACCAGATCTACCGCATCTTCGGGCTCGAGCCACAGGAATTCGAGGCAACCTACCCGGCCTTCCTCGATCGGGTGCATCCGGAGGATCGGCATCTCGTCGAGGAGGCCGTCTCGTCCGCTCTCGGTGGCGAGCGGTACTCGATCGACCACCGGGTGGTGCGGGCCGACGACGGGAGCACCCGCATCGTGCATGAGCTCGGCGAGGTCATCTTCTCGGAAGATGGCCGGCCGCTGCACATGATCGGCACCGTGCAGGATGTCACCGAAGCCCGGGCCATGCAGAACCAGCTGCGGCAGCAGCGAGACTTGTTCTCCGCGGTGGTGCGGGCCGCACCCGTGATTATTCTCGCCACCGACCGGGACGGCGTCTTTACCCTTTCGGATGGGAAGGCCCTCGCCATGGTCGGCTTCGAGCCGGGGGAGGTGGTGGGACGTTCCGCATTTGACTTCTTCGATGATATCGATGGGCGCGCCGATGCCATCCGCCGCGCGCTGAAGGGCGAATCCGTCAACCTCCAGATAGCCAACGGGACGCTCGTCTTCGATGCGTTCTACGGGCCGCTGTTTGGGCAGGATGGCGGTATCGAGGGAGTGGTTGGGGTCGCCGTCGATATCACCGAGCGTGAACGCCTGCGCGAACAACTCGCCCAATCCCAGAAGATGGAAGCCATCGGCCGATTGGCCGGTGGAATCGCCCACGACTTCAACAATCTGCTGACGGTCATCCTCACTTATTCGTCGTTGGTCGAAGACGCGCTGCCCACCGGATCGGCGGCGCGCCAGGACATCGAGGAGGTGGTGAAAGCTGCGCGGCGCGCGTCGCAGTTAACCCAGCAGCTGCTGGCCTTCGCGCGGAAGCAGGTTGTCCAGGTGCAAACGTTTGACCTCAATCATGCGCTAACCGAAGTGAACCGGATGCTGCGACCGCTGCTTGGGAGCGATGTCCAGTTCGAGTTGGTGCTGGATGAGTCCGCCGGCCACATCGTCATGGACCCCGTCCAGTTCGAACAGGTGGTGCTGAACCTGGTGTTGAACGCTCGCGATGCGACGCCCCGGGGTGGAGCGATTACGGTGCGATCTCTCGCCGTCGACCTGTCCTCTCCGGGCGCGGCCAGTGCTCGGGGCGTGGCGCCGGGCAGGTACACCGGTATCCAGGTCTCCGACACAGGCGTTGGCATGGACGAGCAAACCCTGCAGCGGGCCTTCGAGCCCTTTTTCACCACCAAGGGGGTCGGCAAGGGCACCGGCCTGGGCCTGGCGACCTGTTACGGCATCGCGCAGCAGGCTTCGGGAGCGATCTGGGCCGAAAGCACCCCTGGCGCCGGGACCACGTTCACCTTCATCGCGCCTGCCGCGGAGGTTGCCGGGGCGCCGGTTGAACGCGAGGAGGACAGGCAAGTTGTGCCCGTAACGGGCTCGGTGCTCCTGGTTGAAGATGAACCACAGCTGCTGCTGATGACCCGGCGAGTGCTGGAATCAGCCGGCATGCGTGTTGTGGCGGCAGCGGATGGCCTGGCCGCCCTGCAGGCCACCGCCGAAGCAGTAGATGGCATCGACATCTTGGTGACCGACATCGTGATGCCGCGCATGGGCGGCGTTGAGCTGGCTCGCGAGCTTTTGGCGCGCAAGCCCGGGCTCAAAGTGCTGTACATGTCCGGGTACGCGAGTGACATGCCATTCGGGGCGGATGACACCGTGCGTTCGATCAGCTTCATCGCGAAGCCCTTCACGCCTGCCCAGATACTTGGGGCGGTGCGGCGGCTGCTTGCCGCGGAAACCGATGCCTGCTGATCAGCCCGCTTGGACAGCGGCGGGCTGCTGGTATTCAATCCCTGCATGAATGATGACCCCGGGCTGTTCGCAACCATCTACACCACGCGCGCCTTGCGCCGCTTCAAGCCGGACCCGGTGCCTGATGAGGTGTTGTTCCAGCTGTTCGACGCAGCCATCCGCGCATCTTCGGGACAGAATGCCCAGGACTGGCGCTGGATCATCATTCGCGATCCGGCCATCAAGCGGCAGCTGAAGGAATGGGCCCTTGAGGGGTGGGCGCGCTACTCGGCCCGCTATGGCTCCGAGGCCGAAATCGCCGCCCTGCCTCGCAATCAGCGCCTCTCGCTCCTGAGCGTCCGGGACCTTGCGCACCACCTCGATACGGTGCCGGTGATTGTCGCCGTCCTGGGCATGCGCGGGCGCCACTCGACACCTGGCGGAAGCACGTTCCCGGCCGTGCAGAACTTCCAGCTCGCCGCCCGGGCGCTGGGCCTCGGCAGCTCGATCTTCAACCTGCCGATGCGGGACCAGCTCTACGAGATGCTGGGAATCCCGGAGAGCAACCAGCTCTACTGCCTCATCCCGCTGGGTTACCCCACGGACCGCCAGGGCCCTGTGAACCGCAAGCCCGTGAAGAGTGTGGTTTTCGAGGAGACGTTCGGGACGCCGTGGCCCTTTGCCGCGCAGCAACCTGACCGCGGCTGGGAACAGCGCTGGATTGGCTAGCAGGTCCCAGCCAGGGCATAGGCCCGGACGGGACCGTTCCTCAAAGCAGGTACTTTGGGCAGTGGCGCTGCGCGGGGAAGCGTTCCGCCGCGCAGCCCGGGCTCGCCACCCCGGCGAGGAGACTTCCTGCCTACCGGAATCGCCTGATGGGCTTGTGACTGACCACCGGGCCGTAGAGCGTCTTCCGCACGGGCACCGGATTCCCGGGTGAAGCAGCTGGAGCTCCGCGTTCCGTCTCTCCATCGCTCGCCGCCACCAGCGGTGGCGTTCCCTTCCGGCGGTACGGCGCAACTTCCTGCAGTGTCCCGCAGGCCCAGCAGCGGATGGTGAAAGGGGGCGCACCCAACTGACCAAGTTCGGCAGTGTTCCAGTTCCCGCGGATGATCCGGAGGGAGCGTGCCACCGGCCTCCGGTCAGCAGGACGCGAACCCTCCAGCTGCCAGAGCTTCAGGTCCGAAGACCACGTCCAGTCGAACGGGAACATCACCCCCAGGCGGTATCGGCGCAGGTGCGGCGCCGGCAGGTCGAACAAATCAGGCGGGCTGGCCTGCGATTCGGCGACGTTGGTGGCCATGTTGTAGTTGATATCGATCCATGCCACGTCGGCGAGGACGGTATCGCACCCGGGCGCGCCGCACGCGAGTGCCCAGCCGTCGGGAGTCAGCCTCGACGTGATGGTGATCTCTCCAGTCTCAGCAGGTCGCTCCTCTTCCATCACCAGTGTTTTCGGAGCATTCCGGGAGAGTTGCGGGTGCAGTTGCGGGGCGCTGTGGAAAGCGAAGCGTTACCAACCGGTGACGCCGCCACGCGAGCCGTTGCGGATGGGCTCCCATCGGTGGTGAGGGAATTACCGCGCGGGTGCCGTCGCAGGGCGTACGGCGACGGTCTATGCTTCGCCCATTCCCGGTCGAGGTGAGCGCGCATGCCCGAAGCCACCCCCGAAATATTGCTGGATATCTACCGCCGAATGGTGCGGATACGCATCTTCGAAGAGGAGGCGGGCAAGCTGATGGAGGCCGGGAAGATCCCCGGCGCCCTTCACCTCTACGTCGGCGAAGAGGCCGTTGCCGCCGGGGTGATGGTGCACCTGAGAGACACCGACCAGATTACCAGCACACATCGCGGCCACGGCCACCTGGTCGCCAAGGGTGGCGACCTTCGGAAGATGTACGCCGAGCTTTACGGCCGGGCCACGGGCTACTGCAAGGGCAAGGGCGGCAGCATGCACATCTCGGACCTGGACCTGGGGATGCTTGGCGCGAACGGCATCGTGGGGGCCGGGCCACCCATCGCGATAGGCGCCGCGTTTTCGAACCAGTACCGCGGGACCGATGACGTGACCTGTTGCTTCTTCGGTGACGGCGCAAGCAATGAAGGCACGCTCCACGAAGCAGCGAACATGGCCGCGCTCTACCGGCTCCCGGTGATCTTCGTCTGTGAGAACAACGGCTTTGGCGAGTTCACGCGCCAGGAGCGCCACCAGGCGGTGCGCGACATCGCCGACAGGGCAGCGGGCTATGGCATGCCCGGAGTGGTGGCCGATGGCATGGATGCCGTCGCTGTCTTCGAATCCGCAGGCGAGGCGATTGCGCGTGCGCGCCGGGGCGAGGGCCCGACCTTCCTCGAATACAAAACCTACCGGTACTTCGATCACGTAGGCATTCGCGGAATGGGCGTCAGCTATCGCGAGGACAGCGAGGTGCTCGCGTGGCGCCAGCGCGACCCGATCGTCACGCTTGAGGCACGGCTTGCCGAGGAGGGCATCTTGTCACCAGAAGCCGCGGCCTCGGTGCATGAAATTGTCCGCGCCGAGGTTCAGGAAGCCATCGCCTTCGCCGAGGCGAGCCCGTTCCCCGATCCGTCGGCGCTTTACGAGGATGTATACAGCTCGGCGCCAGCGGGAGGTGGAGCATGACATTGACCCAGGCGGCCCCGGTGCGCGAAATCCCGTACGTCTCGGCGGTGAACGAGGCGCTCGCCCAGCTCATGCGCGAAGACCCCGCCGTGTTCATCGCCGGAGAAGATGTGGCGCTCTATGGCAGTGTCTTCGGAGTCACCCGGGGGCTGTTGAGCGAATTCGGGCCACAACGAGTGGTCGATACGCCGATCTCTGAATCCGCGATCA
>CAYUVT010000025.1:0-23028 GCA_964448165.1 uncultured Anaerolineaceae bacterium | reverse complement strand
TCCAACGGTGGCTGGCCGGGGCGGTGGGGCTGGGCGCGATCTTGATGGCGGCGGTGGGGCTGCTGGACTGGCTGGGGGTGGCGTGGGCGACGGCCTGGCTCAACCAGTTTCGCGTGGGGCCTGAGAGGTTAGGGCCGGCACTGCGGCTGAATGCCAGCTTTGGCTCGGCTAACACGACAGCGATGGTGTTGACGGTGGGGATATGTTTAGTCATGGGACATGGGCAGGGAGGCAGGGAGACAGGGAGAAGTGGTAGAAACACCGCCCGCACAGTGGAGGCCCTCTCCGGTAGACTTTGGCCATGAGATGGCTGCCATCACAGTGGTTACGTTGGCATCGGCGCCGGCGACTGCGAGATCAGGAACTTCGCCGCTACGATGCCACCATGGCCCGGTTGGAAGGCAAGGTGCGGATCGGCCGCAAGCTCTCTCGCGACGAAATGAATGAGCGCTGAGGCCTGCGCGACAGACTCACCACTCTGATTCGCACCGACCAGTCCCCCCTGGCGCCCTCGCGCATCCTGTTTCCGGGCTCAGGCGGAGCGTGATCGCTTTCGGCGGGGGCCCTCGAGTGCCTGTTCAGCGACCTTCTCCCAGGCGGCAGCGCTGACCTGGGCCTGGCGGGCCTGCGAGACGTGCGTGTAGATCTGAGTCGTATTGGCCGAGGAGTGACCGAGGAGGTCCTGGACGATCCGCAGGTCGGCACCGCCATCGAGCAGGTGAGTCGCGAACGAGTGGCGGAGGAGGTGGGGATGGACGTCCGCGGCGATCCCGGCGGCGACCGCGTGCCGCTTGATGAGCGTCTGGACCGAGCGCGCGGTCAGGCGGCCGTCGAAGCGGTTGAGGAAGAGTGGATTTCCGATTTCCGATTTCCGATTTCCGATTGTCGACCGCAGTGCCGGGCGGGCGGATTCGAGGTAGGTTTCGAGCGCGCGCATGGCGGGTTCGCCGAAGAGGACGAGGCGCTCCTTCGATCCCTTCCCGTGGATGATGGCAGACCCGTCGGCGAGGCTGACCTGGCCCAGATCAAGCGAGACGAGCTCGGAGATGCGCAGGCCGCCCCCGTAGAGGAGCTCGAACATGGCCCGGTCGCGGAGGCCCTGTGGGGTTGAGGGGTCGGGGGAGGCGAGGAGCGCATCGAGGAGGGCCGGGTCGAGCACTTTCGGCAGCCGCTTCGGGCGCTTCGGCAGGGCGACGCCGTAGAGGAGGTCGCGCTCGGTGGCGCCCTCGCGGTGGAGGTACTTGTAGAAGCCGTGGACGGTGCTGGTCCGGCGGGTGATCGAGGCGGCGGCCATGCCGGCTTCCTTTAGCTCGGTGAGGTACTCGCGAAAGACCTGGCGGGTGGTTCGTAGCGGTTCGAGCTCATGCTCGGTGCACCATGCGAGGAAGCTGCCGATGTCCGTGCGGTAGTTGCGGATGGTGTAGGGCGACCGGCCGCCGACCGCCGCAAGTTCGCGCAGGTAGGCTTCGAGGAAGGCTGCGGCGGACTTGTGCGGCGCCGGGCTTGGCATAACCGGAGTATGGACTGTTAAGGGAGAAGGGAGAAGCGGCGAAATTGCGAACCACGAAGGGCGAAGTGCACGCGCCGATCAGGGCTACTGCCCGTACAGCGCCCTGAACAGGCGCGCCACGCTGTTTCCCGGCGGGGGATGCTCTCCCCAGAACGACACCTGGAAGTATGGCGGGCCGCTACCGTCCACCGTCCAGTAATGCGTGCGGCCGTATCCCCAGCCCGAGTCGATCTGCACGCCTTCGATGCCCGCGTCGAACGGGACCAGGCGGACGGTCGGCCCCACAGGATTCGCGCCCTGGGCAATCGTGAGTGGCGTCGCGCCGTCGGAGGTATCGGCATAGCCAATCATCACCCGCTGCTCGCGCACGTGACGGATTGCGTCGTCCACCCAAATCACGTCGACGTACTCGGGTCGGTAGCTGCCCGGGAGGTGTTGCGGGCGGACGAGCTTATAGCCGACTTCCGCCTCCGCGCGCCGGATGGCCTCGCCGAGCGAGACCGTGGCCACGGCCGCCCCGTCCACCCGGAACTCGACCTTCGGGTCATCACCCTTTCCGGTGAAGGCCCAGAGCGCCACGGCCGCGACGGCGAGGGGAGGGGCCAGCCAGAGTGCCAGCCGGCCCCAGGAAGGTGGTTGCCGCATCAGTTGGCGCTGGCCAGCGGGATGGTTGCCTCCGCGGGTAGTCCCGGGCTGGCGAGGCGCGCCGGCGTAGCCGTCCCGGGCTGCGCGGGAAGCACGCCGAGGCGAAGCGTGAGCGCCGCGCCCGTGGGGACGTCCTTACCGGCGAAGACGAGTTCGAATCGTTCGTACTTCTCGCCAAAGCCGCCGCGGAAGGAGTAGACGCGAAGCTCGTTGCCGGGCACGGCGAGCGTGCTGCCGATCAGTTCCATTGCCTGGAGTTCCTCGACCGAAAAGCCGGTGAAGTGGCCCGTTATCTCGACGCCCGAGGCATCGCGGACGACACGGTCGACGACGGCGACGCCGGGTCCGAGAGCCGCTTCCAGCCCCTGTGGCTCCCACGCCTCGGCGGCGTACGGCGCGTCGATGCTGATGGAAAGGTCCAGAACGGCGGTCCTGCCGGGCTTGCCCGCGTCCATCTGCCCGGATTCGCGCGACAGGCTGACTTCGAGCCGCGCCTCGCCGCCGGTGCTCCCGGGGAAAAGGAGGGTGATCCGGTCGATGCCAACCTCCTGCCCGCGAGCGTCCACAGCGCTTCCGTCGGCCAAGACCAGCCGGGGGCGATTTGCCACGCGGATGGGGAGCGTCCGCTCATCGCCGATGGCGCCCACGCTCAGTTCGATGCGCGTTTCGACGGCCGTGCCAACGGCGCTGACCACTTCGACGTCGGCGCCCACCGCGGCGGGAGGACGGGAGAACGATGGCGGCGGCGTGCCCGACTCGTCCCCGGCGCGGACGGTGATCCACGCTACGACGAGCGCGGCGATGGCCACGTTGAGCGCCAGCCAGAGGCGCCAGCGCAGGCTCGATGGTCCGGGCAGGCTCCCGCGAACCCGCGGAAGGGTGAGGACGCTCAGCCGCTCCATGGCACCAGACTATACCCGAACGGGGGGCGTCAATACTTCGAGCTGACGGTTCCTGGGGCGAAGCGATCGGTTGTCTCGACGATCGCCCCGGCCATGCCGGGCTCGGCGCTGGAATGACCGGAGCGCTCGACGATCACCAGCTCGCTGCCGGGCCAGGCCTGCGCGAGCCGCCACGCGGTCTCGAGCGGGCTGCTGATGTCGAGCCGCCCGTGAATGAGGACGCCCGGGATGCCGGTCAGCCGTGCCGCGTCGCGCAACAGTTGGTCGTCCTCAAGCCAGGCGCTGTGGCGGAAGTAGTGCGTGACGATGCGGGCGAACGCCATCCGGAACCGCGCGTCCGCGTACCGCGGGTTGGGCCCGGCATCCGGGTTCGTCGCGACGACTGCGTCTTCCCACGCGCACCAGCTGGCCGCGGCCGCCTCGCGCACCGCGGGGTCCGGGTGATCGAGCAGGCGCGCGTAGGCTTCGACCAGGTCCCCGTTACGCTCGGCCGGGGGTACGCCGTCGCGAAATTGCTCCCATGCCTCCGGGAAGAACCTCCCCGCGCCGTGGTAGAGCCAGTCAATCTCCCCGGGACTGGTGGTGGTCACCGCCGCGAGCACGACTTCGGACACGCGATCCGGGTGGGACTCTGCATAGGCGAGGGCGAGCGTCGACCCCCACGATATTCCGAAGACAAGCCAGCGGTCGATTTCGAGCGTCGTCCGCAGCTGTTCGATGTCGGCCAGCAGGTGAGGCGTGGTGTTCGCGCCCAGGCTGGTCGCGGGGTCGCTGGCGTGGGGTGTGCTCCGGCCGCAGTTGCGCTGGTCGAAGAGGATGACGCGGTAGCGCGCGGGGTCGAAGAATCGCCGCATGCCGGGTGTGCATCCAGATCCGGGGCCACCGTGGAGCACCACCGCCGGCTTGCCCAGCGGGTTGCCGCAGGCCTCCCAATACACCAGGCTGCCGTCGCCCACGTCGAGCATGCTGCGGGCGTAGGGCTCGATCAGGGGATAGAGGGTGGGCATGAGGATCCTTGGAGGCGCCGACTGCGGCCTGGGCCCGGTGGCCTGACCGCTTAGCTCGCCTTCCGGGCTCGCGCCGCGGCGGCATTTGCCCTGCGCTTCGCGAACGCCGCCTTTCCACGCATGCTGCGCTCCAGCAGCTTCCTGTTTGCCTCTTCCCGCTCCGGCAAGGGCCGTGCAGGCGACATCTTGCCGGGCTCGAGGCTGTTGGTGGTGTAGCTGCAGTTCGGGTAGTTCCAGCACCCGTAGAAGGTCCCGCGCTTCGTCTGCTTTTGCACCAGCTGCCCCGTCTCCGGCTCCTCCGGGCAAGCCACCCCAACCGGCACGCCGGCTCGGAAGTCGCAGGTCCCCTTCTCACGGTTCACGCAGTCGACGTACTGGCCGTACGGGCCACTCTTCTGCACGAGCGCACCGCCATCCTTCGGGCAGTGGTAGGCGATCTCCTTCGGGGCTGCCGCGTACACCGGCTGCCCATCGGGACCCATCGGCAACGAGTTCGTGCATTCGGGGTAGCGTGGGCAGGCGAAGAACTTGCCGTTTCGCCCCCACTTGATCACCAGGTTCGCCTGGTTGCAGACATCGCACCGGATGCCGGTCTCTTCCTGTTGTTTTTCCGCCGCGCCTTCGGCGCTTTCCAGCTCGCGCTTGAACTCTGGCCAGAACTCCTTCAGCACCTCTTCGTACTTGCGGTCGCCCTGCGCCACCTCATCAAGCTCGCGCTCCATCTCGCCGGTGAAAGGCACGTCGACGTACTTCTTCATGTACTGCTCGAGCAGGTCGTGCACGATGAACCCGAGCTCCTGGGGCACGAGCTGGCGACCCTGCTTCTGGACATAATCTCGCTTCAGCACCGTCTGGACGATCGTCGCGTACGTGCTCGGCCGGCCGATCCCCTCTTCCTCCAACGCCTTGACGAGCGTCGCCTCGGTGTAGCGCGGCGGCGGCTCGGTCTGGTGACGCCGCCCCTCCACGGCTCGCTGTTCGAGCACGTCGCCCGCGGCCAGGTCCGGCAGCGATCCCTGCAGCCCGTCCTCTTCCTCGTCGCTGGAGGACTGTTCGCTCGCATCTGCCCCGTATACCTTCAGGTGCCCTTCGAAGGTGAGCGTGCTCGAACTCGCCCGGAACGTGGCGTGCGTCGTTGCACCTTCCCGGGCCTCGATATCGACAGTCACCGTGGCGTACCGCGCATCGCTCATCTGGCTCGCCATGAAGCGCTGCCAAATAAGCGTGTACACGCGGAGCTGATCGTTGTTCAACGTGCGGCGGAGGCTTTCAGGTGTGGCGGAGGGATTCGTGGGCCGGATTGCCTCGTGCGCCTCTTGCGCCCCGCGTGAGCGCGTGACATACACCCGCTCCTTCGCAGGGATGTACTCGCTTCCCCACGTTTGGGCGGCGAAATCGCGTGCCTGGAGCCGGGCGATGGGAGAAATGTTGAGTGAGTCGGTGCGCATGTAGGTGATGAGGCCCTGGCCGCCAACACCCTCATATAGTTCCTGGGCGATGCTCATCGCCCGTGCGGCGCTCATGCCGAGGCGGTTCACGGCGGCCTGTTGGAACGTGCTCGTTGTGAAGGGCGGCAGCGGGGAGCGCTTCTTCTCGCCGCGTACCACGCTTGCTACCTCGAACCGGGAACCGCGCAACCTCTCGACGAGCGCGTTGGCCGCGTCTTCCGAGGGGATCGCGGGCCCCGCATTCGTGAACGGCGGCTTCAACCTTGCGCCCTTCGGCGCGCCCCCGAATTTCGCAAGCTCCGCCTCGAAGGCGCGCCCCTGCTTCGCGAGCGCAGCATGGACCGTCCAGTACTCGACTGGCCGGAAGTTCTGGATCTCCCGCTCCCGGTTCACGATGAGCCCGAGCGCGACGCTCTGCACGCGCCCGGCGCTCGCACCACGGCTCACCTTCTTTTGCACGAACCAGGTCAACGGGAAGCCGATGAGCCGGTCGAGCACGCGCCGCGCTTGCTGAGCGTCCACCAGGTGCATGTCGATCTGCCCTGGGGCCTTCCGGTGGTGGTCGGCGCTCCCGTCCACCTGTTGGCCCATCGCCTCGGCGAATGCCGCTTCGATGGCCGGCTTCGTGATCTCGTGGAAGACGACGCGGGTGGCTTTTTCCGAGGGGATCCCCGCCGCCTCCTTAATGTGCCACGCGATCGCCTCGCCTTCCCGGTCGGGGTCGGTGGAGAGAAACACCCGGTCTGCTGCCTTTGCCGCGGCGGCGATCTCCGCCACCACTTCGGTCTTGTCCACCCCACGCCGCTTGTCTTTCACCACCACGTACTTGGGCGTGAAATTCATGGACTCGATGTCCTCGACGCCATATCCATACGGCGGAAGGTCGCGCACATGGCCGACCGAGGCGATCACTTCGTAGTCGTCCCCGAGGATGTTCTTTACCGTGCGCGCCTTCGTGGGAGACTCGACGATGACCAGGTTCGGGGCGCGCTTGCCCCGGCTCCGCCCGTTCGAGGGCACGGCCGGCCGGGCCTGCTTCCGGGTCGTCCGGGGCGCGGCCTTCGCGGTGCTCTTGCCCTTTGGTGCTGTCGCAGTAGCCAATGTGGTTCAACCTTTTCGGCGCTGGCGATAAGCAGCGCAGTATTTCGAGGGTAGTGAGCGATTCTTCGCTCTGTCTAGGGGCACCCGGCACGCCAGCCCGCGTTCAGGCGAGCGTGTAGGTCATCGGGGCGGTCTGCCGCACCCTGCCCTGCAGTTCGAACAGCTGGAGCGAGCTGCTCACCCGGGCGACCGGCAACCCCGCCTCGCGGGCTACCTCATCCACGTGCCGCGGGCCCGCAGAAAGCGCCCGGAGCACCGGGTCATCGAGGGTGCCCGGGCCCGGTCCCCCGCGCTCCAGTAACGGTTCGTCCTGTACCCGGGTTAACGGCAGCTGGCTGGCTGTGGTCAAGAGGTTCAGCTCCTGGCAGAGCTGGTCGGGAGTCGCGACCAGCTTCGCCGTGTTCTCCCGAATGAGCTGATTCGTGCCCTGGCTCTGCCGCGAAAAGATGCTGCCGGGCACTGCGAACACGTCGCGGCCCTGCTCGAACGCCCAGTTCGCCGTGTGGAGCGCTCCGCTCCCTTCGCCCGCCTCGATGAGCAGCGTTGCCCGTGCGAGACCCGAGAGGATGCGGTTCCGCCGCGGGAAGTAATCGCGCCGCGCCGGGATGCCGACCGGGTATTCACTCACGAGGCACCCTTGCCCAATGATGCGCTCCGCCAGCCCCGCGTTTTCGCGAGGGTAGACCTGGTCGATCCCGCCCGCGAGGACCGCCACCGTCGCTGCGCCATGCTCCAGCGCAACGCGGTGCGCGATCGCATCCACCCCCCGGGCCAGGCCGCTGATGATGGCAACCCCGGCCCGCGCGAGCGCCTCGCAGAAGTGCTCGGCGGCCTGCCGCCCGTAGGGCGTGACATGGCGCGTGCCAACGACTGCGACGGCCTGTTCGAACTGTGGCCCCAGGGTACCCCGCACGAAAATGACCGGCGGACTCTGCGGGATCTCGCGCAGGTTCGCGGGGTACTCCTCATCGAGCCACGTGAGAGCACGCGCCTGGTGCCGCTCGAGCAGATGCCGTTCCCTGTCCGGGTCGAACGATGCTCGCGCCTTTCCTATGGCGCGCACGTACTGTGGGTCGATGCCCGCCTCGCCGAGCGCCTCGGCCGGGGCATTCCAGGCGGCCTCCACGGTGCCAAACCGTGCGAGCAACACGGCGAAGTTCGTGCTCCCCAGCCCGGCCCGCCGCAGGGCCAGCCAGTAGGGAAGCTCGGGATGTTGTGTCACGGTCCGGGATTCTCGCATGTCCGCTCGCTACTGTGGCAAGGCCCCCTCTGGCACCTCCCGGGTGCGGGCCACGCGCAGCCGCCGCACCCGGCGGCCTGCCATGCTCAGCACGCGGAGCGTGAGCCCGTCGGCCTCCACCTCATCGCCCACCGCCGGCAGCCGGCCGAGCTGGTGGATCAGGAAACCGCCAACCGTGTCGAAGTCCTCTGACTCGACCTCGTAGCCGAAGAGATCCTTCAGGACATCGGTGCTCGTCCCGGCATCGAGGACGACCTCGTCTTCCGAGATCACCTCCATCGGCGGGCGAGCAACATCGTACTCATCCTCGATTTCGCCAACGATCTCCTCGAGCAGATCCTCGATGGTGACCAGCCCGGCCGTCCCGCCGTATTCGTCGACCACGATGGCCATATGCACCCGGCGGGCCTGCATTTCGGTCAGCAGCTCATCCAGGCGCTTCGACTCGGGGATGAAGAACGGCTCGCGCAGCAGATCGGTCAGGGGCCGGTCCTTGCCGCCATTCCCCAGGGCCCTCAGGAGGTCCTTGGCGTACACAATCCCCACGATGTCGTCGATGTTCTCGCGGTACACCGGGATCCTGCTGAATCCCCGCTCGGTAACGATCGCGGCCACATCCCCAACCGACGACTCGACGTCTGCCACGGCCATATCGATGCGCGGCACCATGATCTCCCTGGCCGTCTTGTCTTCGAGGGCAATGATCCCGCGGATCATCCGCCGCTCCTGTTCCTCCACGCCGCCAGCTGCTTCCTCGCGCTCGACCAGTGAGAGGATGTCCGTATCGGCGTCGGGCGTAACCGCACTGATCGAGCGCGCCACCAGCGCCGACGGGAGCCCCAGGATGAACGCGGGGATGGCAAATACGATCCTGGTGATCCGTGCCACCGCTGAAAGGCGCAGTGCCGCGTACTCCGGCGCGCGTGCCACCACCATCCCCACCGTCAGCTGGATGACGGCGACATAGGTGCCGCCAATCATGCCGAAACCTACCGCGCCTACGAAGGGCGAATACGCGCGGGCGCCCAGGTAGGCGAACAGCGACAGGATCAGGGTGGCGCAAAGCACCCGTGCCGCGGTGATGGCGCCCAGGAAGCGGCCCGGCGCGCCGACGCTCGGGGCGATGCGCCGGGCCTGGCGGTTGCCCCGGGCGGCCAGCGCCTGGATACGGACATCGTTCGCGCGTTCGAGAGCTGCTTCCGTCGCGGCCACTGCCCCCAGGGCGAGGCCGAGCAGCACCACGGCCACGATCGTTGCAATGGTCTCGATGTCCACCGTCAGCGTGCCCCCCTGGTGGGAAGCGCCGTCGCCGGGGCCCCGGTACGGCTACTGGCAGGGTCCGCATTCATTCTGGCCGCTCCTTGCGCTCGAACGGCCGCGCCGGGACTCCCGCCACTGTCTGCCCTGGCTCCACATCGCGGGTTACCACCGCGCCGCTTGCGGTGTACGCCCCCGCGCCAACCGTCACCGGCGCGATGAGTAACGTGTCGCATCCGATGAAGGCGTCTGCGCCGATGGTTGTCCGGTGTTTGCGTTTGCCATCGAAATTGCTGGTGATCGACCCGGCGGCGATGTTCGCGCGCTCGCCGATGTCGGCATCACCCATGTAGCTGAAGTGGTGCATCTTCACACCGTTGCCGAGCACCGAATTCTTCACCTCGGCGTAGTTGCCCAGTTCGCACTCATCGCCGATCGATGCGTTCCCTCGCACATGGGCGAACGGCCCGATGCGGCAACGGGCTCCGACCCGCGAATCCTCGATGACCGACGCCCGGACGACCGTGGCCGCGCCGACCGTCGCGTTCGAAAGCAGCGTCGATGGGCCGATGATGGCGCCCGTCTCGATGGTGGTTGCACCCTGGAGGTGGCAACCCGGGAGGACGGTCACGTCCTGGGAGATACGGACGGACGCGTCAATGTAGGTGGTTGCCGGGTCGGTGATGGTCACCCCGGCCAGCATGTGCCCCTCGAGGATCCGGGCGCGCATCAGCGCCTCGGCCCCGGACAGCTTCACCCGGTCATCCACACCGAGTGCCTCCGCCGGCGGTGCCGTCACCGTCACAGCGGGATGCGCGCCTGCAGCCGCAGCGACAAGGTGCGTGAGGTAATACTCCCCCTTCGGGCTCAGGGGCACCTGCGGAAGGGTCCGCCAGAGCCAGGCGGCATCGAAGACGTACTGGCCCGCGTTGATCTCGGCCGGGCCACCATCTCCGTCGTAGTCTGCGGCTTCCACCACCGCCTTCACCGCCCCGCTGGCGTCGCGGACGACGCGCCCGAGGCGCCCCGGGTCGTCCACCTGGCACGAAACGAACGCCATCACGCCAGAGCGGTCCAGCGCCTCATCCAGCTCATGCAAGAGCCCGGCGGTGATCAGCGGGCAGTCGCCGTTGAGCACCATTACACGGTCGCAACCGGCCAGGGCTGGCTCACAACGTCTCACGGCGTCTCCGGTGCCCAGCAACTCGGTCTGTTCGACGAAGCTGACGCCGGGGCCGGCGAGCCGCGCCCGTACCTGTTCCGCCCCGTGGCCGACCACCACCACCAGCCGCGCGGGTTCCAGCGTGCGGGCCGCATCGACGACATGCTGCCCCATGGGCACGCCACACACCGGGTGAAGCACCTTGGGCAGTGCCGACTTCATGCGGGTACCCAACCCCGCAGCGAGCACGACAACACCAAGGCGGCTCATCGCGCCGCCCCTTCCGCGCGCCGCCTTCGGCGGCCAGGGCTGGAACCGGGGGACGTACTGGGAGGCTCTGATTCGGTACGCATAAGGGACGCAACAGGGGCGTCCACCGGCATCGTAGAAAGCCGTGAAAAAGGCTGTCAAGCGGATTGCAAATTCCCGCTGCCCAACATTCCCCGACCCTCGACACTCCGGCGCGGCGCCCCCTAGGATTCGACGACGACCATGGCACACCCACCCCGCACTTCCGATGAGATTCGCGAAGCCTTCCTCTCCTTCTTCAAGGAACGAGGGCATGCCCACCTGCCTCCCTGGCCCCTGGTCCCCATTGGCGACCCCACCTCGATGTTCACCAGCGCCGGCATGCAGCAGTTCAAGCCCATCTTCATGGGTGAACAGGCTGCACCCGGGCCACGGGCGGTGACGATCCAGCGCTGTTTCCGCACCACCGACATCGAAGAAGTCGGTGATATGCACCACTGCACCGCCTTCGAAATGATGGGCAACTTCAGCTTCGGCGATTACTTCAAGCGCGAGGCGGTCGAAATGGCCTGGGAACTGATGACCCGGGTCTACCAGATGGACCCCGAACGGCTCCACGTCACCATCTACCTGGATGACGACGAGACCTATGGCTACTGGCGCGGCGTCGGCGTGGCCGACGACCACATCCACCGTCGCGACGAAGACCTGAACTACTGGTTCAGTTTCCCGAAGGACACGCCCGGAGCCAGCGGCCCCTGCGGCCCCGATAGCGAGATCTACTTCGATATGCACCCCGAAGAGGGCATCGAGGGCGCGCAGCTCCACACCGGCCCCGATGGGAAGCCGGCCGGTGTCGGCTATAGCGACAGGTTCATCGAGATCTGGAACCTCGTCTTCATGCAGCTCTACCAGCACCCGGACGGGCGCCGGGAGCCGCTCCCCGCGCAGAACATCGATACCGGGAGCGGCGTGGAGCGCGTCGCGATGGCGTTGCAGCTCAAGCCTTCGGTCTTCGAGACCGACGTGTTCCTGCCCATCCTGGCCGAGGCAGCTGCCGTCGTCGGTGTCGACTACCTGGGTGGCGCCGCGACTGAAGAGCAGGGTTACGCCATCCGCGCCATGTCCGAGCACTGCCGCGCCGCGACACTCCTCGTTGGCGATGGCGTGGTGCCCAGCAACGAGGGCCGGGGTTACGTTCTCCGCCGCGTGATCCGCCGCGCCATCTACTTCGCACGGAAGGTTGGGGTGCGCGAGCCCTTTACGGCCCGCCTTGCCGAAGCTGCTATCCGCAAGATGGGCCCCGCCTATCCCCACCTCGTCGAAAACCGCGACTTCATCAAGCGCGCGCTCGCCGCCGAGGAAGAGCGCTTCACCCGCACGCTCGCCGCGGGCTCCGTCCGCCTCGAAGCGCTCCTGGAACGGCTCGGCGCCGGTGGGGCCGAGGCCGTGCCGGGTGAGGAAGCCTTCACGCTCTACGACACCTACGGCATGCCGCTCGAACTGATCCGCGAAATCGCCGCCGTCGAGGGTTTTGGGCTCGACGAAAAGGGCTTCGAAGCCGCCATGGATGCCCAGCGCCGGCGAGCCCGCCAGCAGGGCAAGTTCCTCAAGGGGGAGGTCTCCCCGGTCATCCAGTCGCTGGGCGAAGACCACAGCGACTTTGTCGGCTATACCCATATCGATTCGGATGCCGCCGTCGTGGCCATCCTCAAAGCTGGCGCGCTCGCCGAGATCGCCACCACGGGCGACGCCTGCGAGCTCATCCTGACAACCACGCCCTTCTATCCCGAAGGCGGCGGCCAGGTCGGCGACCACGGGAACATCCGCACCCCCTCTGGCGTCTTCATCGTTGAAGACACGCAGGCTGCCGGGGGCGCCATCGTCCACCGGGGCCGTGTCGCCGAGGGAGCTATCCGCGTGGCCGAAAGCGCACAGGCAACGGTCGACCTTGGCTGGCGTTCCGGGGCTGCCCGCAACCACACGGGCACCCACCTGCTCCATGCCGCCCTGCGTTCGATTCTCGGTCCCCACGTTCGCCAGCAGGGCTCGCTGGTTACCCCGGATCGCCTGCGGTTCGACTTCACTCATCTCGAACAGACCCCGCGCCCCGCGCTCGTGGAAGTGCAACAGCTCGCCAACGAAAAGATCCGTCACGACCTCGAGGTCCGTTGGCGCACCACCGGCTATCGCCAGGCGGTCGAATCCGGGGCGCTCGCATTCTTTGGCGACAAGTACGGCGCCGAGGTCCGCGTGGTGGAGATCAAAGACGACGGCGATACCTTCAGCGCCGAGCTCTGCGGCGGCACGCATGTCCACCACACCGGCGAAATCGGCTTCGTCCACATCATCCGCGAATCGGCCGTCGCCGCCGGGACCCGCCGGCTGGAGGCGGTCTCGGGCCGCGCGGCCGAGGCCTACCTCCTCGAACAGCAGGAGCGCATTCTCCGGCTTGCCGAGCGGCTCGGCACCGGCCCATCCGAGATCGAGGAGCGCCTCGACGCCATGCAGTCCGAGCTCGAACGCCTCCGCAAGCAGAGCGACCAGCTCCAGCGCCTCCAGGGGGCGTCCGTGGCCGAAGGGCTCATCGATGCCGCCCAAAAGGCAGGCGACGCCTTCCTTGTCGTTTCTCGCGTCGATGCCGCGAATGCCGACGTGCTCCGCGACATCGCCGACAAGGTGCGAACCCGGCTCAAGCCGGCGCTCGTTATCCTGGCTGCCAACGTCGAGGGCCGCCCGGCCTTCCTGTGCGCCACCACGCCCGACCTGGTGGAACGAGGCGTTCACGCCGGCAACATCGTGCGCGAGGTCGCGAAGGTCGCCGGGGGCGGGGGTGGCGGGAGGCCCGACCTCGCCCAGGCGGGCGCGAAGGATGCTTCCAGGATCGATGCGGCGCTCGCCGAAGGGCGCCGCCTGGGGCTGTCGGCTCTGACGGGGTAGCGCCAGCGGAAAGCGAGGTGGAGGCGTGTCGCAACAGGACTTCCAGCCCTCCAGCGAGGCCCGCAACGGCGAGGCCCGCCCCGTCGAGAGCCTCGCGAGCGTGGTCCTCGTCGAACGCTCCGAAGATATCGCGGCCATCTGCGGCCGCGTCGACATGGCGCCGACCTGGGCCGTCGTCATTCACGCGCCCGATGGTAACCGCCAGCTCAGCACCGAGCTCGGGATGCGCCGCCTCGTGCGCCATGCTGAAGAGGCCGGGAAGGTCGTCGCGATCGCCACGCGCTCTTCGGCGTTGGCCTCGCGGGCCCGGCAGGTCGGCGTCCCGGTCTCGCGCCGCCCCGATACCGTCCGCTGGGACGCTGGCGGCCGCTACGTCCTCCGGGTTGGTCCCCTCAGCGTTGCCGCCCCTGCACTTGGCCGCTACGTGCAGATCGCCGTGATCCTGGCGGTCGGCCTCGTCGCAGTCGGGCTGGCGCTTACGATGGCGCCCTCCGCGACCGTCGTGGCCTACCCGCCGACCGAGACGGTAAGCAAGGTTGTTACCATCGCGGCCTCCGAAGACTACGCCACGGTGAATCTCGAAACTCTGGAAGTGCCCGCCGCGCGCGTATCTGGTGAACAGGTCATCACCCTCGCGCAGGTGCCCACGGGCACCGTTGATGTGGGCGTCGTGCCTGCAAAGGTATCGCTGGTCATCACCAACCCGACCGCCGCTGATGTGGTGGTCGCGGCCGGGACCGTGCTGCTTGGCGGCCCAACCTTTTTCCCGTTCGAGCTCGACGAAACCGTCACCGTGCCCCGCCAGGGCAACGTCACGGCGGCGGCCACGGCCGCCCGTCCCGGCACCGAGGGCAACCTCCCGGCCAGGGCGGTCGGCGGATGGCTCGATGAGAAGTTCCGGTTCCTCACCGTCTCCAATCCTGAGGCCGCAGCCGGCGGTGTAAGCGAACCACGTCCAGCGGTCGATCCCCGCGATGTCGTCAACCTCCAGCAACTCGCCAAAAGGCTGGAGGGCTCCGAAGCCGTAAAACGCGGACTCGTTGAGGCACGCCCCCACGACGCCGTCTTCTTGCGCACCGCTGAAACATCGGTCGAATACGGCATGCCCGAACCCCCGGCCGGCACACCCGCGGATGTGGTCCTGCTCCGTGTCACTGTTCGCATCAGCGCGCTCGCCGTCCTGGCCGAGACCCTGGACCAGCTGGCACGCGAGGTCCTTCAGGAGGAGGCTGGCGAAGGGACACTCCTCCCCGGGACAGCGACCGCTCTCGAAACCGGCGCCCGCCAGCTCGATGCAGAAACCGGCATCATCCGGACCGAGGTACGCATCCAGGGCGACTTTGCGCGCGGTGTCACCGCTGCAGCTGTCCGCGACGCCGTGAAAGGAAAATCCCCCGAATCGGCGCGGTCGACGCTCTCAGACCGGTATGGTATTCAGGATGCAGAGGTGAAGCTGACGCCCCGCTGGGCGCCCTGGGTGCCCCGCTTCGGGTTCCGGCTCAATGTCGAACTCCGCAGCCGTTCCGGCGATAGCGCCGCCTCGAACTCGAATGACGCAACCACAGCCAGCAGCACCAGCCAGCCGTCGAATCCTCGCCCTTGATCCCGGGGGCGCACGCATCGGCGTGGCAATCTCCGATGACCTGGGCATCATGGCTCATCCCCGCCCCGCCATCATCGAAAAGGGCCGTGCCGCAGCCATTCGCCGCGTGGCCGAGATGGTCCGAGCCGAAGGCGTGGCGGAGGTGATTGTCGGGCTTCCGCTCACGCTCGAAGGCTCTCGCGGCCCCCAGGCAGAAGAGGTCCGGCGGTTCGTGTCGGAACTCCGCGAGGCACTCTCCGTGCCCGTCACCGAAGCCGACGAACGGCTCTCCTCGGCCCAGGCCGGGTGGCTCGTGCCGGGCGCGAGCAAAAGACGGGACGGAACCCTCGACTCCGCGGCCGCCGCTGTCATCCTCCAGACGGTGCTCGATCGCCGCCGCGGAGGCCGGAGGTGAATCGCACCTGGCCCACGCCCACCGCGCTCGCCGGAGTGGTAATCGCGGTCGCCGCTATCCTGGTCGCGAGCTACTGCATCGCGCGGACCCCGGGCGATGTCCTCGATGGCTTCCCCGCTGCGGCTCCGGTGAGCAGCGAACGCACCCGCGTTCCGTACACCCTGCAGGAGGGGCGATCGGCCGGCGATGTGGGCAAGGACCTGGAGCGGCTCGGCGTCATCCGCTCCGCGCGCCAGTTCGAGCTCCTGGCGGGGCTCATGGGCATCCACCGCAAGTTGAGTGCGGGCGATTTCCTCCTCTTCACCAACTCCTCCACCCTCTCGATCCTGAACCAGCTCACCGTCCAGGACCTCGTGCCCGTCCTGAAGGTGACTTTCCCCGAGGGAATCCGGTTCGAAGAGATGGCGGTGCGGGCCGAGGAGGCCGGCTTTGGCCCGCGAGAGGAGTTCATCGCCGCCGTGGCCCGCGCCAAGCTGCCGCCCGGGTTAGCCGAAACGCTGCCACCGGGCGCAAACCTCCAGGGCTACCTCTTCCCCGATACCTACATCCTTCCCGCGGGCTCAACCATGGATGACCTGGTGGCCCTCATGATCGAGACGCTGGACGAGCGCTTCACCCCCGAACTCCGGGCCGCCGCGCTTGCCCACGGCCTCAATCCCCACCAGGCGCTCACGCTGGCCTCCGTGGTCGAACGCGAGGCCGTCATCCCCGAGGAGCGGCCCCTCATCGCCGGCGTGTTCTATAACCGACTCGCCGAAAACGACCGCCTCGGAGCCGACCCCACCGTCCAGTTCGCCGTCGCGCTCGATCCGAAGTCGGTCCAGGAGTTCGGCTGGTGGAAGAAGGAACTCACCATCCTCGACCTGGAGAACCCCTCGCCCTACAACACGCGCCTGTTCCCCGGGCTCCCTCCCGGCCCCATCACCAACCCGGGGCTGGCCTCGATCGAGGCGGTGGCGAACCCCGCGAAGACCGACTACTACTACTTCGTGGCCGATGCGGTGAAGGGCGATGGTTCGCACGCGTTCGCGGTCACCTTCGCCGAACACGAGCGGAACATCGCCACGGTTGGCGGCCAATGACTCGTCGCGCCGGCATCATCGGCCACCCGGTGGCCCACTCGCTGTCGCCCGCCTTCCAGTCGGCGGCCTTCGCCCACTGCGGGCTCGATGCCGTCTACGAACGCTGGGACACGCCGGCAGGGACACTTGGCCCGCGCGTCCAATCGCTCCGGGCCCCCGAGATGCTGGGCGCGAACGTCACCATCCCCTACAAGGAAGCGGTGATTCCCTTCCTCGATGAACTCGGTGGCCAGAGCGCCCGCATGGGCGCGGTCAACACCATCGTGAACCGCGAAGGACGCCTCTTCGGCTTCAACACCGATGGCCCGGGATTCGTCGCCGCGCTCAAGCACGAGGCAGGATTCGACCCCGCCGGCAAAAAGCTGCTGCTGCTGGGAGCGGGCGGCGCGGCCCGTGGCATCGCGTTCGCCCTCGTCGAGGCCAACGCGGCAGCCGTCGCCATCGCCAACCGGACGCCCGACCGTGCGCGGCGGCTCGCACACGAGGTGGGAGGCGCTACGGGGATCGTGAGCGCCGTGCCGCTTGACGAGCCCCTGCCTGGATACGATTGCATCGTGAACTGCACATCCGTGGGCATGCACGGTGGGCCCGACCCCCACGGGCTGCCCGCCAGTCTGGAATCCGCCAGGCCGGGTACGCTCATCGTCGACATCGTCTACGCGCCCGAGCAGACACCGTTCCTTGGCGAGGCGGCGCGCCGCGGCCTCCCCGTACTCGGTGGATTGCCCATGCTCATCTACCAGGGTGCCCTGGCGTTCGAACTGTGGACTGGCGTGCGTGCGCCGATCGACGTGATGTTCGCCGCGGCCCGGAACGAGCTGGCCCGCCGCGCCGGGGGTGGCTCGTGATCCTGCTCGGCATGATCGTCGTGCTGGCGATCTTCGTCGTGGTCGGCTGGGCCGTTTCGACCGAGATGTTCCAGCAGCGCGCCTGGCGCAAACGCGTCGAATCGGGCGATGTCGACATCGTCGCCGCGCTGATCGAGGAAGCACTCGGCACGTGGCGGCGTGGCCGCCCACCAAAGGGGATGCCGGCAAGCCTCTGGGCGGGCGTACAGGAGGCCCAGCTCATCGCCGTGGAAACGCACGGCGCGACGCTTTCCAGCTCGGCCGATGCCGAGTTCCGCACCGAGGGTGGCCAGCGCGTCCAGGTGGCCTCCGCGCTCGATGCCGGCATGGCCCTCGCTTCGAAGCTGCTCGACATGATCCTGTACGATGTGCCCAACCTCCGCCTGGGCTATGCGCGCGTCGATGTCTATTCGACGTTCCCTGGCGAGGGTGGGACGCCCATCCAGCGGCCCATCATCACGGTCACGGCCGATCGCGCCACCGCCGATGGCCTCGATTGGGAAGCGCTGACGCCGGAAGAAGTGCTCCGGCGTTTTGGCGCCACCTTCGAACGCGGGCCCACCGGGCAACCGGTCCCGATCGAGCTCCCGCCCATCGAAGGGACGCCTCCGCGCCCGACCGAGGAGGCAGCAGCAGAATTCGCCCGCCGCCAGCAGCGCGGCAAGGAGTAGCAATGGGCCAGTTCCGCTTCCTGACTGCCGGCGAAAGCCACGGCAAAGGCCTCACGATGGTCATCGAAGGCGTGCCGTCCGGCCTGCCGCTTTCCGAGGCCGATATCGCTCCCGACCTTGCCCGGCGCCAGGGTGGCTATGGCCGGGGCGGCCGCATGAAGATCGAAAAGGATCACGCCGAGATCATGTCCGGAGTCCGCCACGGGCTCACCCTTGGCACCCCGATCGCGCTCTGGGTGCAGAACCGCGACTGGGTCAACTGGACCGAGAAAATGGCTGTCGAGCCCGTCGAGACCGAGATCGAACGTGTGACGCGGATGCGCCCGGGCCACGCCGACCTCCCCGGCGCGATCAAGTACGGCTTCGACGATGTCCGCAATGTGCTCGAACGCGCCAGCGCCCGAGAGACCGCCGCCCGCGTCGCTGTCGGCGCCGTGGCCAAGCGGTTTCTCGCCGAGTTTGGCATCGCCTTCCATAGCCACACCCTCAGCATCGGAGGCGTCCGCGCCAATGTCCCGGCCCAGGTCGACTGGGACGCTGTCGAGGCCGACCCCGTCCGCTCGTCCGACCCGGTTGCGGGCGAGGCGATGGTCGCCGCTATCAATGCCGCCAAGCCGGACGGCGACACCGTGGGCGGCGAAGTCGAAGTACGGGTCTCGGGAGTGCCAATCGGCCTCGGCAGCCACGTTCATTGGGACCGCAAACTCGATGGGCGCATCGCCCAGGCCATTTGCAGTATCAACGCGTTCAAGGCTGTCGGCTTTGGCCTCGGATTCGAAGGCGCAGCCATGCGCGGCTCGAAAGTGCACGACGTTATCCTCCCCGTCGACCAGTGGAAGGGGCTCCCCTGGCGCCACGCCACCAACAACCACGGGGGCATCGAAGGGGGCATGAGCACCGGCGAAGACATCGTCGTCAGAGCGGCCGTCAAGCCTATCCCCACGCTCGCTCATCCCCTCCCATCCGTGGACCTCGATACCGGCGAGGAGGTGCTGGCGCACTACGAGCGCAGCGACGTGTGTGTGGTGCCCGCCGCGGGCGTGGTTGCCGAGGCGATGGTCGCCATTGTGCTCGCCGATGCCTGGCTCGAGAAGTTCGGCGGCGACACCCTCGCCGAGAGCCGCGCCAACTACGGCCACTACCTCACCACCATCGGGCCACGCGCCCGCCCCTCCTGATGTTCCCCGCCCGCATCTTCCTCATCGGGCTTTCGGGTGGCGGTAAGTCGACCGTCGGCCGGCTCGTCGCGCAGCGGCTCGGCTGGGAGTTCGCTGACTCCGACGACGAAATCGAGCGGGTGTCGCGGCGGTCCATTCCGGAACTCTTCGCGAAAGAAGGCGAGGCCAGGTTCCGCGAACGCGAAGCCGAGGTGCTGCGAACGCTGGCCGCCCGCGAGCCCATCGTCGTCGCCACCGGTGGTGGCGCACCCACCACACCAGAAAGCCGCGCCGCGCTTGGCAGCGGGTTCGTGGTCTGGCTTGCCGTTTCCCCGGCCGAGGCCGCCCGCCGCCTTGCCGGCAACCCGCTGAACTCCGAGCGGCCCCTGCTCGCGGGCGACACCCGCGCCCGCCTCGAGGCGCTCCTCCAGGCACGCCTCGAACTGTACCGTGGCGCCGATGCAGCCATCGATGTCGATGAACTCGAACCCGAACAGGTCGCCGATGAGGTGGTCGCGCTCTGGGAGGAATGGCGGCGCGACCCGTTGCCGCCGGGCGAGCGCTTCTACGGCTCACAACGGGCCGCGCCCCGGCCTTCGCCAGGCCACCTTCCCGACCCTGCCGCGATCGTGACCACCCCCCAGGCCACCTACCCGGTGTACGTGGCCGAGGGAGTCGCCGCCCAGCTCGGTGCCATCTGTCGAAGCCTCGGACTCAAAGGCCGGGCCTTCGTGGTCAGCGATGAAGCCGTCGGCCCCCTTTTCGAAGGCCGAGCGTGCGAACCCCTGCGTGAGGCCGGCTACACCGCCTACCCCTTCCGCATCCCGCCGGGCGAGGAACACAAGACGCTCGCCACGGTCGCGCGCGTCTACGACTTCCTCATCGAGCACCGCGTCGAGCGGTCCGACTTCGTCGTCTGCCTTGGCGGCGGCGTCGTCACCGACCTGGCTGGCTTTGCCGCCGCCACCTGCCTCCGCGGTATCGATTTCGTCCACGTGCCGACTTCCCTCCTCGCCATGGCCGACGCGGCGATTGGCGGCAAGACAGGGGTCGACCATCCCCGCGGCAAAAACCTCATCGGGGCGTTCGCCCAGCCCCGGGCCGTCGTCATCGACCCGCTCTTCCTGCGCACCCTCCCCGAGCGTCACCTGCGCAACGGATGGGCCGAACTCCTGAAGCACGGCCTCATCCTCGATGAGGCGCTCGTGAGGGACCTGGAGCGCGCATCGAGGGATGGCCCGCCGCTCATGTCGCCGGAACTCATCGCCCGGAGCGTCGCCATCAAGGCCTCCGTCGTCTCGGAAGACGAACGCGAGGCGGGCCGCCGGACGCTCTTGAACTACGGCCACACCATCGGGCATGCCATCGAGGCAGTCACCGGCTATTCGGCTTACCTCCACGGCGAAGCCATCGCCATTGGCATGCGAGCGGCCGGCCTCATCGCCGTCGAACTCGGATTGCTCAGCGAAGCGGACCTGGGGCGGCAACAGGCCCTGCTTCGGACATTCGGCCTGCCCGAATCGGCTCCCGGAGTCCCCGTCGATGCCGTGCTCGAGGCCACCCTTGTCGACAAGAAAGTGCGCGCCGGGAGCATCCGCTGGGTGCTTCTCGAAGGCATTGGCAACGCCGTCGTGCGCGATGGCGTGCCCGACGAGGTGGTGCGGCGGGCCGTGGAGACGGTGCTGGAATAGTGTCCCGCCAGGAGTTCCACTTCAGGCTCACCTCGTCGCCAGGCTCCCCCGTCGCCCCACGCACCGGCGTCGTCACCACGGCGCACGGCTCCTTCCAAACCCCTGCCTTCATGCCGGTGGGCACGCTCGCGACCGTGAAGACACTCCTGCCCGAGGAGGTGGCTGCCACCGGCGCCGGCATCCTCCTGGTGAACGCCTACCACCTGTACCTGCGTCCCGGCCACGAACTCATCGCCCGCATGGGCGGCGTCCACCGTTTCATGGGCTGGAACGGCCCCATCCTCTCCGACAGCGGAGGGTTCCAGGTCTTCAGCCTCGCCGGGCTGCGCAAGGTCACCGAGCAGGGAGTCACATTCCGGTCGCACATCGATGGCTCCGAACACTTCTACACTCCCGAACTGGCGATGGAGGTCCAGGCAGCGCTCGGCGTCGACATCGCGATGCCACTCGACCACGTCCTCCCCGGGACTTCTGGCGAGCCCGCTGCGCGGGAGGCCGTCGAACGGACGCTGCGCTGGTACGAACGTTGCCGCGTCGCCCGGCCCGGGCTTACCACCTTCGCCATCATCCAGGGCGGCGTGCACGAACCGCTCCGGCGGTTCCATGCGCGCGAGGCCGTGGCCGCCGGTGCTCCCGGCTACAGCATCGGCGGCCTTTCGGTGGGCGAATCGAAAGATTTGATGTGGGCGATGACCGCCGTCGTCACAGCCGAGCTCCCCGTGGACCGGCCGCGCTACCTCATGGGCGTCGGCAGCCCGGAAGACCTGGTCAACGCCGTCGCCCGCGGAGTCGACATGTTCGATTGCGTCCTGGCCACCCGGCTTGGCCGCAACGGAGCGCTGTTCACCGACGACGGGAGGGTCAACATCCGGAACGCCCGGTTCCGCGACGACCCGGCACCGATCGACCAGGACTGCGACTGCCTGTTCTGCACGCGCTTCAGCATGGCATACCTGCACCACCTCTTCCGAAACGACGAGATGCTGGGCTACCGGCTGGCCACGATCCACAACGTCCGCTACCTGGTGCGCCTGTGCGAGCGCATGCGCGAAGCGATCGCTGCCGGCCGGTTCGCCGATTTCGCCACGGAGTACCTCGACCGGTACCGCCCCACCGACGAGCGGACGCGCATGGAGCAAAAGGCGCGCTGGCAGGCGAGCGATGCCGCGAGCGCAAAGCGAATGTGAAGAAGCGGCGCCGGGGGCCTTGCCACAAACGAAGAGGGATGCCACGCTGAGAGTCCCCTTGCGATTCCGGTCGGAATCGGGCTGTAGCGGGCAGCCAGGGCTGGTTGACAGGTCACGGCGAGGGGGTTAATCTTCTCGTTCGGGCCTTGCGAAAGGCCAGCGCACTTTAACAACTGGATAGCGGACGAAAGAGAACGTCTGGGAACCCGTTAACACGGAACGTTCCGGTCGTGAGACCGGTGTTTCTGTTTTTTCGGAGAGTTTGATCCTGGCTCAGGACAAACGCTGGCGGAATGTATTAGGCATGCAAGTCGAACGAGCCTTCGGGCTAGTGGCGAACGGGTGAGTAACACGTGGGTAACCTGCCTCGTAGTGGGGAATAACTCGCCGAAAGGTGAGCTAATACCGCATAACACCCCCGGTGAGAATCCGGGTGGTAAAAGCTTTACGCGCTATGAGAGGGGCCCGCGGCCGATTAGCTTGTTGGTGGGGTAATGGCCTACCAAGGCGACGATCGGTAGCTGGTCTGAGAGGATGGTCAGCCACACTGGGACTGAGATACGGCCCAGACTCCTACGGGAGGCAGCAGCTAAGAATCTTGCGCAATGGGCGAAAGCCTGACGCAGCAATTCCGCGTGGGGGACGAAGGCCCTCGGGTCGTAAACCCCTTTTGCGAGGGAAGAAGTTCTGACGGTACCTCGCGAATAAGACACGGCTAACTACGTGCCAGCAGCCGCGGTAATACGTAGGTGTCGAGCGTTGTCCGGATTTATTGGGCGTAAAGAGCCCGCAGGCGGCTTGCCAAGTTCGAGGTGAAATCTCCCGGCTCAACCGGGAGGGTGCCTCGAAAACTGGCAGGCTTGAGGCAGGGAGAGGGATGTGGAATTCCCGGTGTAGTGGTGAAATGCGTAGATATCGGGAGGAACACCAGTGG
>CAYUVT010000024.1:0-23168 GCA_964448165.1 uncultured Anaerolineaceae bacterium | reverse complement strand
GACGGCACCCTGATCGTAGGCTTCTTGCGGGGGTTGTCAATCCATTTTCACGTTTGGGGGCGGCCAGGACCGCGTTTCGCCGCCCCCTCCGCGCTTATTCGACTGTGACCGTTCCGCGCATGGTATCGGGGTGGACCGAGCAGACGACGCTGAAGCTGCCGGCAGCCGGGAAGGTCACGGTGTAGGAGCCTTCCTTCACGGGGCCGCCGCTCGAATAGCCGAGCGCCTCAATCACCACATCGTGGAAGCCGTCGCCCGACCATGCCCAGGTGACCGATCCACCCGGCGCGATCGCGACCTTCGCGGGCGACCAGAAGTATCGTGCCGAGCCGGTAACCCCTACGGTGGCGCTGGCGGGGTTGCTGGCCGTCGACTGCGTGGGCGTGGCCGTGGCCGGAATCGGCGGCGGTGGCTGGGTCGCGGGCGGCGGGGTGGTCGTCGCCGAATGGCTGATGGGGGTGGTGCCCGCAACGGCGGGAGTTGGGGTCGCCGTCACGGCCGCCGCGGGAGTGGCGGTGGCGGGCGCCGCGCTCGGCGTCGCCTCGGGAGTTGCCGCGGGCGTATCCGCGGGTGAGGCGGCGGCAGTGGGGGTGCTGGCCGGGCCGGGCGGTGCGGGGCTCCCGTCGTCGCCGCCACAGGCCGCGAACGCCAGGAAGAGGACAGAGGCAAGGGGGATGAAGAAGCGGTGCATGGCGGGGATTCCCAGCCGGCCGCCGGGAGCCCCGGCGGGGCGGCAATGAAAACGGGGGGAAACAGCGCTGTGTGCGCCGAATCCCCCCTTCGGTTGTCGTTGGGCCGCGTTAGCGGCGGGCGGCGTAGGCGGCAGCGGCGGTTGCGCCCATCGCCAGCGCAATCGCGCCCGCGATGAAGATCAGGCCGCTGGTGCCGGACTGCGAGGCGGGGGCGAGGCTATCGCCGGTGTTGGGAGCTCCGGGGGCGCCGGAGGTCACGTTGATCTTACCCGCCATGCCCTGGGAGACATGGAGAAGGCAGAAGAAGTTGTAGGTGCCAGCCTTCGGGAAGGTGAAGGATGCCTTGACGCCATCCGGGTACTCGAGGCCGATCATCGGGCTGGCCACGAGCTTCGTGCCGTCGAACTTTGCGCCAGCGGTGTAGTTCAGGCCGCTGGTGAATGGATCCCAGTTCGCGGCCTCAGGCGGCGGCGGGCCGCTCGGGTCGAAGCCGGGAGGTGCGAAGACAACGTCGTGCGGGGTGTGAACGTTCGAGACGAACTCGACTTCATCGTTGATGCCGACGTTGAGGGTGGCCGGGAAGAACTGCATGACATCGCCAACTGGGATGTCGTTGGCGCTCGAGACCATGAGGGTGTACTTCTTGCCACCGCCGGCCTTCGAGGAGATTGCGACGGGCTTGGCCGCGGCAGCGCCGGCGGCCGCCTTGAGCTCGGCGATCTGCGACTTGTAGTCGGCGGCGCCACGGGCGTCGATGGAGGGCTGATTGTCCTGCTCACCGATGCCGGGGCCCTGGACGTAGACTTTGCCAGTCATGAACGGGTGGATGAAGCAGTAGTAATCGTAGGTGCCCTCAGTGGTGAACTTCACCGAGAACTCCTTGCCGTTCGGGCCGAAGACGAGGCCGGAGTTGACGAAGCCGGTGCCATCGTAGTCAACGACGGCATCGTTGGGGTTGGTCGGCTCCTCCGGGTTGCCCTGGATCTGGCCAAAGGTAACGGAGTGGGGCTCGTCCCAGGGGAACGACCAGGTGATCGTGTCGCCCGCTCGGACATAGACCGAGGCGGGCAGGAAGGTGTTGACGGCGTAGCCCTTCTCGCCATCGCCAGCGCGCACTTTGAGGGTTACTGCGGCGGCCTGGACCGACGTACCTGCAGAGGCGAAGACGGCCACCATCGCCAGTGCCAGGGCTGGCAAGGCCAGCAAGACTTTTCTCATGTTCCGGTGCTCCCTCCGGGTATTTGGGTTAAGACCCTTTCCGACCCTACTCCTGCGGGCTGCGCGATTCAATGCCATTCGTGTGACGTTAATCACATTCGCTAAGCGAACTCCTCCGAAGGTCGTACGCCGGGGCCGTCTGTCCATGACACGGACCCATACGGATGCCGTTCTTCAGGCTCGGCGCCATTCGGCGGCGGACGGGAGGCCCTTGCGCCCGGTGGCAAACGCGACACCGCGGAGGACGGCGATTTCCACTGCCTGGGCGGCCAGGGTACCCACGGTCAGCAGGTCGTGGGGCTGGACCGTGAGCGCGCCGGTGGAAATCGCGAAGGCGATGTCACCGTCACCGTTGGTGTGAGCGGGCACCACCACCCGGGCGAAGCCGTCGTGAGCGTGGGCCGCAACGCGCTGGAGGTGATGCGGCTCCAGGGTGGCGTTTGTTGCGACGCAGATGAGGGTAGTGTTCTGGAGGAGGGCGTCCATCCGGGCGGTCCGGCGTTCCAGCGCCTCGGGAATCGGCAGGAACTGGCCAGGTTCGCCGCGCGGGCCGGCGATACACTCGCCGGTCGCGGGGTCGAACACGGAGCCCACAGCATTGGTGACGGCCAGGGCGCCGACGACGATACCGTGGGGACCGGCCAGGCTGGCGGTGCCGAGGCCACCCTTGAGTGCGTGTTCGGCTCCGAGGAGCTTGGCGATGGTCGCGCCCGTGCCGGCGCCGACCGAACCCTCGGCAACGGCGCCACGGCGGGCGCGGACGGCTGCCAGGTACCCTTCCCGCGGGCCCGGATGGGCAAGCGGGTTGCCCACTCCAAGGTCGTAGAGGACGGCCGCGGTAACGATCGGGACCTTTCGCGCGGCCGTTGGAAAGCCGATGTCGTGTTCGGCGCACCAGCGCATGACGCCATCGGCGGCAGCCAGGCCGAATGCGCTGCCACCGGTAAAGAGTACGGCATGGCAGCGGCGCACCAGGTTGGGAAGTGCGAGCACGTCGGTTTCGCGGGTGCCCGGCGCGCCCCCGCGGGCATCGACAGCGGCCGCGGTGGCTTCGGGGCAGAGGATCACCGTGCAGCCGGTGGCGTTGCGCCGGTCGGTGTAATGACCGACCCGGATGCCGGGGACATCGGTGATCGCGTTGCGCGGGCCGGGGAGGAAGGCGGTCATTTCAGGGGCGCCGCCCGGCAGAACGGCGGGCATCGACATAGGACATGAGGAAGCCGCGGGCGATGCCGCAGAGGTCGGCGGTGATATCGGCCAGGGCGGTGGCATCAGCCTCGGCGGTGCCAAAGCTCGATGCGACGGGCTCGCCCGCGACGTCGATGCCGGCGACCCAGCATGCATCGGCAACCTGGCGGCGATCGAGCCCGGGGATGAGGAGCATGGGGTTGCCAGTTTCCGCGGCGGCGACCAGCCCGGTGAGCTCGGCAAGATCGGCCTGGGCGCGGAGAGCACGGGCATGGTCGAGGGCGCCGTCATCGAGCGAGAGCTCGCGGAGGATCTGCTCCGGGGTGAAGGTGGCCGCTTGCTGGATGAAGGCGCGCCACGCTTCGGCGCCGGGGAGCGGGCGGAGGAGCGACCGGCCGACCGGGTAGCGGCGATCGGCGAGGGCATCCCAGACCGCGACGAGCCGGCGGCAAGCCTCGGCGAGCTCCTGGGCGATGAGCCCGGCGAGGATGGCGCGGTCGGCGAGTTCGGCGAAGACGAGCCGGCCGAGAGCGGCATCGGCGGCCATCTGGGGTTTACGCAGCGCGGATTTCGCGTAGGCCTCGACGAACTCGAGCTCGCCCATGTTCCCGGGGTAGGCGGCAGGGGTCACGGGCGGATTGTCGAGTCTCGCTCGACCATTGTCGATCAGGCCGGCCAGAGCGCGGAGCGGATTCCCGCGGCGATGGGTGAGCTCCCGGCGGGCTGGCGGATGCCCTGCTCGATGCGGCTCGCGGCGAGTTTCAGGTGGGTGGTGGCGGCGTCATCTCCCAGGGTTTCGATGAGCTTGCGAGGGAGGCCAAGCAGCTCCTGGATGCCCCAGAGGATCCCAAGCAGGTCGACCTGGTCGACGGTGGCAGGGGCTTCCCAGCCTCGAGCGCGGCCGTAGGCGGCAGCGAGGGCGCGGCGGCCCGGCGCCTCGATGCCAGAGGTGAGCAGAAACGCCGCGACATCGAAGATCTGGGGGCCGTAGCCCGCCGAGGCGAAGCCGGTAAGCCACGCCCGGCCGCTCGCGAGGAGCACGTTCGCGGCGGTGCAATCGCGGTGGGCCAGCCCGAACGGGCTTGCCAGGAGGGCTTCGCGGGCCCGGGCCAGTGGCTCGCGGGCGCGTTCGCGCTCGCCGGCTGTAAAGCCCAGGCGGTGGAGCGGGACTTCGTCATCGGGGAAGAGCTCGGCCGGGGCGGCGCCCCAATCGAGCCCTTCCTTCAGAGGGAGTGTATGGAATGCGGCGAGCGCCTCGATCGCGGCCTCAGCCGCGCCGGGCGGAGGGACGAGCTGGAGCGCGGTGACACCGGGAGGCTCGACCTCGACGGTGACATCGCCATCGATGATCCCGGCCAGCGCCGGGATGTGGGGAAACCCGGCATTCGCCAGGGCCTCCATCATGGCGGCGTGGTTCATCGCCTCGTCGGGGTCGATAGGGCGGCGGACGATGAGACTGCGGGGGCCATCGGGCGTGCCGATCCGCCAGCGTTCCGGCGAGCCGGGCCGTTCGCCCAGCGGTTCGATTTCGATGGGCGTATCGCCGGGGAGGCGGAGCAGTGCCAGCACGGGGTGCGGGTCAACCAGCATGGGCGGCCTTTCGCGTGCGTGGGCGGGGCTGGCAGCGGGGGCAGAAGTGGGTGGCGCGGCCGCCGACGATAATGCGCTGGATGGCTGTCCCGCAGGCGTAGCAGGGCTTGCCCGTGCGGCGGAAGACCTGCACATGCATGTGCTGCTGGCCGGGGTTCCCCTGCCCATCAACGTAATCGCTGAAGCTGGCGCCGCGGTTGGCGATGCCGCGTTCGAGGACGTTCCGGCTGGCGTGGAACAGGCGCTTTGCCGCGGCAGGTGTAAGCCGCCCGGCGGGCGTATCGGGCCGGATGCGGGCCTCGTAAAGGGCCTCATCGACATAGATGTTCCCCAGGCCAGCAAACCGGCGCTGGTCGAGCAGGACGGCCTTCACGGGAGCGCTGCGGTTCGCAAGGACCGCGCGGAAGTGGCGCTCGGTGAGGGCGCCATCGATGGGCTCAGGGCCGAGCCTGGCGGTGATTTCATCGGCCGATTCGTGGATGCGCCAGGTGCCGAACTTGCGAAGGTCGCACCAGCGCAGGTCGTGGCCATCGTCGAGCGCGATGACGGCGCGCTGGTAGGGCTCGGGAGGAGCGCCATGTTCACGCCACACAAGCCGGCCAGTCATGCGCAGGTGCGCGACAAAGACGCGGCCATCGTCGAGGCCGAAGAGGAGGTACTTGCCCCGGCGGGCAAGGCCCGTGATGGTGCGGCCGAGGAGGCTCGCGCGGAGGGCCTCGATGGGCACGCCGGCGAGCAGGTGGATGGTCGCGGGGTCGACATCGAGAGCGGCAATGCGGCGGCCAGCGACAAGCGGCTCCAGGTCGCGCCGGATCGTCTCCACCTCGGGCAGTTCAGGCACGCTTCGATTGTCGATTGCCGGTTGCAGAATGTCGATGACGGGAGCGCTTCCTGACCGGGCGCGGGCGTGGTTTACTTCGGTTCGTGGGCACCACCTGCCGGCTGCCGTTTGCCACCCGGGTCCGCCGGTGATCACGCGTCTGCGAGGCCGCCTGGCGCGGATGGATGCGGCGGGCCCGCTGGTGGAGGTCGAGGTCGGCGGAGTCACGTACGAGGTGCTGGTGCCGCTCGTGCTCTGGCCCGAGATCCAGGGACTGGCCGGAGAGAGCGACCTGGCCGACGGCGCCGGTCCGGAAATCGGACTGCACATCTTCTATCACGCCACCGCCAACAACCCGGTGCCGGTCCTGGTCGGCTTCCTTCGCCGCGCTGAGCGGGACTTCTTCCGCAAGTTCACCACGGTGGAGGGGATCGGCCCGGCGAAGGCGGTGAAGGCGATGAACATCTCGGTGAGCACCATCGCCCGGGCAATCGAACAGGAGGACCGGGCGACCCTGACGAAGCTCCCGGGCATCGGGGCGCGCGGCGCGGACAAGATCATCGCCACCCTGCGCGGGAAGGTGGTGGCAGAGGCAGCCCTGCACGATGGCGGAGTTGCCCAGCCGATCGATGCCGCGAAGTTCGAACAGAAGCGCGTGGTGGCCGACGCGGTGGAGGCGATCTCGGCGCTTGGCTATCCACGTGCCGATGCCAAGCGCCGCGTGGAGGAGGCCATGGCGGCGGACGGCAGCCTGACCACGCTCGAGAGCATCATGATGGCCGTATTACGGGGACTCGATACGAGGTAAACCTCGCGGTCGCGGACATTCGCCCGGATGGCGCGGAACGGGCACCATAGATTCGTGACCGAAACCCCTGAACCGACGCATGACGAGGCGGCGGCAGACCCCACGCCCCCGGCTCCTGGCAACCCGATCGCAGGCCCGGTGTACCTGAAGAAGCCACCGATCTGGAGCTACTTCCTGACGCCGATTGCCGTGGTGATCGGCTCGGGCGTGATCGCCGGCGCAATCTGGTGGACCAACGACGAGAACGGCAACTCGGCGGCAGGTGCGGGCGATGGGGCGCCGGTCGTCGGGGCGGTAAGCACGGTAGAGCCAACCCCGGCGCCGACGAACGCAGGGCTGCTCGATACGTTCAATGCGTACGCCCGCCAGGTGGGGCTCGATGGGGCGAAGTTCTCCCAGTGCCTGGGCCAGCAGGAGAACATCTCGCTGATCAACGCCCAGCTCCAGCGCGGAGCAACCCTTGGCGTAACCGGGACGCCCACGTTCTTCATCAACAACAAGAAACTGGTGGGCGCCCAGCCGACGGCGATCCTGAACGAGATCATCGAGGCGGAGCTGAAGGGCAGCCCGACCACGCTCGACGGCTATAGCGACGCGATCAAGCAACTCGCGGCATCGAGCCCGCCCGGGTTCCAGATCATGGATTCGAAGCCCGATGTGAGCGACGCCGAGATCGAGGGCAACCCGGGGGCGAAGGTGATGATCGCCGAGTTCAGCGACTTCCAGTGCCCGTTTTGCAAGCGCTGGACCGAAACCTCGCTGGGCGAGATCCGCAAGCGGCTTGGCGACGATGTGGCGATCGCGTTCCTTCACTTCCCGATCACGCAGATCCACGCGAACGCGGGAAACGCGAGCCTGGTGGCGATCTGCGCTGGCGAGCAGGGGAAGTTCTGGGAGATGCACGACCTGCTGTTTGCTCGGCAGGCGGAATGGTCGAACCTGCGCTGAGGTTCTAGCCGGCGGCGGCGCCTTCGATGCCCGCCGCATCGAGCCGGGCCATGATGAAGTTCACAATCCGGCCCGTGCGATCCATGCCGGCGCTGCAGTGGACGAGGACGGGCTTGGGCAGCTTCATGAACGCATCCCACGCCAGTTCGTACTGATCCGGCGTGAACGGGTGGGTTTGCTGGTCGGCTGTCGGCAGGTGGAAGACATCGAACCCGGAGGCGCGGTAGCGCTCGATGAGCCCTTCGGGAGTGGCTTTCCGGTAGAGCCAGAGCTGGTCGTTGCCGATGAGGCACATTACCGAGCGGATGCCGAAGCGGCGTGCCTCTTCGATCCAGGCGTCGACAACGTGGTCGTGGACGGTGAGCTCGGGGCCGGGAGCGAACCCGGGGCGGGGGCTCGTGGCAATCAGGCCTTCGACAACCCAGTTCGGCATCGCAATTGGTAGTCTACCGCGAACAACCCGGATCCCGGAGCGCGCGTCATGGCGGCCAACTATCAGCACCTCCTCATCGATATCGCCGGCGGCGTCGCGACCGTCACGATCAACCGGCCAGAGGTATTCAATGCGACGAACGATGTCCTCCACGGCGAACTGACCCGCGTCTGGCGCGACCTGGACAGCGACCCGGCGGTGCGAGTGATTGTGGTGACCGGCGCGGGCGAGCAGGCGTTTTCGGCGGGGGGCGACCTGAACGACATCGAGGCGCGGGCAGCCCTCCTGGCGGAGGAGCGGTTCGAGGCCACCATGCGTGTGATGAAGGAGGCGGAGGCGATCGTCTACGAGATGGTGAACTGCGAGAAGATCATCATCTCGGCGATAAATGGGGTGGCGGTGGGGGCCGGGCTGGCGGTGGCGCTGCTGGCGGATATCTCGATCATCGCGGAGGAGGCGCGGCTGACCGACGGGCACGCGCGGCTGGGAGTGGCGGCGGGCGACCACGCGGCGATGGTATGGCCGCTGCTCTGCGGGATGGCGAAGGCGAAGTACTACCTGCTGACGTGCGACTTCATCGATGGGCGCGAGGCCGAGCGCATCGGGCTGGTGAGCAAGGCCGTGCCCCGGGCGGAACTGATGCGGGAGGCGATGGCAATCGCCCGGAAGCTGGCGGATGGCCCGCAGCACGCGTTGCGGTTCACGAAGAAGTCATTGAACCAGTGGCTCCGGCTGGGGGGGATTACGGCGTTCGACTATTCGCTGGCGCTGGAGATGCTGGGGTTCTTCAGTGGCGCGCCGGCGGAGGGAGCGCGGGCGATCCAGGAGAAGCGCCCGCCGCGGTTCGGGTGAGTCCCACCCCGTTGCGCCGCTGCCCCTCTATCCCCTAGGATTGTTGACAGAGTTACTCTACTTTATCCCGGGTGGCTCGACGGAAGGCTTCGGACAACCCAGATGCGCGTCTCGACACGGAGCGACTACGGCCTCAGGGCCCTCATCGAACTCGCGGGCCATTACGGCCGGGGGCCGCTGCAATCCTCCGAGATCGCGCTCCGGCGCCACATCCCCGAGCAGTACCTCGACCAGCTCCTCACGGCCCTCCGCAAGGCCGGCTTCATCCGCTCGGTGCGCGGGCCTGCAGGGGGCCACGAACTTGTGCGCGACCCCAACACCATCACGGTGCGGGAAGTCATCGAAGCGCTCGAGGGCAGCCTCTCGCCCGTGGCCTGGCTCGATGAGCCAGCCGAGATGACGGACCACCCGCACCAGTGCGGCCAGCGCGAGATCTGGGAGCGCATTCGCGAGGCGACGACCGCCATCCTCGATTCATATACCATCGCCGACCTGCTGGAGCGCGAGCCCACGGCGGTCAGCGGGAGGTGGGTGATATGACCGCTCCCACGACGCGTCCGCTCGTGGCCGATTCGGTGCTCGACCTGGTGGGGGCGACGCCCCTCGTGAAACTGCGCCGCGTGATTCCGCAGGAAGCGGCGACCGTGCTCGGGAAGATGGAAAACCTGAACCCCGGTGGCAGCGTGAAGGACCGGATTGCGCTGGCAATGGTCGAAGATGCGGAGCGCTCGGGACGGCTCCAGCCCGGTTCGACGATCGTGGAACCCACCTCCGGGAACACGGGCATCGGGCTGGCGCTGGTGGCGGCAGTGAAGGGGTACCGGATCATCCTGACGATGCCGGAGGACATGTCGATCGAGCGCCGCCGGTTGCTGGAGCGGTACGGCGCGGAGCTGGTGCTGACGCCGGCGATCGAGGGTATGACCGGTGCGGTGTTCGCCGCGCAGGAACTCTGCCGCGAGCACCCGGACTACTTCATGCCGCAGCAGTTCGAAAACCCGGCGAACCCGGAGATCCACGAGCGCACCACCGGGCGCGAAATCCTGCAGGCGACGGGAGGCAACATCGATGCCTTCGTGGCCGGTGTCGGCACCGGGGGCACGATCACCGGTGTCGGCCATGTGCTGCGCGAGGCGCTGGGCGAGCGCGTGCTGCTTGTCGCCGTCGAGCCGGCGCGTTCGCCGGTGCTGAGCGGCGGGCGCGCGGGCATGCACGGCATCCAGGGCATCGGCGCGAGTTTCGTCCCGGGCGTGCTCGACCGGGCCGTCTACAACGAGATCATCCGCGTCGAGGACAAGGATGCGATCCTCTGGAGCAAGCGCCTCGCCCGCGAAGAAGGCATCCTGGCGGGCATCTCGGCGGGCGCGAACGTGTTCGCCGCGCGCAAGGTTGCCGAGCGGCTTGGTGCGGGAAAGACCGTTGTGACGGTGATTTGCGATACGGGGGAGCGCTACCTCAGTGTCAACATGTAACTAGTCTCGCGGCTCCTGGCATTGTGCCGGCAGGCACTGTGCGTTTCGTTGTGCAACGATGATCTGGCTGACCGCCGCCGAAGGAGGGCCCCACATGTCAGTAAACGTCTACATCCCCACCCCGTTCCGCCACCTGGTGGGCAACCGTGCCAGCGTGAAGGCGAATGGCAGCACCGTTTCGGACCTGTTGAACGACCTGGACTCGCAGTTCCCGGGATTCAAGGCGCAGGTCGTCGATGCGAGCGGCGGGCGCGCCCGGCACATCAACATTTACGTCAACCAGGTGGAGATCGAGAACCTCGCCGGTGAGTCGACCGCCCTGAAGGACGGTGACGAGGTGGCGGTCATCCCGGCGCTGGCGGGGGGCGCCCCCACGGCACTGACGCCGGAGATGGTGGAGCGCTACAGCCGCCACCTGATCATGCCGCAGGTGGGGAGCTCGGGGCAGCGCAAGATCATCGAGTCGAGCGTGCTCATCATCGGTGCGGGCGGGCTGGGTTCGCCGGTTGCGCTGTACCTGGCGCTGGCGGGCGTCGGGAAGATCGGCCTCATCGACTTCGACGTGGTGGACCGCTCGAATTTGCAGCGGCAGATCCTCCACCAGACGGCGGACATCGGGAAGCCGAAGGTGCTCTCGGCGCAGGAGACGCTGCTGGCCCACAATCCGAACATCGATGTGGTGCTCCACGAGACGCCCATCACGAGCGACAACGCGTTCGAGATCATGTCGCAGTACGACATCGTGGTGAACGGTGCCGACAACTTCGCGACACGCTACCTGGTCAACGACGCCGCCTACCTGCTGAAGAAGCCGCTCGTCGACGGGTCGATCCTGATGTTCGATGGGCAGGCGACGACGTACCTGCCAGGGAAGGGCTGCTATCGCTGCCTTTACCCGGCGCCGCCACCACCGGGCATGGTGCCAAGCTGCGCGGAAGCTGGTGTGCTGGGCGCGATGTGCGCGACGATCGGCAGCATCCAGGCCACCGAGGTGCTGAAGCTGGTGCTCGAAGTGGGCGAGCCGCTGGTGAACCGGCTGCTCCTGTACGATGCACTCACGCTCGAGTTCCGCATCGTGAAGGTGCGCCGCGACCCGGATTGCCCGCTCTGCGGCGACAACCCGACGATCCACGAACTGATCGACTACGAGCAGTTCTGCGGCGCGCCGATCCCGCACGCGGCGAACGCCTAGCCCGCTTCTGAAATCGCCGGGGCGCGTGAGCCTTTACAGGCATCCGCGCCCCGCGCACGAGCGCAAGACACGAAAGAGAGAACCATGACGACGATGGCAGGTGCGACAATCCGGGTACGTGTGACGGCGGTCCTCCAGAAGGTGACCGGCGGACAGAAGACCGTGGAAGCCACGGGCTCGACGGTGGCCGAAGTGTTCGATGACATTGAGACGCGCTACCCCGGCTTCAAGGCGCAGGTGTACGGGCCGGATGGCAAGCCGCACCGCTTCGTCAACATCTACCTGAACGACGAAGACATCCGCTATACGGGCGGGGTGGAGACGGCCATCAAGGCGGGCGACGTGCTCGACGTGTTGCCGGCGCTGGCTGGCGGTTGCTGACCAGCGCCGCGAAACCACGGGCGAGACGGCGGCGGGGGGAGTTCATGGCGCTCTATAGCTCAGTCCTGGACCTGATTGGCAATACACCGATGGTGGAGCTGCAGAAGTTCTCGCCCCGGCCGGGTGTGCACATCTACGCCAAGCTCGAAGGCCAGAACCCGACCGGCTCGGTGAAGGACCGGATCGCGAAGTACATGATCGAGGCGGGCGAGAAGAGCGGCGAGCTGAAGCCGGGCGCGACCATCCTGGAGCCCACTTCTGGAAACACCGGCATCGGGCTGGCCATGATCGGCCGGGTGAAGGGCTACCATGTCGTTTGCGTGATGCCGGAGAGCGTGAGCGAGGAGCGGACCTACCTCCTGAAGGCCTACGGCGCGGAGATCATCTACACGCCAGGCGAGCTCGGATCGAACGGTTCCATCGCACGCGCGAAGGAGATCGTGGCCGAAAACCCCGGCAAGTACTTCTTCCCCTACCAGTACGGGAACGAGGCGAACCCGCGCGCCCACTACGAGACGACCGGCCCGGAAATCCTGCGCGACCTGCCGCAGACCACCGTTTTCGTGGCGGGGCTCGGCACGGGGGGTACACTCACGGGGACGGGACGCTACCTGAAGGACTACAAGCCCGGCGTGAAGGTGATCGCCGCGGCGCCCCACCCGGGCGACCTCGTCCAGGGGCTGCGGGCACTGGAGGACGGCTTCATTCCCCCGATCTTCGACGAGTCGGTACTCGACGGGAAGATCGTGGTGGATAGCAAGAGCAGCTTCGCGATGTCGAAGGAACTCACGCAGCGCGAGGGGCTGTTTGTGGGGATTAGCTGCGGCGCGGTGGTACGCGCGGCAATCAAGGCGGCCGAACGGCTCGAAGGCGAGCAGCACATTGTTTGCCTGCTGGCGGACGGCGGCTGGAAGTACCTCTCATCGAACCTGTGGACCACCGACTGGGAAGACCAGCCCGAAGATGTCGAGAGCAAGATCTGGTGGTGAGGACGCCGGGAATGGGGATCGCGCGGGGATGACCGTGTCAGGTATGCCCGAGGTCTCGATTCCGCGCCGTTTGGCTGCCATCGCGGCGATGCGCTGCCCGCGCTGCTGCCGGGGAGCTGTCTATTCGGGGCCGCTACGGATGCGCGGCGCCTGCCCGCGCTGCAACCTGGAGTTCGAACGCGAACCCGGGTACTTCACCGGTGCGATGTACGCGAGCTATTTCCTCGGCATCGCCACGACGATGCCGGTGTGGCTGGGGATGCTGCTGGCGGGGGCGGGACTGGGACCGATCCTGGGAGTAGCCGTGGCCCTGGTGGTGCTCCTCATGCCGGTTTACTTCCACTATTCGCGGGTGATGTGGATGCACATCGACGCGTACTTCAACCCCAAGACGTTTGCCAGCGATGCGGGCAGCCACTCGGCGGCGTGAGCGGCAGCCGGCCCTATACTCGCCGGGTGCCACGGTTCACGTTCCGGCCTGCATCCAGCGAAGACGCCCCGGCGGCAGCCAAGCTGTACGGGGGTTCGGGGCTTGCCAGGGCGCCGCGCTCGCCCGGCGAGTTCGAGCTGATGACCCAGGTGGGCCACGCCTTCCTGGTCGCGGAAGCGGGCGGGCGGCTGGCCGGGATCGTGCGCTTCCACGATGAGGAGGGCATCACCTGGTTCGACCTGCTGGCCGCCGATGTGCCAGGGGCGGGCAAGGCACTCATCGGGGCGGTGGTGCGAGGCGCGCAGGACCGGGGAATCCGGCTGGCGCGAACGCGCGTGCCCGACCGCTGGCCCCTACCGGAGTATTTTGCCCGGGCGGGCTTCCTGCCCATCGGCCGTGAGGCGGATGTAGACACGGGCGAGCCGCTCCTCCTGGTCGAACGGAGGTTGCCGCTGCTGACGGTGCGCGAGCAGCGCCGGGCGGACGCGGCGGCGATTGGCGAACTGACCGGCGAAGACCCGTGGGTGTTCGAACAGGGTGCTCGCCCGGGCTGGTTCGTGGCGGCTGACGGCGACAGCGTGGTGGGAGTTGTCGCCTGCCTGGACGGAGGCGGAGGGCTGGCACGCATAACCGAGCCGGTCCTGCGGGAAGACTACCGGGGGCGCCGGCTGGAGGTCTGGATGGTGGAGCGGGCGGCGCTCTACGCGGAGACGAACGGGTTCCACACAGCGGAGCTGCCGGCGGCGTCATCGCTCGAGCCAGTGCGCAAGGAGCTGGAGGACCGGTACTGGTATCGCGATGGCGACCGGTACATTCGCACGTTCCGGGAGCCGCCCTCGCAGTTTGACGATGAGGACTGGGACTAGGGAAGGAGAGGGAGTCAGCAGAGCGGCTTATCCCTCGAAGCTGCCCGCTGACTCGCTCTTCGGGATTCCGGGGTGCCTGTTAGACGAGCCTGTCTCCTTCGCTTGACGCATTCCGATATAGGCATATGATATCCAGGATGGCACGAGCAGCGACGACATCGGACGTCTTCAATGCGATCGCGGAGCCGCAGCGCCGGGAGATCCTGAGTTTGCTTCGGACTGGCGAACGGCCGGTGACCGCGTTGGCCCACGAGCTGGGCATGACCCAGCCGGGCGCGTCCAAACACTTGCGGGTGCTCCGTGAGGTCGGGCTGGTGCGTGACCGGAAGGCAGGCAAGCAGCGTCTGTACGGCCTTGAGGCCCGGGGGCTTCGGCCGATCCACGAATGGATCGGCGGATTTGAGCGGTTCTGGAACGAGAGTTTCGACCGGCTGGACGCGTACATGCAGGACCTGAAACAGGCAAGGCAGGAGGAGTAACAGATGAGCGAGATGGAAGACCGCGCCCCGGCCCCGTCGGCGACGGCCGACCGGGAGCTCGTGATCTCCCGCGTCATTGACGCCCCGCGGGAGATGGTGTTCGAGGCGTTCACCGAGGTGCGGCACCTATCGCGGTGGTGGGGACCGGAGGGGTTCACGACCACCACGCGGGCGTTCGAGTTCCGTGTGGGCGGGGAGTGGGACTTCGTGATGCACGGGCCCGACGGGACGGACTATCAGAACTGGATTTCATGGACCGCGATCGCTCCGCTGGAGCGGATCGCGTTGCTCCACGGTGAGTTTCGCGGTGACCCGAACGCTTTCGAGTCGGTCTTGACGTTCGCACCCGACGGTGCGGGGACCCGGATAGAAATGCGCACAGTCTTCCCCACCAGGGAGCTGCGCGACGAGGCGGTCGAGAAGTACCACGCGATCGAGGGCGGGCAGCAGACCCTGAGCAAGCTGGCTGCCTACGTCACCGGGATCGTTCAGAAGGGAGCAGAGGACCAATGACCGGGCAAGTGTTCTTTCACGTGTCGATGTCCGCGCCGGGCCGGGGGAAGCGCCGTTCCACGCTCCAGCGATCCGACGAATCAGGGCAGCGCTCTGCGGGACACGTGTGAACCCGATCAACAGGTGATCATGCGTTCTTGAGTTCAGTGGCTCGCCTTGAGCCCCCGGTGGAGCCAGCCCGCGCCGGCGATCTCGTGGGCTGAGCGCAGGCGGGCGAGCTCGGCGCGGAGCCAGTCGCGCTCGGCGCGGAGGTCCTTGATGTGGTCCTGGAGGGCGGCGACCAGGAGGTCGACCTCGGTGACGCGCGCCTGGGCTTCGGAGCGGAGGCGGCGGATTTCGGCGCCGACATCGCCGCGGCCATGGGGCAACGCGGGGCTCATGGTTCGTCGCGTGAGGCTGGTCACGGGCGGTTCCCGCCGGGAGGCAGTTCGGGCCGGGCGCTGACCTGGGCCGGGGCCCACTGGCGGAGGAGTTCGCGCTCCTGGCGCAGGTCCTGCAGGTTGCCGTGGAGCGCGGCGAGCACTTCTTCCAGCGTGTCGAGGCGGCTCTTGCGGGCGGCGCTGGCGAGTTCCATCTGCTGGAGGCGGCCGAGGAGTTTCTGTTCGCGCTGGCGTGCCTTCGCCAGGCGCTTCCGCAGGCGGCGGTTCTCGGTTTCGGCGGCGATGACTGCACGCACAAGCAGGCCGGGCGCAAGCGTGGCCGCGGCATCGGGGTTGGCGGCGATTGCTGCCGGGTCGACTTCGAGAAGGTCGCCCTGTTCCTGGCTGAGGGCATCGAGCACCTTCTGCAGCCGTTCGACATCGCTTCGCACCTGGCGGACCAGGCGTTCAGCGCGCGCGTCGGAGCCGGTCATCTGCGCGCGGAGGGGGATGTTGGGAGCGGGGCGGTCCAGGAGCTCTTCCCAGGTGCCGGTGGCGCCATCGAGAGGGTTCACGCCCGATTGGGGCGGGAACGGGATTGGTTCCTGCGCGGCGGCTGCCGCACTGGCGAGTTCGACTTGCTGTTGTCTGCGCAGTGGAAAGCGCACGTGCGGCCCCCGTTCACCAAACCTCTACAGGAATATACGCCCGCACCCGGCCGATCTGCAGTGGAGCGAGTGTGAATTCCTTCAGCGGGGTGGCGGTGCGGCCGGTGGGGCCCATCGAACCGGGACCTCGCGGCCCTTTGCCATTTCGCCCGCCGTGCGTACCTTCTGGATCAGCATGGTTATCTCCGCATCACCACTCGACCACCTGGCCGAGGAGTATGCCGCCTGGTGGATCGACATCCTGGGCGAGCACAACCATATCGGCGGCGCCGATGCTACCCGCTGGCTCCTCGAGAGGGCGAGACTCGGCCCCGGCCGGTTGATGGTGGATTGCGGGGCATTCGTCGGCGCTTCGGCTCGCATGGCAGCGAAGGTAACGGGCGCGGCGGCCGTGGCAGTCGACCTGAACCGGGATTTCCTGGAGACGGGCAGGGCGATGGAGGGCGGGAACCTGGTGCACTGGGTGACGGCCAACTCCCGCAGGCTTCCGTTCCGCGATGGCGTCTTCCATAGCGCGTGGGTGCTCGATGCCGATATCTCGCTGCCGGAACTCACGCGGGTCACCACTTCGGATGCGACGCTCTGCCTGTGCTGCGAGGTCCCGGTCGATGGGCGGGGAGGCGTGGAGGCATTCATCGGCGAGCTCGAGGAGTATGGCTGGCGGATGGCAGCCCACCGCCAGATGAGCCTGGAGGCGACCAATACCTGGCGGGCGGCGGAGGCCGACCTGGTGCGCCGGAGGCCGTACTTCGAGGCGCGGTACGGCACGCGGCCCTACCTGGCCCAACTCGACATGCTGGGCAGCCTGGTCCAGAGCTACGAACGGCTGGAGCAGGGACACGGGCTCTTCGTTTTCGAACGGCGTTAGCACTGGCCCCCGAATGTGAATTGCGCCAATGTGCGCCGGAGGCCCTTCGGCCGATAGTAAGCAGAAGAGCGTTTCGAGGGGGAACTCATGCCTTCCGTGTTTCGCGGCGCCACCGGCGTCATCGTGACCGCGGTGCTGGCTGTGGCTGGCGCCGCGGTGGGCGCGGCGATCTTTTTCACATCGAGCAAGGCGTCCGACGTCAACCTGACCACGGCTGGCCTGGTGCCCGCGGATGCTGGCCTCTACATCGCTCTGAACACTGACCTGTCCTCGGGCCAATGGGTCTCTGCGTTTCGCCTGGTGGAGAAACTGGGGACGGAGGACCCCGAGGGAGAGCTGAAGGACGGCGCGAAGGATGCCGGCTTCGACTGGGAGGACGACATCGCCCCCTTCCTTGGCGGAAACGCGGCGGTGTACGTCCGCGGGCTGGACATCGCATCGGTTTCGGCCCAGGGAGCGGTGATCCTGCGCGCGAAAGACCCGGCCCGGGTGATGGAGATCCTGGAGGAGCAGGCCGGCGCCGTCGATGAGGGCGAGTACAACGGCGTGGCGTTCACGGTGCTGGGACTGGATGGCTACGCCGCCCGGCTCGGCGACCACGTCGTCATCGCCCTCGACGAGGCGAGCCTGGAGGCGGTGATCGATGTTTCGCAGGGCAAGGCACCGGCATTGTCGGGCGTTGAGGACTTCAAGAAGCTCCGCGACGAAGTGACCGGCAACTTCCTGGGCTTTGTCTACGTGAGCGCCGGGAACCTGCTCGGTGATTTCTTCCTGGACGACCCGGTGGTGAAGGCCGCGCTCGATGAATCGGGTACTGGCGACCTGGTGCTCCGGCCGGCGGCGTGGGTGATCGGCGCGAAGAAGGGTGGTTTCGAGTTCCAGGCGGCATCCATCGGGGAAAGCGGGAACGTCTCGCCGATGTTGCAGCCGCGCCAGTCCCGGCTGGCCGCGATGGTCCCGGCCGATTCGGCGGTGTTCTTCACGACAACGAACATCGCGCAAGCGTGGTCCGCGGTCGTGGCCGGGTCGCGCGACGCCATCGACCAGGCCATCCGTGAGAACACGGAGTACGGCTCGCTCGACGACGCGCTCCGGGATGCCGGGAAAGAGATCGGGCTGGAGAGCATCGAAGAAGTGATCGCGCTGCTGAAGGGCGAGACTGCGGTCGCGGCGTGGTTCCCGGAGGGCGTCACAGCGAGCCCGGAAGCGGTGCTGGTCGCGGAGGTTGACGAACAGGCGGCGCGCGGCGTGCTCGAACGGGTACTCGCGAGCAAGCCGGGCGCGCGCGTGGAGAAGCGCGACGTGGGCGGCTTCGAACTGACCATTGGACGCGACCCGGACGGCGAGCCCCTGGCCTATGGGTTCCGTGACGGCTGCCTGGTCATGGGGACGCCCGCCGGGGTGGAGGGCGTGCTGGCGCTCGGGAGCGGGGACCCCTCGCTGGCGACGCTGAAGCGCTACCGGGCGACCGTGGAGCGAATGCCCTCGGCGCTGGGGACCTACGCGTTTGTGAACCTGGCCGCGATGTTGCAGGCGGGCCAGGGAGAGATCGTCCCGGGCATCGTGGACGAGGCCGCGCAGGCGCTCGAGGGGCTTATCATCAACATGGTCGATGAGCGCGGCGTGGTCCGGCTCTCGGGAGTGCTGACGATCGAGGAGTAGCGTGGTGGCGCGGAGGCCGGAACGCTGGATGCAGGCGGCGCGGATGGCGGTGGGACCGCTGGCACTGGCAGCGTTCTTTCTGCCATGGGCGCACGGGCCCGGCCCCCTTTCGGCTACGGAATTCACCGGCTACCGGCTCGTAGGGTATGCGGGCCGGTTGCAGGCGCTCGACCTCTCGCCGGGCAAGGGTGCGGCGCTGTGGCTGGCGCGGGCGCTGATCCTGGCCGTCGCCGTAGCTGCGACCTGGCAGACGCTGCTGGCGCCGCGCCACCGGAGCCACCCGGTATACCCGCTGAGCGGGTGGTACCTGGTGGCGCTGGCAGCGATCGCGCTGGGGATTGGCGCGGCCCGGGCGGGATTCGTGGTGCCGCCACCCGGGCTGCTGCTCCTGGGCATCGCGGGAGGTCTTTTTGCCGCGAGCGAGCTGGGGCGGGCGAGGCCGCGGCCTAGCGCGCCGGGGGCATCCCGCGGGGCGGGATGAGCAACACCCTCCCGAAGGCGCCCCGGCCCTCGATGTAGGCGTGGGCGGCCGCCGCCTCGCTGAGCGGGAAGGTGCGGTCGATCATCACCTTCAGGTCGCCCCGGGCTACGTCATCGAGCAGCTGCTGGATCATGGGCCGGCAGCGGGCGGCGTTGTAGGTGAGCTCGGCCCCGAGGTAGACGCCGGTGACGGAGGCGTTCTTCTGTCCGAGCCCGCCCAGGTTCGGCACGTGCCCTTCGCGCCCCGCATTGCCCACCCAGCTGATGCGCCCGCGGTAGGCCAGGGCGGCGACGCTGCCTTCGAGCGTCTTGCCGCCGACCGAATCCACGACAAGGTTCGCGCCGCGGCCGTCCGTCAGGTCGATGGTTCGGGCGACGAAGTCCTCTGTGCGGTAGTTGATGCCGTGATCGAGCCCGAAGGACTTGAGGCGTTCGAGCTTCTCATCGGTCGAGGCTGTGGCGAGGACGGTGGCGCCTGCGCGCTTCGCGAGCTGGATGGCGGCGAGGCCAACACCGCCGCCGCCCGCCTGGATGAGCACGGTTTCGCCGGCCCGCAGGTGGCCGAACTCGAAGAGGCAATCGTGGGCAGTCCCGAACTCGATGGGCACGGACGCGGCGACGCCGAGGTCCATGCCGTCGGGAACGAGCCAGGTCGCCTCGGCCGGGACGGAGACGAGCTCGGCGTGGGAGCCGTGGGGCATGGTGGCGACAACGCGGTCGCCGGGCTTCCGGCTGGTGACGCGCTCGCCAACCTCGCGGACGATGCCGGCAGCCTGGTAGCCGACGATGTGCGGCCGGTTGACCATGAGGCCGCCCTGGCGGTGGAGGGTGTCGCCGCCCTGGATGCCAATCGCGCGCACATCGATGATAACCCCCGCCGGGTGGCATTTGGGGTCGGGCACTTCTTCGTACCGGAAGACGGACGGCGCGCCGGTTTCGTAATAGACAGCAGCTTTCACGGGTACCTCCCGGGGGTATTGGGCGATCGTAGCCGACGCGGCAGGTTCCTGCGTGGACAGCCCTATGGCAGGCCTGCGCCGGGGACATCCACGCGGACGGCTTCGATCCAGCCGCGGGAGCGCCCCGCCTGGCGGTCGGCTTCGTCGCCCTCGGAGGTGCAGATGTAGAGGGTCCGGCGGTCGCCGCCACCGAGCATGCAGGCGTATGCGCCGCGCCCTTCGTTCATGGCGATGCGATCGGTCACCTCGCCGCCCTCGCGCACACGGAGGCATTCGGCGGTTATCGGCGAGGCCACCCAGATGGCGCCCTCTTCGTCGAGGCAGATGCCATCCGGGGTGGCGCGGCCGAGGTCCGCCCATGTGCGCCGCCCCGAGAGCGAACCGTCATCGGCGATGTCGAACGCCGTCAGCTTTCGCGCGAAGGTTTCGGCGACGACCAGGGTCTTGCCATCGGGTGTGATGACGGCGCCGTTGGGGAAGGCCAGGTCGTCGGCGGCCACGGAGGCCTGGCCGTTGGGGTCGACACGGACAAGGGCTGTGGTCTTGAATTCCCCACCGCCCGCGAAGTCGAAGCCGAAATTGCCGATGTAGGAGCGGCCGAAGGCGTCGGTGACCATATCGTTGGCATCGCCGCCCACGAAGGGGGAGATGTCGGCGACTTCGCGGAGGCCCAGGTCGCGGTCGAGCACGAGGAGGCGGTGGTCGGCCGTGGAGACGACGAGCAACCGGCCATCCTGGAGGAAGCCGAGGCCGGATGGCCTGTTTTCGACTTCGCAGATGATGGATGTCTGGCCGGTGGGGTCCATCGCCATGACGCGGCGGGCGTGCATGTCGGAGAACCACAGCCGGCCATCGTGCCAGCGCGGGCCTTCGGGGAACTTGAGGCCATCGAGGACGACAGTGGGGGCAGGGTAGGACATGGGACGTCGCGTTCCTTGGCGTGGTGGCGCAATCTTACGTGAGGGGCGGGGTGACCGCCGGGCCCGCCAGCACTGGTCCCGGCGATCCTCCCCTGTGGGCCCGCCACCTGCTACGGTCGATCAGTGGAGGTATTGCGATGACTGCGATTGAACAGCTGACGTTCGGGCTGCGCCGGGATTCGGCGGCGGGCTATGCGGAGACAATCGAGCGGGTGAAGGCCGCGCTGAAGGAGCAGGGCTTCGGGGTCCTCACGGAGATCGACGTGCAGGCGACGCTGAAGGCGAAGATCGGGGCCGATGTACCGCCGTACATCATCCTGGGCGCGTGTAACCCGCCGCTGGCGCACCGCGCGCTCACGGCGAACCCCGAGGTCGGCATGCTGCTTCCCTGCAACGTCGTCGTCCGGGAGACGGGAGACGGCAAGGTGGTGGTGGAGGCGATGGACCCCGTCGCCGCCATGGGCATCGTACAGGACGAGGCGGTGAAGGCGGTTGCGGCCGAGGCGCGCGAAAAGCTGGCGAGGGCGCTCGCAGCCCTCTAGTTTCCACCGTGGCGGGAGCGCGTTACTCGCCGCCGATGACGAGCGGGAGGTCTCGTTCCAGGATCTCCGTTTCGACGGCCAGCGCGCCGCGGGAGCTGACGCGCACGGTCAACCGCTCAAGGGACTGTTCAACGACGCGGTAGGCGGTGACCTCGAAACCATCGCCGGCGGCGCGGGCTTGCGGCGGCCTGAGCACGTCGCGGTACTTCCGTTCGAAGCGCCGGCGGGCCGCCGCCTCGCCGGGCTCCAGTCCTGGCCTGAAGGAAACATCCTCCAGTGACTTCACAAGGTAGGAGAGCTGGCTGAGTGGCCGCGTGACCTCCAGGAAGACTTCGGTGTAGTCGGCAGCCTGCCCGGGCGTCGATATCTCGACGCCGCCATCGGCTTCCGCCATGGCGGAGAAGGCGGCCGGGTCTTCGCTCAGCACGAATGCCGGGCCGTCCGCGGCGTACCCGAGGTAGTGGACGATGGGAGCGTGCGGCGCAAACACGGTCAGCTGGTAGATCCGGTAGCGTGTGAGAGCCGGACACTCAATGCTCTCGATGTCTGAGGTTGCCCGGTCGAGGATAGTCTCGGCAATGTCGAGGCGCAGCGGCTCGAACGCCCGGGCGATGTCCTCCCGCGTGATGGCCACCTAGAGGCTCTCCTTCTCCGGCGGTTTGTGCACCTTGTCCCAGGCTTTGCCGTAGTACACGTCATATGCCTCTTTGGTGTTGGAGGTGACCAGCGTGCCGTCGGTGAAGGCATCGCGGATGCTCTGCCATGCTGCCTTCTCGGCCTCCTCGACGGACTTCTTGGCGTCGAGCGCCGCCTTCTTCGCCTTCTCGTACCGAGCCTGCAGGAGGGGAGAGGACTTGACGCCCTTCTGGTCGTCGGCGCTCATGCCTGTTTTCGAGAGGATGGCGTTCACGGTGCTGGTCGTTTCCTCGTCGAGCATCGCTTTCACGTATTCGGCGCGACCAAGCTTGTTGATATCCGCGGTCTTGCTCTGGTTCGATGCTTCGGCATGGTTCGCCTCGTGAACGAGCGTGAACGCGGCCTCGGCAACCGTCTTGGTCGCCAGGATCTTGATCTTTCCCGGGGCCGGGGGCTGGTATATCGAGCCGGGGCCGGGGTAGTCGAGATCGACCGGCACCTTGTACTTGTCGATAACGGCGAGCGCCGCTTTGCCGGCGGGGCTCTTATCGAGCATGGCCCGGATCTCCTCCATCTTCTTGGCCGCGGGAGTCTTCGCGGCGGCCGCCGCTTTCTCCTTGTCCTCGCCTTCGGGAGAGAGGATGGTGGGACCGTCGTGGCGCTGGATGGCCGGTGGCCGCCCCCGCATCACTGCCGGGTTCGCCGCCCGAAGCATTCGCTGAACCGCCTGGTTGCCCGCGGTTCTCTGGAGGGCAACGAACCGGGTGAAGGTTGGCGCCGGGTTTTCGAACCCGTCGCCGGCCACGTGTTCGGGCGCGGAGGCACGATGCGAGGCGTTCGCCTCGCTTGAGGGGGTGTTCGAGGCCGTGGTCCGCGCGTGGCTCATGCCTGACCTTTCGCCGCAGCGCCCTGGCGGCGGATTGTAACAGAGCGCAGCAAGCCCGGTGCGAGCGCGGCGGACCAGAAGGGGGCCCGGCCCTCCCCTTCGGAGCCGGGCGGGATGGCGAAGGCCCTCTCCAGCAGCCGTGGCCGCGGGAGAGGGCCTGGAAGACGCACGTGGCCGGGCAGGCTAATCCTCGTAGTACTCCACCCCGAGGTGCGTAATCTGCTCCTCGCCCATCATCCAGCGGAGCGTGTTCTTCAGTTTCGTCTGCTGGATGAAGAGGTCGTGCTCCGGGTAGAGGCCCGGGGCCACCTGCGGGC
>CAYUVT010000023.1:0-23820 GCA_964448165.1 uncultured Anaerolineaceae bacterium | reverse complement strand
AGGGGCTCTACTCGTTCCGGTTTCCGGCGGTACACCCGCCGGTGACGCGACTGTCGGCGTGCGCGAGCAGCGCGGCGGTGTCCCGTCAGAGGTTGAAGCTTTGAACGGCGGTCAGTTCACAGGCTAGGCCGCGCGCGTCTTCGCGTCGACTTCCTCCACCGATCGTCCAGCCGCCGCGCCAAACCGAAATGGAACCGTCCTTGAGCTTCAACGCTATCTAGAGCAGGCGAGCGGACTCCCTTGCGACGCCGCGTGCGCCAGGCTGCGCAGCAACCCTTCGTGAACGCCCGGCGAGCAGGCGGCCACCAGCCCGCCGCTCCACAGGTCCAGCGGACCGCCCTCGGGGTTGGTGATGATGCCCCCCGCCTCGCGGATCAGCGCCACCGCTGGCGCCATGTCCCAGGGACCCAGGGGCCGGTGCCGCACCGTGGGTTTGTAGACGTAACCGTCGCAGCGACCCGCCGCGACGTAGGCCATGCTCAGCACGGGTGAGCCCATGCAGCGCAGCGACAGCGGGTTGATGTCGGCCGTGAGCGGCAACGCGAATGGCGACTCGGTGGCGATCGTTGCCCGCTCGAAGCGGCTGGTTGCGCTCACTCGCAGTGGCCGGCCGTTCACCGTCGCGCCCGCCCCGCGCCGCGCCAGGAACAGTTCGTCCAGCATCGGGCTGAAGCAGGCCCCGACGAGCGGCTCGTCGTCCTCCACGTAGCCGATGGCCGCGCAGAAGATCGGCATGCGCCGCGAGAAGTTGGCCGTGCCGTCCAGGCCGTCGATCGTCCAGTAGGTTCGTTCTCCTGGCCGCGCCCAGGCGCCGTCGGGCTGGGTCACCGGCGACTCCCGCAATGACCGCGCCTGCGTGGGATCGATGCGCACCAGACCTTCTTCGCCGGCGATCAGCACGTTCGTGAACGCCTCGGCGATGGTGCGGACCGCCACCGCCTGGGATTCGTAGTCGACCCGCGTGACCAGGTCGGCGGGGTTGCCTTCCTTCTCGGTCGCGGCGATCTCGCGGCCGTCCGACAGGTAATGGCGCTGCACCGCGCCGGCCAGCCGGGCTGCGCGAGCGGCGACTTCCAGCCGCAGGGCGGCGGGAGCATCGTCTGTCATGACGGATGCCATGGACCGCTAGTCTCCTGCCGGTTCGACACGAAAGAGCGCCTGGCCGTACTCGACCAGTTGTCCGTCGGCAGCGCACACCTCGACGATCCGCCCGCGCATCCTCGCGGGCACCGCGTTCATCAGCTTCATCACTTCCACGATGCACACCGTGGTGTCCTCCGACACGAGGCTCCCTGCCTCCACGAAAGGAGGCAGCCCCGGCTTCGGTGACCGATAGAAGGTCCCGAGCAGCGGCGCCTCGATCACCGCGAGTCCCTCTCCGCGCGACTCGACGCGCGCCGCCCCAGCCGCGGGCGGCGCGGCGGGCGGTGGTGGATATCCCGGTAGCGCGGGCGAGGGCGCCGCGGGCGCCGCTTCCGCCATGCCGTCCGCGCGACGGCTGACGTGCAGCTTGAAGTCCTTGGTCTCGAGATGCAGCTCGACGAACGCGCTCTCGTCGATCATCTTCAGAATGAGTGCGACGTCCTCGTCGGTCAGTTCCGCCATCGCTACGCCTCTCCCCGGACGGCCGCCAGCCGCGGCCTGCATGCGTTTCGCGGCCGGCTCCCGGCCTGCGCGCGTATGGGAGCGGCTGGAACCTGCGCCCGCTGTGCGACGGTCTCCCTGAGGCGCTGCTCCAACGCTTTCCTTGCTGCCACGCTCGCTCCTGCCCGTGCCTGGACGTCGATCGGAATGGGGCGAGCGAACTTTACCCGGTTCATGCGCTCCTTTCCGGCCCGCGGGCAGGACCCTGCCGCGTCGGCGCGTGCCTGGACGACGGCTGCGAGGAGAACCGGGGGAACGACTCTCGCTCCCCTGACGATCGGCCCGTCATCGGTGCGGACAATGCAGCGACGCCGGGATGAAGTCCGGGCGAACGACGGGGTCTCTCTGCATGCCTCTGCCGCGAAATGAATGCGGCCGAGAACCGCTGCGGGTCAGCGAGGGGCGCTCTGCGCGATCATGGATCCGATGCGACCCGTCACCTGCCGCGCGAAGCGCGACGCAGGCGAACCGGCCATCCGCCCGCCGAGCAGATCCCCTGCGTCGACACGAGCGAACGTCGCAGGCTGCAGCTCGTCATGGAGCGGGCCGGTGCAAGATGGGAACGATCTGCGCGTCGCCACTTGCGGATTTTCGACCGATTGCCGACCGACGCGCGCGGGTGATCCTGGAGGCAGAAGCGCTTCACGGGCGCCATTCCTGCGCGGCGCCTCCTCGTATTTCGAGCAGGTAGCCGTCTTTCTCGAACCTCAAGTGGCCGACGTTCTCGCGCGTACGGAGCTCGCCGAGCAGGCGCACCAGTGGTTGCGGCATCGCATAGGGAGCGGTCGAGCGCGGCGCCTGCCGCATGGCATCCACCTGTTCACCAGGCATGACGGCCCGCAGCACCAGCTCCTCGTCAGAGATGGCGCGGCCGAAGCGCCGGCGCAGGTCCTCGAGCGTCGGCTGCGCCGGGGTCGTGTCCAGCTCCCGCGCACGGCGCGAGCCGAGGATCCTGTCGCGCACGTTCTCGTCGATCGGTGCAGGCGGCGCACCGAAGTGGCCCAGGACGTACTTGATCACCTCGTCGGGGGTCTCCTCGTAGCGCTCGCGCGAGCGGACATTCATGAGCGCCTGGGCAGCGATGAACTGCGAGAGCGGCGTAATCATGATCGGCGAGCCCAGCTCGCGGCGAACGCGTACCACTTCCTCCAGCAGCGAATCCAGGCGGTGCGCCTGGCCGATCTCCCCCAGCTGCCGCGTCAGCGTGCTCATCATCCCGCCGGGCACCTGGTGGCGGTAGTAGGCGGCGTCGTATTCGGGCGGAACCCCCAGCGGGCGCTTCTCGCGCCGGGCCACCTCGCGGAAGAAGCGGGCCATCTCGCCCAGCGCGTCGCCGTCGAGAGCGGCGGCGAAGCCGAGCTGCCGGACGTTGCGCAGGGTGTTCTCGGTCGAGGGCTGCGACGTGCCGTTGGCGAGCGGCGAGACGGCGGTGTGCAGCGTGCGCACACCCAGCTGCACGGCTTCCAGGTAGCACAGCGGCGCCAGCCCCGTGTTGCAGTGGGCGTGCAGCTCGAGCGGCAGCTCGCCGATTGCTGCGGCCACTCTCGGGACGAGCGTGCGCGCGCGCTCCGGCGTCAGCAGGCCGTCCACGTCCTTGATGTAGACGCCATCGACGTGCGGCGAGGCGCGCAACGCCCGCGCCTTCCCCTCGTAGTAGTCGTCGGTGTGCACGTCGCTGGCGGTATACACGAGGCCGACCACCACGTCCTCGGCGCCGAGCGTCCTCAGCGTCTGCGCCACGCGCAGTGCCGCCTGCATGTCGTTCATCGGCTCGGCGATCCAGAAGCGGCGGATGCCGTGCTTCAGCAGCAGGCCATACGCCAGCTCGAGGACCGAGTCGGGCGTGCGGTCCCACGAGACGAAACGCAGGCCGGTGGTCAGGAAGCCGAGCGGCGTGCGGGGCATCAACTGGCGGGCCAGGCGGATGCGCTCCCAGGGATCCTCCTTGTGCCAGCGAACGCAGACCGCCATCTGCGTGCTGTTGATGAACTCGACGGCCCGGAAGCCGACCCGGTCCATGACCGGGGCGACGCTGCGGATCATCGGCGTCGTGATGCCGACGGCGCCCCACAGGCTCTGGTTCCCGTCTCTCAGAGTCGTGTCGACGAAGCCGATCTCGCGCATACCGTATTGACCCAGCGTCCTGACCCGTTGCGGTGACCCGGCGTCGAGCCTCGTGTCGCCGCGGATCCGGGCGTAGCGACCGGGACGGAAGTTGTGCGGCCGGGGGGCAACGAATTGTACTGCGCCGCCCGCAGGGGGCGCGGCATCGACGAAGCGGCTGGTGCTAGACTGATTCCCGCCAAGCGGGTGCGAAGCGCTCGAAGTCCTCGCGTTCTCGACGACCGGACGCTGCGCAGCGAGAGAGGAGAGAGGCCAATGCCCTACGACAGACCGCTGTACGACTTCAACGAGAGCACCGATCTCAGGAACTACAAGGCCTGGGTGCTCGGGACCATGTGGTATCCGCCCCCCTGGTGCCCGCTCTTCGTCGACCTCTGGTACACGTACGGGAAGTACGGCATGCAGTACGCCCCCGAGATGCTGAGTGACCCGAGGACCCGGGGCTGGGACTGGCGCTTCAACAAGGGCGGGTTCTATCTGACCGTCATTCAGACCACCGACGAGGAGAAGAAGCAGCGCGAGCCGCTGTGGCGCGAGAAGATGCGCGCGATCCTCGCCGATCCGTGGGCCATGTGGCTGGAGCAGAAGGAGGAACTGAAGGGACGGATCGGCAAGGTTTGGGGCATCGACCTGCAGCGGCTGAGCGACATCGAGATCTGCGACCATTTCATGGAGACCGTTCACCTGATGAAGCGGGTGGCGGAGGTCCATTTCTATTGTATGTACGCCCTGGGGCAGGGAAACATCCAGTTCCGCAGGATGCTCAAGCAGCTGCTCGACATCAACCCGGAGAGCGTCGAATACTCGCAGCTCAACTCGGGTTACGACAACGACGGCACCCGCATCGCGCGCAGCCTGTCGGACCTCAGCGCCAAGGCCATCGACCTCGGCCTCAAGGACGTATTCGAGAAGGAGAAGCCGGAGAATCTCCTCGCCGCCATAGCGGCCAAGGCGGGAGGAAAGGACTGGATCGAGAGCTTCGAGGCGATGCTGCGGGAATACGGCTGGATGAGAGTGCGTTTCCTGGAGATCAACACGCCGACCTGGCTGGAGGACAAGAGCCTGCCGCTCGCCGAAATTCAACGCTACATCAGGCAGGGCAAGGTCACGGCCAACACCCAGGACATACGGCCCCAGCTGGAGAAGAGGAGAAAGGAGGTCGAGGAGAGGCTATTGCAGCGGGTGCCGATAGCGGAGCGCGACGTCTTCAGGAACCTGATGCAGTGCAGCCAGGCCTCGCACATGTTCAGCGAGGACCACACCAAGTACGTGGAGGGCATGCCGTTCAGCGCGCTGCGATTGTCGGCCCTGGAGCTGGGCCGCAGGTTCAGGGAGAAGGGGATGCTGGACGACCCGCAGGACGTCCTGTACCTCAACCACGACGAGATATTCCACGCCGGCATCATCAAGGAACGATGCGACCTCAGGACCCTGGTGGAGCGGCGCAAGCGGGAATATGAGGGCTACGCCAAGCTAGAAGGAACGATGCCGTTCGTCCTCGGCGACCCGGCCAGGATCCCCGATCTCGTCGAAGCCGACGTCATATTTTCGGTTGCGGCAGCCCAGCCCATCGCGAAGCCCGAGGAGGTGGGGGCGGCGCTGGTCGGCTGCGCCGGCTCGCCCGGGGTCGTGGAAGGGATCGCCTATGTCCTGATGAGCGATCAGGAGATGGACAAGATCGGCCCCGATCCGATCCTGGTCTGCCCGGGGACCACGCCGGGCTGGACCCCCATATTCAACGTCATCAAAGGCATCGTCACCGATGGCGGCGGATACCTCAGCCACGCGCTCATCGTGGCCCGGGAGTTCGGCATTCCCGGCGTGGTGGGCACGCAGGAGGCGACGCGGAAGATCAAGACGGGTCAGCGGCTGCGGGTGGACGGGAACAAGTGCACGGTGCAGATCCTCGAGTAGCGCGGGCCCTGCATGCGTGATGCGCCGTGCCGCGGTAGCGCTTCGGGGCTGACGAAGCCATGATCTCCAGGTGGATCCGATGGCTGGAGGAGCTCGACCAGGCGAGCGCACCCCTCGTCGGCTCGAAGAGCGCCAACCTGGGCGAGATGATGAAGAAGGGGATGCCCGTCCCGCCCGGGTTCGCCGTGACCACCCAGGCATACGACGAGTTTCTGTCGCGGACCGGCGCCGGCGCCGAGATCGGGCGGTACTGGGCGGGATTCGACCCGCACGCGATGACCCTGGCCTCCTGTGAGGAGGCGAGCCGCGGCATGGCCGCTCTGATCATGGAAAGGGACATCCCGCGCGAGATCGAGGACGCCATTGCCCGCGGGTACGAAGACATGGAACGGCGCTGTCGGGCCGCCGACGTCGCCGTGGCGATTCGCTCGAGCGCCGTGGCCGAGGACCTGCCCACCGCGAGTTTTGCCGGCCAGTACGAAAGCTACCTGAACGTGAAGGGCCGGCATGACGTGATGGAGAACGTGAAGCGTTGCTGGGCGAGCGTCTTCACGGCCCGGGCCATCCTGTATCGCATGAGGAACCGTCTCCCGGCGATCGCCGGCGCCATGAGCATCTGCGTGATCAAGATGGTCAACACGCGATCGGCCGGCGTTTGTTTCACCGTTCATCCCGGCACCGGCGACGACAGCAAGATCCTCATCGAGGCCAACTGGGGAACCGGCGAGAGCGTGGTCCAGGGGATCGTCGTGCCGGACCGTTTCGTGCTCGATAAGGAGTCCTGCGCCGTGGCCGACAGGGACATCGGCCTGAAGCTCAGGCAGGTGTCGATGGCGGAGGCCGGCACGGTGGAGCAGGAAATTCCCGACGAGCGCCGGCGGATCCCTTGCATCAGCGACGCGGAGGCGATGAAGATCGCCGAGCTCGCCAGGCGGCTCGAGTCCCACTATGGCGGGCCCATCGACATCGAGTGGGCCATCGACGGCGAGCTGCAATTCCCGGAAAGCGTCTTTCTGGTTCAGGCGCGGCCGGTGACCAGGGTCGCGGAAAAGAGGGATACGATCGACCGGGTGCTCGACCGAATGTTGAGCGGGTCTTAGCCCCGAGCGGACGGTACGAACCGCGTGATGGCGGGCGCGAGGAAAGCGCCGGGTGCCCTTCGTGTCCCCCGCGCTTCTCGACCTACCGCCCGGGTTCCGGCATCGGGTGTTCAATTGACGCCGAGACTTCTCCCATCGGGTCATCGTTTCCCATAGGCGGATCGCAGACAGGTGCTCCAGCGCATCCTCATTGCCAATCGCGGAGAGATCGCGCTCCGGATCGTGCGGGCCTGCGCGGACTTGGGGTGCGATTCCGTCGTCGTGGCATCCGAAGCGGACCGCGACTCGCTTCCGGCACGGCTGGCGACCCGAAGCGTCGTCATCGGTCCGGCCCGGGCGGCCGATAGCTACCTGAGGCCCGAGCTTGTCGTGCACGCGGCGCTCGCGACGGGGTGCGACGCGATTCACCCTGGTTACGGCTTTCTGTCGGAGCAGGCCTCGCTGGCGGAACTCTGTCGCGAGAACGGCTTGGCGTTCATCGGCCCGACGCCGGAGATCCTGCGCCGCCTGGGCGACAAGGTTTCCGCCCGCGAGGCGGCGGAGGCCGCGGGGATCCCGGTCCCGCGCGGCGCTACGGTGGACGACGCGGAGGATGCGGTCACCCGTGCGACCGCGGCCGGCTATCCCGTCATCCTGAAGGCGACCGCGGGCGGCGGCGGTCGCGGAATCCGCGTGATCCGGGACGACGCGGCGCTCAGGAGCGCATTCGCCATCGCTGCGAGTGAGGCTCAATCCGCCTTCGGGGACGGGCGGCTGCACATTGAACGCTACGTGCAGGGCGCGCGTCACGTCGAGGTCCAGGTGCTCGGCGACCGCTTCGGCCACGTCGTCGACCTCGGGGAGCGCGATTGCTCGCTCCAGTTCAACTACCAGAAGGTGCTCGAGGAGGCACCGAGTCCGGTGCTTTCGGACCGCCAGCGACGGGAGATCTGCCAGGCCGCGGTAGCGCTGTTGCAGGAGCTCGGCTACACAGGCGCTGCCACGGTCGAATTCCTCTGGGATCCGGTGCGCGGCGAGCCCTACTTCCTCGAAGTGAATCCCCGCATCCAGGTGGAGCACCCCGTCACGGAGGCAATCACCGGTGTCGACATCGTCGCCGAGCAGATCCGGATCGCCGCCGGCGAGCGACTGTCGTTCGATCGCGCGAAACTGAACTTCGCCGGACACGCGCTGCAGTGCCGGATCAACGCCCAGTCGCCGCGGCACGGGCTGCGCCCGGCTCCGGGGCGCATCGCAAGATGGTCCATTCCGTCCGGACCCAACGTACGAGTCGACTCGCATTGCGAAGTGGGCTGCGTGGTGCCGCCCTATTACGACCCGCTGCTCGCAAAGATCATAGTCTGGGCGCCCGACCGGGCGGCCGCGATCCGCCGGATGAGGAGGGCCCTCGAGGAGACGGTTGTCGAGGGCGCCGGGATCGACACGAACATTGCGCTACACAAGGCCGTACTCGTACACCCTGACTTCAGGGAAGGCGCGGTTTCCACGCAATGGCTCGACGATTACCTGAAGTCGCCGGAGTGGGGGCAGCGCATGCTCGACGAGGAGGCGAACGGCATCCCCCGGGCGGACCCGGCATCGCGCCAGCACTAGCCGAAGCGTGTAGCGGAGCGACGAGAGCGACCGACCAGTTCCACTTGGCCGATGCTGACCGCCCTGGCCCGCGCGGATGCGGGCCTTAGCCGGAGCGACCATTCTTGGAAGACCACCGGTGGCCGCGATCTGCACCCATCGCAGGAGCACTGGCGCGCTGGCAGGTTCCGCTTGAGAATGCTATCCGGTTCGTCCTTCGACTTCGCTGTAAAGCGGAGTCGCCCGACAGCGTGCCGCGATTTCCGTTGGCGTCAAACAACAAGGCGACACATGCGGTCGCCTGTAGATGACGAAACCGCAGTCAAGCGGCAATCGGGGTCTGAAGCAGACTGCGGCAATGCTGCTGCGAAGCGTGACGATCAGACGATGCCGGCGCGCGTGAGAGTGCGCCGGCGCGTTGGGCGGACGTCGTGTCATCGGGCGAGCGGTGAGGGTGACGCTAGGTGAAGTAGTCCCTGAATGTGCCTAGCTTGTGCGTCAGGTCCATGGCGTTCCAGAAGAACGCTCGATCGGAATAGTCGTCCCGGATTGCTCCGATGAGCAGTTCGGCGAACGGGTGCGAGAACGGGGCGTACGGTGCCGACTTGATCTCCCCGACCTTCAGGATGCGCGGGTTGGCCAGCCGGCGGTGGAAGTGAAGCAGCGGGACGTAGTCGGTGGTGAGATGCTTCGGTAGGGGCCGCCCACCGACGGTGTAGTTGAACATTCAGGGTGCGGGCATGCCGTCGATTGAGCCACGACGACGCCACGACATCCGAATGCACGCGCGATCCCAGGATGTTCGCGCAGGGGCGGGCCAGCTCTTCCGCTGGCACGATGTTGTAGCAACGATCCGCTGCTCCGTCCCGTACTCGGTGGGAACTGCCGGATGCGGGAACCCGCATTTCCGGACGTCCGGTCAGATCTCGCGGTCGACAATACCGTGGCGCTCCCAGACACGGTGACGCGTCGGAACCTCCTTGACCATGAAGCGCGAAACCGACTCGTGGAACTGGTCGAGGGGTTCGTCGAGTAACGCTGTTCGCATGACGGCGGCTCTCGAATGGATCGCGATGAGGCGGTTCGGTCACGCTTTGGCTTGACAAATGCCCTCCCACGATCCTGGCTCCGGATCGCGCTGGATCTTGGATCGCGCAGTCGTCGCTCCCGAGTGGCCCGACGCAGGGTGTAGCCGCAATGTGCACGTGATTCGACGCCGAAGCGCATGAGTCCGATTCCTGCACGGCGCGGACAGGCCGTGCGCTCGGCGGATCTCCCCTTTCGGCCGGCTTGAATAGGGTGTCAGGGCCGCATTCTTCTTGTGCCGCGTCGCGGCGAGCGATGTGCTGCACACCTGATCTGAGAGAGAGGAGGGCGTCGATGTCCACCGCCGGAGCTGGGTCTTCGAACGAGGAATCTGCCGCGTGACGCGCTACGCGATGGTCGCGGATCTGCGTCGCTGCGTGGGCTGCCAGACCTGCACCGCGGCGTGCCGACAGACGAATGGAACCACCGTCGGGGTCCAGTGGCGCAAGGTCCTGGACGTAGAAACGGGCCGGTTCCCGGACGTTCAGCGCCTCTTCGTCCCGGTCGGCTGCATGCACTGCGCGGATCCGCCATGCATGGAGGTCTGTCCGAGCGGGGCGACCGGACAGCGCAGCGACGGCATCGTGACGATCGATTACGACCTGTGCATCGGTTGCGGCTACTGCGCGGTGGCCTGCCCCTACCAGGCACGCTACAAGGTCGCCTCACCGAGTTTCGCGTACGGCCAAGGCCCGATCGCCCACGAGGCGCAGCGTCTCGACGAGAGGCGCATTGGCGTCGCCCAGAAGTGCACTTTCTGTTCCGACCGCATCGACGCCGGGGTCGCTCGCGGCCTGACCCCGGGAGTGGATCCTGAGGCGACGCCGGCGTGCGCCAACGCGTGCATCGCGAAGGCGCTGCACTTTGGCGACATCGAGGATCCGGGGTCAAACGTGTCGCGTCTGCTCGAGGAGAACACCTGGTTCCAGATGAATGAGCACCTGGGGACCGACCCGGGATTCTTCTATCTCTGGGATCGGAATCCGGAGTGATGCGGTACGCCGCCACGCTGCAGACCCATTGGGATTGGCGTGCAGCGGCGAACTTCGCGTTCGGGGGCAGCGGGGGCGGCCTGCTGGTCGCGTCCGCTCTGCTCGCCTCGCCGGCGAACCTGCGCGCATCGATTGTCGTGCTCGGCTTGGGGCTGATCGGAGCGGGTCTGACGATGGTGTGGCTCGAGATCGGGCGGCCGCTCCGCGCGGCCAACGTCAACCGGCGCCCGCAGACGTCCTGGATGACCCGGGAAGCCTACGCGGCGGCGGCCGTGTTCGCTTTGGGCGGAGTCTGGCTGCTGTTGCGCTTGCCGACGCTCTGGTGGATGACCGCTGCGGCGGCCGCGACATTCGTCTGGTGCCAGGCGCGCATCCTTCGCGCTTCGAAGGGAGTGCCCGCCTGGCGCGAACCTGCGGTGATGATCCTCATCGCCGGCACCGCCTCCACCGAGGGCGCCGCGCTGTTGACGCTGATGTCACTTCCCGCGCCCGGCGTCACGATCCTCTCGGCGTGCATGGCGCTGCTCGCTCTGCGCTGGCTGGCCTGGCGTCGCTATCGCGAGCGGCTGCGGGCCGCGGATCCGGCCGCCCCCTTGATCGCGCCCCTTGCGCGCCTCGACGCAAGCGCTCGGCGCTGGGGTCTGTGGGTCCCCGGGGCGCTGCTGCTGCTGTCGATTGCGGGCAGTGCGTGGTCGAGCGTCTCCGCTGCGCTCGGCGCAGCGATGGTCGTGTCTTCGGGCTGGTACGTGAAGTTCATGCTGGTCACGCGGCTCTCCCACCTGCAGGGTTACGGCCTCGGCACACCGCGGCGCGGGCATCCCCTGCGTGCCGCGCGATCGGTCAGTGCCGGCTCGAAGGCCTTGCGGCAGCGCGAAGTCACCGCCGACAAGCCGCACGCAGGTCGTGCGTCCCGCCAATGCTGACGTTGCCTTCCCTTCTCGACCGCACCGTGCGACTCTGGGGCCCACGGACCGCGATGGTCGCGGGCGACCGCGTATTCACGTGGGACGAGTTTGCCGCGCGCGTGGCCTGCGGTGCGGGCGTGCTGGTCGCGCTCGGCGTCGGGGCGGGCGATCGGTTCGGCATCCTCGCCACGAACTCCGTGCGTCAAGCCGAGCTTCTGCACGCCGGGTACCGGATCGGCGCGGTGCCGGTCCCGGTCAACTACCGGCTTGCTCCGATCGAGATTCGGGCCATCCTCGACGACGCGGCGTGCCGCCTGCTCGTCGTGGAGTCGTGCTTCTTCGGTCTGCTCGACAGCGAAGCGCTGCGCGGCTGGCGCTCGCGCGCGATGCAACTGGATCCGACTGGCTACGCGACCGGACTGACCGATTACGAAACCGAGATGGCGCGCGGCTACCCGGCCCCCTGCGGTGAACCCCGTGAGCAGGACGAGGCGTTGCTGCTGTACACCGGCGGGACGACTGGCCGTAGCAAGGGCGTCCCGCTGACGCAGCGCAATCTGGCCACGGTGGCGATCCAGAACGCGGCAACGCTGACGCCGTTGCCGACAGACGTCTACCTCCACGTGGCGCCGATGTTCCACTCCGCGGACTTGCTCGGTAACGCGTTCATGGCGAACGGCGCGGCGCATGCGTACCTCGCCCGACCGTCGGCGCGGACCATGCTCGAGACCATAGCGCGCCTCCGGATCACGGCGGTTGTAGTGCCGCCGACGCTGCTCGTCCTTGCGCTCCGCGACGAGTCGTTCGGCCGGTTCGACCTCTCGAGCCTGCGCATCCTCGTGTTCGGGTCGGCGCCCATGCCGGAGCACTGGATCGCTGCGGCCTGCGACGCGCTTCCCGAAGTCGAGCTGTGGCACGGGTACGGACTGACGGAGACCGCGCAGATGCTCACGCTTGGCCGCGTACCCCGCAAGTCCGAAGGGGCGGCGACGCACGACTCGCACCGCGTGCGGTCGGCGGGCCGGCCGCTCGTCGGGACGGACCTGCGCATCGTGAACGACTGTGGCGACGAGCAGCCGCCTGACCGCGCGGGCGAGGTGATCGCCCGCGGGCCGCAGATCGGGCGCGGCTACCTCAACCTGCCTGCGGAAACGGCCCGGCAGTTCCGCGACGGGTGGTTCTTCACCGGCGACGTCGGAAGTGTCGATCGCGATGGCTACCTCTACCTGCTCGACCGGAAGAAGGACATGGTCATCACCGGTGGCGAGAACGTGTACTGCTTCGAGGTCGAGGAAACGCTGGCCCGGCATCCCGATGTCGTGGAGGCAGCCGTATTCGGAGTGCCCGATGACGTGTACGGCGAGGCGCTGATGGCGGTCCTGGTGCGCCGCGAGGGATCGATGATTTCGGCGCAGGACGTGATCGACCACTGCCGCAGCTCGATCGGCGGCTACAAGATACCGAGGCGGATCGTGTTCTCCGCCGAGCTGCCGCGAAACGCGCTCGGCAAGATCGTCAAGAGCGAGCTGCGCCAGCGCTACGCCCGGGGGTTCGACTCGCGATGAGCGCACGCAAGCCGCGGCCGGTCTCGGTCGATTACAGGACGACCTTCTGCTACCAGTGCAACGCGGGGCCGGATCTGCTGCGCGTGCGACGCGAGAACGGCGTCGCGACATGCATCGAGCCCTGTTTCGACGCCGCGGGGATCCACCCCGCGGACGGACGGGTGTGCGTCAAGGCGTACGGCCTGATCCAGAAGGCCTACAACCCGCACCGGGTCACCCGCCCGATGAAGCGCACCAATCCGCGGAAAGGACGCAGTGAAGATCCCGGATTCGTCGCGATCTCGTGGGACGAGGCCTACGAGATGATCGCCTCGCGACTGCGGCGCATCCGGGAAGAGGGCCTCTTCGATGCCTCCGGCTATCCGCGCGTGGCATCGAGCATCGGCGAGGCGGGCGTTCCCGTCCATCACATGGGTTCTTTCGCCGCCTTCCTCGCCGCGTTCGGGCCGATGGACAACGGATTCGGGGCCGGGCAGGGCATCCAGTGTTACCACTCCGAGCACTTCTACGGCGAGCTCTGGCATCGCAGCTACACCGTCTCGGCCGATGCCCCGCACACCAACTACATCCTGTCCCTCGGATCGAACACCGACGCTTCGTCAGGAGTGACCGGCGTCTGGCGGGGCGCCGAGGCGCGTGGCCGCGGCATGAAGCGGGTGCAGGTGGAGCCGCACCTCTCCGTGACGGGCGCGAGTGCGCACGAATGGATTCCCATCCGGCCCAAGACTGACGCCGCCTTCCTGTTCGGCCTGCTCCACGTGCTCCTGCACGAGCACCCGACTGCGGATCTGGACGTGGGCTTTCTGAAGCACCGCACCGCTTCGCCCTATCTCGTGGGCCCGCACGGCTTCTATCTTAGAGATCCGGCGTCCCGCAAGCCCCTAGTGTGGGATGCGGGTGCCCAGGCGCCGGTCGCCCACGACACCCCGGGGATCGATCCCCTGCTGGAAGGCCGCCGCGTTTGCGATGGCGTCGAGGTCGGTGCGGACGGGGAAACGTGGGAGCATCGCGGAGTAGAAGTGCGCACTGCATACGATCGCATGAAGGAGGCGATCGGGCATTACAGCCCGGAGTGGGCGATGAACATCGCTGACGTCCCGGCGGCGACCATCCGCCGCGTCGCCAACGAGATGCTCGCCGCGGCGACGATCGGCGCTACGATCGAGATCGAGGGCCGTGAACTGCCCCTGCGCCCGGTGGCCATCGTGCTCGGCAAGACGGTGAACAACGGTTGGGGGGGCTACCAGTGCGTCTGGGCGCGCACGGTGCTCGCCTGCCTCCTCGGCGGGCTCGAAGTGCCCGGCGGCACGATCGGCACCGCCGTGCGGATGAACCGGCCGAACAAGACCCGCTCTCAGGCCGTCGCTCCTGGGTCGGACGGCTTCATGAGCCAGGTCCTCAACCCGACCGAGCGCGAAAGCTACCGCATGCGTCCGAAGAGTCGCAACGCGTTCAATGTTCTGGTACCGCTTGCGCTCGATTCGTCCTGGAGCCCGGCGCTCGGTCCCGCACACCTGCCCTGGCTCTTCCAGCAGCAACCACCCGAGGGCCTGCCGAAGCCGACGCTCCCCGAAGTCTGGTTCCTCTACCGCAACAACCCGGCGATTTCGAGCTGGGACGCGAGCTTCGTCGCCGACCGCATAGCCGAGTTCCCGTTCACCGTCGCGTTCGCCTACACGCGCGACGAGTCGAACCACATGGCTGACCTCCTGCTCCCGGATGCGATGGACCTGGAGAGCACCCAGCTCATCCGCATCGGCGGAACCAAGTTCATCGATCAGTACTGGATGCACGAGGGTTTCGCGCTCCGTCAGCCGGTCACCGAGCCGCCTGGCGAGGTCAAGGACATGAGCGAGATCGCGACCGAGCTCGCCCGCCGCCTCGACCTGCTGCCGGATTACAACCGGGCCATCAACAAGGGCGTGCTCGGCGTGCGCCTGAGCGGCCCTGGTTACGACTTCTCTCTCGACGAGGCGCAAGCGCACGACGTCGAGGCAATCTGGGACGCCGTCTGCCGCGCCGCCAGCTTCGAGGTGACCGAGGGCAGGTCGAGCGAAGGACTGGACTGGTACCGGCAGCACGGCTACCGCGTGCAGCCCTTCTCGAAGCTCGAGTGGTATCTCTATCCGAAAATCGTCGACGAGGGGTTGCGTTTCGAGTTGCCGTACCAGGAGCGGCTGCTGCGTGTCGGCGAGCAGCTCAAAGCCCGGCTGCACGAGCACGGCATCCGCTGGTGGGACGCCCAGCTTGCCGAGTACGAGGCGCTTCCCGAGTGGAGCGATTTCCCCGGCCTGTGGGAGAAGGCGGTGATCGCCGCCGGCGGGCGGCCCGAGGACTACCCGTTCTGGCTCGTCACCTCGCGCTCCATGCAGTACGCCTGGGGGAGCACCGTCGGCGTGCAGATGATGGACGAGCTGGCTCGCAACGTAAGCGGGCACGGGGGCCTCGTGGTCAACACCGATCGCGCCCGGTCGCTCGGAATCGCGGAGGGCGACCTGGTCGAGCTGCGCACGCCCACGGCGAGCACGCGTGGCCGCGCGGTGCTGCGTCACGGCATCCGCCCCGACACGATTCTCGCCATCGGGCAGTTCGGCCACTGGGCGACCCCCTACGCGCGGGATCTGCGCACCCCGAGCATGAACGACCTCGCCCCGATCTCGCTCGACCTCACCGACGCCACCGGATCGGCCGCCTCGCTCGTGCGCGTCGGGATGGCACGAGTGAGCTGACGTCTTCCAACCGGAGAGCCTTGATGAGCTACGAACAGTTGACCTTCGAATTGACCGAGAACATCGCGGTCCTGCGCATGAACCGGCCAGCGAAGAAGAACGCGTTCTCGCCTCAGATGAGCGAGGAGATCCTCGACGCCATGATCCGCATCGAGCGCGACAGCAACGTCCGAGGCGTGCTTCTGACGGGCGTCGGCGACAGCTTCTCGGCGGGACTGGACCTGGACATGTCCTTCCTGCAGACCATGGAGGAGAGCGACTCGACGAACTTCCGTCGGGTGATGGAACCGATCCTCGCCTGGTACCGGAAGTACTACGAACTGCCCAAGCCGACGGTGGCGGCAGTGAACGGCCATTGCTACGGCGGCGGCGTGGTGCCCGTGTCGCTGAGCGACGTGGCCCTCGCGTCGGACCGTTCTCAGTTCGCGCTCTCGGAGATCAATTTCGCCCATTTTCCGGCCGGCGGCACGACCTGGTCCGTCTCGCATTTCCTGCTGCCCAAGCACTTCGAATATCTCTGCCTGAGCGGCGACCGCATCGGCGCCGATGAGGCGTTCCGCATGGGTCTGGTGACGAAGGTGGTCGCGCACGAGGCGCTGGAGGCCGAAGCGTGGCGAATGGTCCAGCGGCTCGCCGGCAAGCACCCCAACGCCTACGAGACCGCCAAGGCGATGTGCCGGATGACGCCCAGGATGAGCTTTGCCGATGCCATCAAGCTGGAGATGGCCCACATTCACGAGAACTACTTCTTGAGCGAGGGCGAGATGGTCAAGATCGCCCTCAAGCAGTTCAAGGAGAAGAAGATCAAGACCGGTACCGGTGAAGACTACCGGCGCTAGGTCTGGTCGCCCCGTCTCAAGTTGAGGAGGAACCACATGATGCGCACGATCAAACTCGCGCTCGGCGCTGCGCTGCTCGCCGCGGCGACGCCTTCGGCCCATGCCGACATGAAGATCGGCGTCACACTGTCCCTCACCGGACCGGCCGCCTCGCTCGGTATCCCGGTGAGGAACGCACTCGCTCTGCTGCCGAACGAGATCGCCGGCGAGAAGATCCATTGGATCATTCTGGACGACGCCACCGACCCCACGACCGCCGCGAAGAATGCGCGGCGCCTGGTGAGCGAGGAACGAGTGGATCTCCTGGTCGGCTCGAACACTACGCCCAACACGCTCGCCGTCATGGAAGTCGCGGCGGAATCCCTGACCCCGGCGATTCCGATCGCCGGCGCCTCGATGCTCGTCACGCCGATGGACGCGAAGCGCCGCTGGATGTTCAAGGTGCCCCAGAACGAGAGCCTGATGGCGCAGGCGATCTTCGAGCACATGAGCAGGAACAACGTGAAGACGGCGGCCTACATCGGGTTCAACGATCCGTACGGCGAGAGCTGGTGGAAGGAGGCCCGGGCCGCTGCCGACGCCGTGGGGATCAAGCTCGTGGGGTCGGAGCGCTATGGCAAGACCGACACCAGCGTGACCGGCCAGGTGCTCAAGATCCTCGCGGGCAACCCTGACGCCGTCCTCATTGGCGCCGCGGGGACGCCGGGTGCGCTGCCGCACATCACGCTGGTGCAGCGCGGCTACAAGGGCAAGATCTACCAGACCCACGGGGTCGCGAATCCGGACTTTTTGCGCGTCGGCGGAAAGGATCTGGAGGGCGGGTTCGTGCCCACCGGACCGGTCCAGGTCCTGAGCCAGCTCCCCGACAGCAACCCGGTCAAGAAGGTGGGCCAGGAATTCGTGGCGACGTACGAAGCCAAGTACGGTGCGGGGTCGGCCAACGGGTTCGGTGCCTATTCATGGGACCTGGGGCTCTGGCTGAAACAGGCCATTCCCGTTGCATTGAAGTCCGCGCAGCCCGGGACCAAGGAGTTTCGCGCCGCGCTGCGCGATGCCCTGGAAGGGCTGAAGAACGTCGTCGGTGCCCATGGGGTGTACAACCTGTCGTCCACTGACCACAACGGTCTGGACCGTCGGGGTCGCGTCATGGTGAAGATCGAGGGCGGGACCTGGAAGCTGGTCGATTGAGCGGGAAAGGGGACGACGTTCGTCGACCGGGCGGGGGGCCTGGGGTGCCCGAATCGTGGCGTCCACTGCGGCTCCCCGCCGGTCCGCGGTTCCGGCCGCAAGGAACGTGATCGGCATCGCCCGTCCCCGGCCCGCCGCGTCCGGGGGCCGCCACGCGCCGCGAATCGAACGGGGGCGCGGGCCGGGCTTCGCTACGATCCCCGCCCGTGACCACCGGCGCCTGCGCGCTGGAGTATGATTTCCGCGCCTCAAGTTTCGGCGGCCAATTCAGGGATGGGCGAGTTGCAAGCGTTCGCGCGGAGCCCGGCACGGACCGTCTCGTTCGAGTCGCACGACCCGGAGGAAACGCGCGCTTTCGTTTCCCGGATCTTCTGCGCCCATCAGTTCGGCACCGCGAAGGGCGCCGGTTTCGGCGTGAGGATCGCGCATCTCTCGGCCGGCAAGCTCTCCTTCAACAGCTTCGCGTATTCGACCGATGTCTCGATCGAGCCGGGGATCATGGAGAGCTTTTTCCTCGTCCAGATGGTGATGCGCGGCGCCGAAGAGCTGCGCTACGGCGAACAGCATTTCGACCTCCGGCCAGGCACGATCTCGGTGATCGGCCCGGATGCGGCCGTCCGCAAGTTCTCGCCCGCCGGGACCGAGAAACTGCTGGTCAGGGTCGATCGCCAGCTGATGGAAGCACTGTGCATCCAGCATCTCGGGCATGATCTGCGCGAGCCGTTGCGATTCCACGTGGTGATGCCGCCCGAATCGCCCTTGGGCCACAGCTTGCGAAGCACGATCGGCTTCCTGCACGAGCAGCTCGGCGCGCCGGCGAGCGTATTCAGCTCGCCGCTCATGGTCGCGAACCTGGAACACGTGCTCGCGACGTCATTGCTCGTGTCTCAGCCCAGCAATTATTTCGAGGAGCTGAACGCGCCGGCACCGGCAATCGCCCCCGCGTTCGTTCGACGCGCCGAGGAATACATCGAGACGCGGGCCGATGAGCCGATCACGGTGGCCGACGTGGTCCGGCACGCGGGCGTCAGTACCCGATCGCTGTTCGCCGGCTTCCGCAAGTACCGCAACACCACGCCGATGGCGCATCTGCAACTCGTGCGCATGCGCAAGGCGCGCGCGGAACTGCTCACGCCCCAAACGGCGAACGTCAAGGTGATCGACGTCGCAGTGCGCTGGGGGTTCGGCCACCTCGGACGATTCGCCGCCGAGTATCGGCGGATCTTCGGCGAAGCGCCCTCCGATACGCTGCGTCGAAGCAGGCACTGACCCGGAGGGCCCCGGCGTGCGTGCGCCCGCCCGGTAGGTTCGTCTTGCGCTCCGTGCCCGCGCCCGCGCGGAACTCCAGCCGAGGCGCTGCCCATCCAAGCGCGAATCCCTGCGCTCCGCGGATAGCCGCTGCGATCGCCGGATAGCTCCCGTCCGGCGGCCGCGCGGATGATCGAGGCCACGGCAAGTTCCGCGCGCCCGCCACGACCCGCCGAACAGGAAAGCGCGCGGCCGATCCACGGGCCGTGGCGCACGCTGTCGCGGTTCCGTCGACGCTGCGTGGCGTGCCGCGCGGCAGTATGAGTTCCGAACGCTCCATTGAACCGACGGAGATTCTGATGAGCACGTCGCTTTCCGGTCTCGCAAAGGGCATCGCAGACGGCGCCATACGGGTCGTCGATCTTACGCAAACGCTCTCGCCCGATTTTCCTGCCCTGCAGCTGCCGCCCCAGTTCGGCCAGGTTTGGGCCTTCAAGCAGGAGCGCATCAGCGAGTACGACGACAAGGGGCCCGCTTGGTATTGGAACAACTTCTCGTGCGGCGAGCACACGGGCACCCACTTCGACGCTCCGGTGCATTGGGTCACCGGCCGGAATCACTCGAATAACACGGTCGACACCATCGACGTGCGCGATTTCATCGGACCGGCCTGCGTGGTCGATGCCAGCTCGGAAGTCGCCGCCGACCCGGACTGGCTGCTCACCGTGGATTTCCTCGAGAAGTGGGAGCAGCGGCACGGGCGCATCCCTCGCGGTGCATGGTTGCTCTTCCGTACCGACTGGAGCAAGCGCCTGGAAGACCCAGCCGCGTTCGTGAACATGCGCGAGGACGGCCCACATACCCCCGGGCCCTCCCAGGAGACAGTGCAGTGGCTGATCGCGGAACGCGACGTGCGCGGGTTCGGTGTGGAGACCATCAACACCGATGCCGGGCAGTCCCATTCCTGGCCGATGCCCTACCCGTGCCACACCCTCATGCACGGTGCGCGGAAGTACGGACTGCAGTGCCTGAAGAATCTTGACCAGCTGCCCCCACAGGGATCGGTGGTCGCCGCCGCCCCGCTGAAGATCCGCAAGGGGTCGGGCAGTCCGCTGCGCGTGCTGGCCCTGGTCGAGCACTGATTTAGGCCATGGCCGAGCGGAACTTTCTTCGCGAGGTCCAGCAGCTCAAGGTGCCGGCTGGCACCGAGTTTCGCGGCGAGGGCGTCCTTGCGGTCACCAAGGCGCTGCTCGAGGCCGGTGTCGGGTATGTCACCGGCTATCAGGGCTCGCCCATCTCCCACCTGATGGACGTGCTGGCCGACGCGCAGCCCATCCTCGACGAACTCGGCGTGTACTTCGAACCGGCCGCCAGCGAGGCGGCGGCCGCGGCAGCACTCTCGGCTTCCGTCTGCTACCCGGTGCGCGGTGCGGTGACGTGGAAATCGACGGTCGGCACCAACGTCGCCTCCGACGCGCTCGCCAACCTCGCCTCCGGAGGCGTGACCGGCGGCGCGCTGATCATCGTCGGCGAGGACTACGGCGAGGGTTCCAGCATCATGCAGGAGCGATCGCATGCGTTCGCGATGAAGTCGCAGATCTGGCTGCTCGATCCGCGTCCGCACCTGCCTTCGATCGTCAAGGCGGTCCAGGACGGCTTCGCGCTCTCGGAGGCGAGCCGGACGCCGGTGATGCTCGAACTGAGGATCCGCTCCTGCCATCTGCGCGGGCGCTTCATCACGCGCGAGAACCGGCGCCCCGCGTACTCCCTCAAGGATGCCCTCGAGCACCCGCGGCGCGATCTCGATCGCATCGTGCTCCCGCCGGCGTCGTTCCTGCACGAGCGCGAGAAGATCGCCGAGCGCTGGCCCGCGGCGGTGCGGTTCATTGCGGAACGGCGCCTGAACGAGTTGTTGCCGGGCGAGCTCGAGCATATCGGCATCGTGATGCTGGGCGGCATGACGAACAACGTTCTGCGTGGCCTCGAGCTCCTGGGGCAGGCCGATCGCTTCGGCGCGAGCCGCGTACCGTTGTACATCCTCAACGTGGCCTATCCGCTCGTCGAAGAGGAGGTGGTGCGTTTCTGCCGGGGCAAGCGGGCGGTGCTGATGGTGGAAGAAGGGCAGCCCGCCTACCACGAGCAGCACCTGAATGCGATCCTGCGTCGCCACGAGCTCCCGACCGCGGTGCACGGGAAGGACCTGCTGCCCATGGGGGGCGACTACACCGTCGCAGCGATCCTCGACGCGATCGAGCGCTTCCTTCAGCGCCACCATCCGGCTGCCCTCGCCGCGGCCGTGCCGGTGAGCCTGCCCGCGCGCGGCGCGCCCGCCGCGGCACCCCTCCGGTTGCCACCCCGTCCGCCGGGATTCTGCGTCGGCTGCCCCGAGCGGCCGATCTTCTCAGCACTGAAACTCGTGGAGCGCGAGCTCGGCCCGCATCACGTGAGCGCCGACATCGGCTGCCATCTGTTCTCGATCATGCCGCCGTTCGGGATCGGCGCGACCACCATGGGTTACGGCCTGGGGGCGAGCAGCGCTTCCGCGTTCAACGGCGGCCGGCAGCAGGGCGCCGGCAAACGCGCGCTCGCCTTCATGGGCGACGGCGGGCTCTGGCACAACGGCCTCGCGTCGGGCATCGGCAACGCGGTGTTCAACCGGCACGACCACGTGTTCGTGATCGTCGACAACCACTACTCGGCGGCCACCGGCGGTCAGGACATTCCTTCTTCGCGCGCATCGAATCCGCGGCGCAGGACGCTTCAGCCGATCGAGCGCGCGGTGCGCGGTGTCGGGGTCGACTGGGTGCGCACCATCGACCGGACCTACGACGTGACGGCGATGCGCGCCGCGTTCCGCGAAGCCCTCACCACCGATGCGCCCGGCCCGAAAGTCATCATCGCGCAGAGCGAGTGCATGCTCAATCGCCAACGGCGCGAGCGACCGCGCGTCGCCCATGACATCGAGGCCGGCCGGCGCGCGGTCAAGGAGCGGTTCGGCGTCGACGCCGCGGTGTGTTCCGGCGATCACGCCTGCATGCGGGTTTCCGGATGCCCGAGCCTCACGCTTGCGCCCAGCGGCGATGCGCTCAAGCCCGATCCCGTCGCCCACGTCGACGAGCACTGCGTGGCGTGCGGCCACTGCGGCGAAGTCGCCGACGCCGCCGTGCTGTGCCCATCGTTCTACAGGGCGTACAGGGTTCACAACCCGGGGGTGGGCGAGCGCTGGGTTGCCGGCTGGCGACGGCGCGTGGTCGGATGGATGCAGGCACGCGAGCAGCGCATCCGCTCGCGCCGCGCCCTGTACCCATCCGCGCCCGGTGCATGACGATTCCCGCGCCGCGCTCGATTCATGTCGCCGTGCTCGCCTTGGGCGGCCAGGGCGGCGGCGTGCTCGTCGATTGGATCGCCGACCTGGCCGAACAGTCCGGCTGGACCGCCCAATCGACCTCCGTCGCAGGCGTTGCACAGCGCACCGGCGCCACGGTCTATTACCTCGAACTGGTGGAGCCGACTCCGGGTCGCGAGCCGGTGATGGCGTTGATGCCGGTTCCGGGCCAGGTGGACGTGCTCATTGCGGCGGAGCTCATGGAGGCCGGACGTGGGCTCGAACGCGGGTTCGTCACTCCCGATCGAACCATGGTCGTCACCAGCAGCCATCGAACGTACGCGGTTCAGGAGAAGGTTGTTCCCGGGAACGGCGTGGCCGATAGCGCGGAAGTCCTCGCACGGGTTCGGAGGGAGGCCCGCCGCCTCGTCGCCGCGGACATGCAAGCGATCGCAGTCGAGCACCGCAGCGTGATCTCGGCCAGCCTGTTCGGTGCGCTGGCCGGCAGCGGCGCGCTCCCGTTTCGCCAGGACGACTTCGAATCCGTGATTCGACGAAGCGGTGTCGGTGTCGAATCCAGTCTGGCTGCGCTGCGCGCAGCCGCAGACAAGGTCCGCACAGCCGAACCATTGAAGACGACGCCTGACGACGCCATGGCCACGCCGCCGCGCGCGCTGCCGATGCACGCCGAAGGCATGGCGCTTGAGCCGTTGCTCGATCGAATCCGCAGAGAGTATCCCGCGGCCGCACACGCATGGCTGGGCGAGGGATTGGCGCGAGTCGTCGACTGGCAGGACGCCGCCTATGGCTCCGAATACTTAGACCGAGTGGCAAGTCTCGCCGCGCGCGACGACGCGGGCCAAGGTTACAAGCTGACGATCGAGGCGGCACGCTGGATCGCGGTGGCGATGTGCTACGACGATATGATCCGAGTCGCCGATCTGAAGACGCGCGCCGAGCGCAGCGCGCGCATTCGTGGCGAGCTGGCAGCGAAGGTCGGCGAAGTGATCGGCTGCGAGGAGTATTTTCACCCGAGAATCGAGGAGATCCTCGGCGTCTTGCCGCGCGGCGTCGCCGAGCGGATCAACGAAACGCCCCGCCTCCGCAATTGGCTTTCGCGGCGGATCGACCGCAGCCGGCGCGTGCGCACACACACGGTCCGCGGGCACCTGATGCTGCGCGCGGTCGCCCAGTTGCGCCGCACCCGGCGCGGCAGCCACCGGCACGCCCTGGAGCAGGCTCATCTTCGGGCATGGCTGGACATGGTCGCCCGAATCCTGGCCCAGGACTACCTCCTCGCGGTAGAGGTGCTGCGCTGCCGGCGGCTCGTCAAAGGGTATAGCGACACGCACGCGCGCGGCCAGAGTCGCTTCGACCTCCTGATGCGTGCGGCGGAGTCGTTGATTGGCCAGCCTGACGCCGGCCAGGCGCTTGCGCGCCTACGCGAGGCGGCCCTACGCGACGCCGAAGGCGGCGCGCTTGAAGCCGCGCTCACGGCGCTGCAGATCGACGCTATCCCCTCGGCGCACGGGATCCGCAAACCGGTAGGCAGTGCGCCCGTGCATGCCTGACAGTCCGCTCGACGTTCT
>CAYUVT010000022.1:0-24518 GCA_964448165.1 uncultured Anaerolineaceae bacterium | reverse complement strand
CGTCGCCGATGACCAGCATGGCAGTCCTCCTATCGCGGAGGAGTATGGCTGGCCGTCTCTGGCTACCGTTTCCGGGAAATCCCGGGCCGCGGCTACAGGTGTCCCTCGATCGCTGCAGCAGTTGCCCGGCTGGCCATTGCTCCTCTACCGCTAACTACGGCAGGTGAGCCGCCCCGGCACACTGGATGTTCGCCCGGTTTGGTCAGTGCCGGATGGCATCGATCCGGTAGCGCATGATTCCCTGGGGGGCGCTCACCTCGACTTCCTCGCCGACGCGCTTGCCAAGCAGCACCCTGCCCACGGGCGATTCCACGGAAATCTTCTTCTCCGAGGCGTTCGCTTCACGGGCGCCGACGAGCTGGTAGGTGATCTGCAGGTTCTTGTCCAGGTACGTTACGGTCACCGTCGACCCGACCGAGGTGAGGTTCTCTTCCTTCTGGGAGCGATCGACCACCACGGCGCGCTTCAGCGCGGTCTCGATCTGCTTCTTCCGGTTGTCGGTGAAGGCAAGGGCTTCGCGGGCGGCGTGGTACGGAGCGTTCTCGCGCAGGTCGCCATCCGATCGGGCCTGTTCGATGGAGCGAACCAGGTCCGGGATCTTGCCCTCGATTTCGGCCAGCTCGCGGCGCAGATCCTCGATACCCTCGGCGGTCATCTCGATCGGCGGCTCTTCGATACGGACCGCGGCCGCGCGGTTCCCGGCCCGCGAGTTCGCCGGTTTGCGAACCCGGATGTGGATGCCGAAGTTCTGGTTCGTGTAGTTCTTCTTCTTGAGGTACTGGAACCACGACTTCAGCGCGGCGACGCGCTTCTCGGCGTTCGGGTCGGTGTGCTTGATGCTGAATTCCGCGTAGCTCTCCACGCGGCTCCCGGTGAGGTCGGCCACGGCCATCTGGGGGCCGGCGTACTCAACGTACTTGCGCACGAAGCCTTCGTATTCGTGGCGCTGCTCGGGCTTGAGGCTGGAGAGGTAGTCGTTGAGGGCATCGCCGAGGGTGATCTGCACCACCGGTGCACCCCGGGAGTTGTCTGTCATTGCTCCACTGTACCATCGTTGCGAGGATCGTGCGCCGGACTTTCGAGTGACCTTTTCCTGGGACGCCCTGCCGCAGCTCTTTCCCATGTTCCAGGGGCCAGGCCTCTGGCTGCCCCGGCTGCAGCGTCATGCCGCGCTCATCGAGGAGGCGGCCGCTCATACCCGCGTCACCGCCGTGACAGGGCCGGATGTGGTCCGCCGCCAGTACGCCGAAAGCCTCGAAACCCTGCGCATCGCGCTCACCGTGTGCCCAGGGCCGGAATCGCTGGCGGACGTGGGCAGCGGCGGGGGGTTCCCGGGCCTGGTGATGGCGGCAGTCATGCCCGATCTGCCGGTGACGCTGGTGGAGCCGCTCCAGAAGCGCGCCCGGCTGCTTGAGGCGATGGCCGCTGCCCTTGAGCTGGACAACGTGACCGTTGTCGCGGTACGGGCCGAGGAGGCAGGCCGCGGCGAGCTCCGAGAGCGTTTCGGCCTGGTCACCGCACGGGCCGTCGCCGAGCTGCGGGAGCTCGTCGAATACACCGCGCCCCTCGTCCGGACCGGGGGCTGGCTGGCCCTGCCAAAGGGAAGCTCCGCGGCGGCGGAAGTCGAGGCGGCGGGGCGGGCCCTCGCGGAGCTTGGTTGCGAATACCGGTCCACGGTCGCCATGCGGCGTGAGGTCAGCGACGCCGGCGTGGTGGTGGTTGTGGAGAAGGTCTCGTCCACGCCGGCCCGGTACCCGCGGCGCCCCGGGATGCCCGCGAAGCGGCCGTTGTAATCGATCACTTGCGTAGGCGGTTCACTCTTTCTTGCATTGCATGCTATAGTTCCGCCGACCCGCGGGGCATACCCGTCCAGGTGAGCAGGCTCACCACGCCCGCGTACGCATGCAGGAGGCAGCATGGACCCCAACGTGATCATCAATCGCATCATCCGGCTCGCAAAGCTGGATACATCGGTGTTCGACGAGGTACGGGACGACCCCGCCGAACTCATCCCCGCGCTCATCGTGGCGGGCGTGAGCGCTCTGCTCGCCGGCCTCGGCTCGTTCCTCTGGTGGCAGGTCAACTTCGACTATTCGCCCGATAGCCTGTTCCTCAACACGTTCATCCTTGGGAGCGTGTTCCTGGCAGCCATGTATGCGATCTGGGTGCTCCTCGCCTACGTTGTGCTCGTCCAGGTCTACAAGGCCTCGGCCGACCTCCAGTCGCTGTTCCGCACCATGGGCTATGCCGCGTTCCCGCTGGCCCTTTCGCTCCTCATGTTCATCCCGGTGCTGCACCCCGTGTTCGCCATCGTGCCCGTGGTGCTCGTCTTCGTCATGTCGATCTACGCCGTCCAATCCGTCACGAACGCCGATTCGACCCAGGTTGTCATTGCCAACACCGTCGGGCTGACGGTGATGGTCCTGGTGCTCGGCATCGTGGCGACCTCGAACGACTTCCCGGATGCCCCAATCGGCGCCGGGCTCTTTAACTGGATCCCCAGCGTCTAACTGCGCTCGACTCCCGTTCGTGCCAGGCCAGGCCGTATAGCCACGGCCTAGCCTGGCCGTGTGCGTGCTTCGCACCCCCTGATGGCGCCAACCGGGTGATGCCCTACGCTACTCGCTCATGCCGCGGGACTACACGGCCGTCGCCCATCGCAATACGCGCCTGTACTACGCATTCCTGTTCCTCATGGAGTTCGGGTTCTGGATCGGCATCTGGATCAAGTACCTGACCGCGGTCCGCGAACTCGAGCTGAAGTACATCCTGCTCATGGATATGCCCTTCTGGCTGGTGATGGCCAGCCTGGAGGCGCCCTTCGGCGCGCTGGCCGATCGGATCGGCCATAGCCGCGTGCTCGCCCTGGGTGCGGCCGTCTACGCGCTCACCATCCTCGGGTTCGGGTTCACCACCAACTACTGGATGCTCTTCGCCGACTACATGCTCTGGGCGGTGGCCGGCGCATGCCGGAGCGGCGCCGATCAGGCGCTCGTGTACGACTCACTGAAGCAGGCCGGGCTGGAATCGACGTTCTCGAAGGTCGCTGGCCGGGGGTTCGCCGTCTCGATCACCGCCGGGACCACCGGGGTCATCCTTGGCGGGGTGCTGGCCAGCCTCACCAGCCTCGCATTCACGGTGCAGGTGAGCTTCATCGGGCCCGTCGTCGCGTTCTTTGTCGCCATGGCCATGATCGAACCACACGTCGAACACGAGTCGCGCCGGTACATCGAACATCTGCGCGATGGCATCGCCTATGCCTGGCACACGCCCCAGGTGCGCTACTCCGTGCTCATGGGCTCGGTGATCATGATGGCTGCCTTTGCCCCCGTGGTGCTCGTCCAGCCATTCCTCATCAAGCATGAGGTGGCCACCGGCCTCTATGGCGTCTACCAGGCTCCCCTCCGGATCTTCGCGGTCATCGCTGCCATCCTGGCGTACCGGGTGGTGGCCCGCGCCGGCCGTCCGAAGATCATCGCCGCTGCCTGCGCCGGGATGATCGCTGCCTTTCTGGGCCTCGCCGCCTTCGACGCGCAGCCTGCGTTCGCGTTTTTCGCGCTGCCAGCGCTCATCCAGGGCCTCGTCCGGCCAACGATGGACAGCTACATCAACGAGCAGACCCCGAGCGACCGCCGCGCGACGGTGCTCAGCATGTCGTCGCTGGTCCTCAGTGTGGAGCTTGCCTTCTTCGAGCCAGTGATTGGGTTCATCACCGACGACGTGTCGATCCAGGCGGCGTTCGCGTTTGTGGCGGTGTTCTTTGCGGTGGCGATGCCGGGGCTCTACCTGCTCTGGCGGCGAGCCTATGTGCCGCACCCCCTGCCCGGGCCGGCGGCGGCCCCGGCCGTTGCTGCCTGAACTACACGAGCGCTTCGCGCAACGCCTCGCAGGCCTCGGCCACACCACGCTTGCCCGCGTCGAGGAACGTTGAAAGCTGCATGAAGATGTGTGGCTGGTCCTGGTAGATGCTCAACTTTGCCGGCACACCCGCATCCTCGAGCGCCTTCGCGAACAGCTTCGAGTCATCCAGCAGCGGATCGAGCGTGCCCACGATGAGCCGCGCCGGGGGGAGTCCACGGAGGTCGCCCTTGATCGGCGCGATGTACGGGTCGTCCGGGCTCGCGCCACCCGAAAGGTAGTGGTTGTAGAACCACTCCATGGCCTTGCGGGTCAGGATCTTTCCTTCACCGTTCTCGATGACCGAGGGCAGGTCGTTGTTCACGGTGAACGCGCCGTAGAGCAAGAGCTGGAGGCGCGCGGACGGGCCCCCTTCGTCGCGGAGCCGGAGCATCGAAGCGGCCGTCAGGTTCCCGCCGGCGCTGTCGCCCCCGACGGCAAACCTCGCCCCATCGGCATTCAGTGTTGCCGCGTTCGCGACGGCCCAGCGGATCGCTGCCACGCAATCATCGAGGGCGGCAGGGGCCGGGTGCTCTGGCGCGAGGCGGTAATCGACGCTCACCACCACCGCCCCGGCGCCCTCGGAAAGCTCGGCGCAGAGCTTCGCATGGGTGGCCGGCGAGCCAATGACCCATCCGCCCCCATGCAGAAAGACCAGGAGGGGAAAGGGGCCGTCGCCCCGGGGCGTGAAGACTTTGACCGGTATGTCGCCGGCTGGCCCCGGGATGGTGCGGTCGGCGATGCTTACCGAACCGGGCATCGGCTGGTTGAAGGCCGCGAACGACACTTCGGCGTTTGCGCGGGCCACGTCGGCCGGCAGCTCCCACATCTGGGGGGCGCCTGCCGCCTGGGCCTGCGCGGCCATCATCTGGAGCAGTGCTTCGACCTGGGGATCCATAGGGGCACCTCGGATTTGCAGCGGATGGCCGGACTATACCGGCCCGGCCCGGATGGAACAGCGCCGGGACCAGGCTCAGTTCCCGCCGCCAGCGGCCTCCGCGGCCCGCCGCGCCCGCTCCGCCTGTTTCGCGATGAACTCGCCCAGCACACGCTGGACGTCGCCCGCGGCGTAGTGCGTCGCCCGCCACATCAACAGCGCACCAAGCGACCCGGCCACGATGGTGGCCAGGACCATCCCATAGCGCAGGCCCTCGCCCTCGGTGGCATCGAACCGGGCCTGGAAGAGCTCGGAGATGAGGCCAACCACCACCGGGGCGAGCGCACCGCCGAGCACCGCCAGGGCCAGCCCGAAGGCGGCAAATGCCTGGGCACGGATGTGCGGTGGCGAGGCCGCCGCGATGATGTTGATGAGCCCCGGGATCCCCAGCGATGTGATGAAGGCGCCCGCCAGCAGGAAGAACAGCGAAACGGCTGCCCCCTGGATCGCGAACCCGATCGTCCAGGTGATGGTCAGCACAATGGTCGCGACCAGGCCCATGCGCGCCAGGAAGGTCATGCCGCGGTTCAGCCAGCGGTCGGCCAGCGGGCCGCCGTACCAGGTGCCGATGAACGCGCAAAGGGCCAGCCCCGCGAGCGCGTAGCTCGCTTCCTGGGCGCTGAAGCCGTACCGCCGCTCGTAGAATGCGGGAATCCAGAACACCACCCCGGAGAGCATGAACCCGAACGCGGCATTGGTCAGGATGAGGTAGCGGAGCGTCCGGTTGCGGGCGATGGTGCCGAGGCTGCGCCGGAAGCCCCACTTGTCCTCGGGATCGGCCAGGAACTGCTTGAGCAGCGGGTTATCGACGGAGGCATCCTTCAGGTCGGCTTCGCCGCGAGCGGGCTCGCGCAGCCGCAAGGCGTAGAGCCCCATCAGCAACCCGGGGATTGCGGCCGCAACGAACGCCCAGCGCCAGCTCGCCGCAGCGATGATAGCCCCCCCGATGACCGCGCCGAGGACCTGGCCCAACGGGTTCGCCGAGCGGTGGTACCCCAGCGCCCGGCCCCGCAGGCGGATCGGGTAGTAGTCGGAAAGAAGGCTGCCGTGCGTGGGCCCAATGGTGCCCTGGCCGGCGCCGAGCAAGGCCCGCGTCAGGAAGAGCTGGATGAAGTTCTGTGCCGCAGCGGCCGCCAGGCCCGCGAAGCCCCACACCACGGCTCCGATGGAAAGGATGTACCGCCGGCTCCAGCTGTCGGCCCAGTTACCCGCCGGGAGCGAGAGCAGGCCCGTGATGAGCACCACGGCGAGCGGCAGCAGCCCCACCGTCGCGTCGGAAAGCTCGAAGTCCTCACGGATCCGGTCGAGCGAAACCGCCAGCACGGCGCGGTCGAATTCATCGACGGCATTGAGGATGAAGAGCACCACCAGGGGGCCCAGCCCCGCCTGGCGGAGCGTACGGGCGTGGTGCGCGGGATCGTCATTCGCCTCCGGGGGCACCATCATCGCTGAAACGATACGCGAAGGGCGCGATGGGTGCTCGCCGTGGCCCACTTACAGCGCCGAGGCTGCCTGCTCATCGAGCACCACTGCCAGGTCGCCATGCAGCCGCAGCAACGACGCGGGGCACTCGGGCGAGATGGCGCCTCGCAGGGCCCTGGCGACAACACGGGCCTTCGATTCGCCATTCGCGAGCAGCACCACGCTGCGGGCCGCCAGCAGCTCGGCCATGCCGAGGGTCAGGCCGCGTTCCGGGGTTTCCGTCCCCCAGCAGGCAGCCGCGCTCCGCCGCGACTCCTCGTGCAGGAGCACCGGCCGGGCGCTGCTGTCCGCGCTGCTTCCGGGCTCGTTGAAGGCGACGTGCCCGTTGAGCCCGATGCCGAGCACGGCGATGTCGAGCCCGCCGGCAGCCGAGAGCCTGGCCGCGAACGAAGCCGCCTCCGCGTCCGGGTCGGGAGCTTCGGGGTCGAACTGCTGGACCGGTGGCGCCCCGGCGATCACGTCCCAGTGCCGGGCGAAGTAGCTGTGGTTGGAACACGGGTGCTGGCGCGGCCCCATGTACTCATCGATGGCGAACGGGCGCCAGGGCGACACATCGAGCTCGCCCCGGTGCGCAAGCCCTGCGAGTTCTTCGTAGAGCCCCAGCGGCGTCGAGCCGGTCGGCAGGCCGATCACAGGGCGGGCGAGGCGTTCCGCGCGCGAAAGCAACAGACCGGCTGACGCCCGGCCAAAGCCAGGAGCCGGGACCACATGAAGGGACGGTTCCATCAGGCGGTGACGGGCTCGCGGAGGAAGGCGAGGACCTCATCGAGGAACGCCTCCGGCTGTTCCTCAGCGACCAGGTGTCCCGCTTCGGGAATGGTGACATGGCGTGCCCCGGGGATGGCCGCGGCGAGTGCTTCGCCCCGCGCCGGCGGGATGGCGGCATCGCTGGCTCCGCTCAGCACCAGCGTGGGCGCGGTGATGGCCGCCAGGTTCACCGGCGATTCATCCCGGTTCGCCGCCGCCATCTTCCGCACGACAGCGACGGTGCCCGGGAGCAGCAGCGGGTCGATGTACCCGCGCATCACCTCTTCGGTCGCGTAGGCGCGATCGTGGACCATGCGCGCCAGTGCGCGCCGGCCGAGTGCGTACATCGCCGCCGGTGAGCGCTGGACGACGCCCATGAGGGCGAGCATCGGCCCGGCAGCCATGCCCCTCCGGTGAGCCGCGGCCCCTTCGGCGGCGTTCACCGCCGCCACGAGGACGAGCCGCTCCACGCGATCGGGGTGGCCTGCCGCGACTCGCTGGGCGATGGCGCCTCCCATCGAATGCCCGATGAGCGTTGCTCGCTGGATGCCGAGCAGGTCCATCAGGGCAACCACGCGTTCGGCCTGGGCGCGCTGGCCGTAGTCGAGTCCAGGGTCGCGGTCGCTGAAGCCGAAGCCGGGCAGGTCGAGGGCTACCACACGGTGTGCACGGGCCAGGCCGGGCAGGATGCGCCGCCAGCTGAACGTACTGCCCGCGAAGCCGTGGATAAGGATGACCGCTGGCCCCGATCCTTCGTCGATGTAGTGCACCTTCGCACCTGCGACATCGCGGATGATTCCTTCGGGGAGGGGGGCCTGCCACGGGGCGCGGCGCTTCCAGGCCACCCAGCCGCCAGCCCCGGCGGCCGCCAGCGCCCCGCCAAGCACGATCGCCTTGCGTTTCACCTGCTGGCCTCGCTGAAGATGCTCCGCAGGATGCGCATGCTCTCCGCCATCCTGGGGCCGTACCACCATAACAGCTTCCCATCGATGATCCGCGCAGGCGCGACCGGGTCGTAAGTCGCGGAATGCCTCTCCTTGAACGGATATGGCTCGTCCGGGAGGAGGACCAGGTCCGGGCGCAGTGCCTGTACCTCCTCCAGCGTGACGTGCGGGTAGCGCGGTTGCCCGGCCAGCACGTTGATTGCCCCCGAGCGCTCCAGCAGGTCGTGGCCGTAGCTTTCGCTTCCCAGGCCCATCAGGGGCTCGTGCCAGACCGCGACGAACACGCGGGGACGATGGTCCGGCAGGGGCTCCCCCACGACGGCGGCAGCATCGCGCGCAAGCTCCCAGCCGCGGTCTTCCATGCCGAGCCGCGCCGCGATGGCGACCATCGTCTCCATCGCGCCTTCGACCGAGCTCGGGTCGGTCACCATCACCTCGAGCCCGGCAAGGCGCAGCGCTTCCACATCCTCCCGGCGGTTCTCCTCCCGGTTGGCGATGATCAGGTCCGGCGCGAGCGCCACGATAGCGGCGACGTTGGGGTCCTTGGTTCCGCCTACCGCGGGGACGATTCGAACCTCCGGCGGCTCCACGCAGAACCGGGTGCGACCCACCAGCGAGCCCGGCGCGAGTACCCACACGAGCTCGGTGAGACTCGGGACCAGCGACACGATGCGCATAGGAACAGCCTACTCCCGGGGACAACGCGAAGGCTCCCGCCGAAGCGGGAGCCTCCGGAATTTTCACGACGGCCGATCCTAGCTGGGCGGCGTCCCCAGCTTCACTTCGGTGCTTTGCTTCTTCGCGTCGCGGTAAAACTCCACCGTTACCGTCTCGCCAGCGCCGTGCCGGATGAGTGCGACCGCGAGGTCGGCCTCCGTGTTGATGTCGACATCACCAATGCGCACGATCACGTCGCCCGTGCGCAGGCCTCCAGTCGCCGCAGGCCCGCCTGGCGTCACTACGTCGAGCACCACGCCGCCTTCATCGGGGATGCCGAGTTCGCGCGCCTTCGCCGGGCGCAGCGCCTCGAAACCGGAGATGCTCAGGAAGCCCCGGTTCACGCGGCCGTTCTCCTTGAGTTGCGCCACCACGGCCTTCGCCACGTCGGAGCCCACCGCGAACCCGATGCCGACGGCCTGCGTCCCGGTCGAGGGGTTGGGGGCGATTGCCGTGTTCACCCCAACGACCTGGCCGAACATGTTCAGGAGCGGGCCGCCGCTATTGCCGTGGTTGATGGCGGCATCGGTCTGGATGGCGCCGAGGATCTGGGTGTTCTCGCGGATCGCCCGGTTCTTCTGGCTCACGATGCCGCGAGTCACGCTGAAGGCGCCACCTTCGCCGCCTTCCAGGTCGAGCGCGTATCCCATGGCCACCACATCCTGGCCAACCACCACCTCGTCCAGGTTGGCGAAGGGCAGCGCCTTAAGCCCCGAGGCCTCGATCTTGAGCAGGGCGAGGTCAGAGCGGGCGTCGGTCCCAACGACGGTCGCCTCATAGGTGGCGCCGTCGCTGAGCGTGACCTCGATGCTGCTGGAGATCCTTCCCGTGAGCGAGTTTTCGATGACGTGGTTGTTGGTGAGGATGTAGCCCCCGCTATCGACCACGAAACCGGTGCCCACGCCGGTGCCGGTGGCGATCCGCACCACCGATGGCTCGGCGTACGCCACGAGTTCGGCCGTGGTCATGGCGTTGCTCTGGCGGACCTGGGTGGGAGTGTTCGAGGCCGATCCGCCGGTGGCGGCCGGCGCCGTGGATTCGGCGCCCCCGGCCTGCGGGGCAGCGCTCGGTTGGGAATCGGAACAGGCTGCCGCGCCGGCCAGCAACGCCAGGCCGAGCACGCCCGCGGCAATCGGGCGGAGCAATCGCTTCATTTGGTGTCTCCGGGGTGTGATCTGCAAGTGACACCACCATTTTCAGCCACGAGCGGGAGCCTCCGGTAAATGGCAAGAAGCCTTTCGCACGGACAGGTAAAGGCGCTGTTCGGGCCGAAAGCGGGGTGTATCATGCCCATCGGGACCCTCTATGGCTTGGAACGGGAATCCGGACACTCCTGGTATACGTAACATGGGCAGGACGGTTGAATTCAGCCGTCCCGCCGAGGCCGAAATCGCCTCTCGCATCGACTGGCCGGATGAAGCCCTCATGCTCGCGATCGTTGCCCACGATGAACACGCATTCAGCGTCCTCTACGACCGCTATGTGGACCTTGTCTACTCGGCCTCGTTTCGCGTGCTTGGCGATGCCCAGCTCGCCGAGGATGCCTCGCAGGATGTGTTCGTCCGGCTGTGGCGCCGCCCCGAGACGTTCATCGCGGAGCGCGGCCGGTTCATGAGCTGGTTGATGAGCGTGACGCGAAACCGGGCCGTCGATGAGCTCCGGGCCAGGGGACGCCGCCGCAAGCGCGAAGGGGGGCCGCTCGGGGAACCTGATGAAGCTGCCGAGCCCGTGTTCTCAAGCGAGCTCATCGACCCGCTGCATTCGGCCGAGCTGCGGGAGGAGCAGGCTACCGTGCGCCGGGCACTGGCCGCGCTCCCCCGGGAACAGAAACTGTGCCTCGAACTCGCCTATTTCGGTGGGCTCACGCAACAGGAAATCGCCGCTCGTCTCCACGAACCGCTCGGCACCATCAAGACACGCATCCGCCTTGGCATGCAAAAGCTGCGCCGGGCGCTCGACGAAAAGGTATAGGACACGCAGCGGCCATGGCAGGCGAACACATCACCCAGGAGCAGGCGGACGAGTACGCCATCGGTTCCCTCGAACCGGCGCTCGAACGCGCCATCGCGCTCCACCTGGCCGAATGCCCGGCCTGCCGCGATATCGCGCGCGATGCCGAGCGGCTGGCATCGCTCCTCGCCATGTCGTCACCGGCCCGGCGCCCTTCGCCACGGCTCCGCCGCCGTGTCTTCTCGGCCGCCGGTATCTCGCGCCCGAGCCCGCTTCGGCGGGCATTCACCATCAGCCGCGCTGCCGCCGGGCTCGCCGCTGTCATCGTGGCGGCCGGAGCGTTCAGCGGCATGGTTTCGCTGAAAAACCAGATCGGCGACTTGCGCCAGCGCAACTCCGACCTCCAGCTCCAGATCGATGAGGCGCTCTCAACCAAGGTCGAACTCGCCGCGCTCACCCGGAAGCTCGACGACCAGGAGAAGCTCGCGGCCCAGCTCGAAGAGCGCTCGAAGGATGACCGCGAGCTCAACCTCGCGTTCATGTCGCCCACCACCGATGTGGCGGCCGTCACCTCGCTGAACGAGTCCGGCAACGCTATCGGGCGGCTCGTGTGGGATTCGGAGCAGAAGCGCGTGTGGTTCGTCGCCAGCGAACTCCAGAAGCTTCCAGCGGGCGAGACGTACCAGATCTGGGTCAACTCCGGCGGGCGCTACTACAGCCTCGGCACCTTCACCCCGGACGATGAGGGCTTCGCACGGTACGAAACGGTCGTGCCCGAGGGCTTGAACACCTACGAGACGGCCGTCGTCACCATCGAGCGCGCCGGCGGAAGTCCACTGCGCGAGGGGCCCACCGTGTTCTTCGTCGCCGATCTCTCGCGCCTGCGCAATTAGGCCCGCCGCATGGCGATGCCTCGGCCGGCCCACGCTGGCACGGGCAGCGCGGCGTGGGCCGCTCGCCAGGTCTCCAGCTGCTGCCGGACCGGACCGGGCCATGGCGCCACCCGGCGCGTGCCAAGGTCCACATGCAGCCAAACCTGCTCGGTGGTGGCGGCAACGGCCCCATCGCCCGCGTTGCGGATCTCCGAGACGCCGCGCAACCGCTTCTCATCGAGCTCGAGCACCTGGAACGTGACGACGGCCGCGCTCCCGGCGAGGATCTCGCTGAGATAGCGGATGTGCGTTTCCGCGGCGAACGTCGAGAGGCCAGTCTCGCGGACGTACTCCCAGCCGATACCCATGGCGCTCCACGCCTGGTCCAGGCCTCGCTCCGATACCACCAGGTAGTAGGCCATGTTCATGTGCCCGTTCCCATCGAGCCAACCCGGATCGATCGGGATGGGCGTGCTGATGAACGGCGCGGCAATGGGGGCAAACGCGTCGGTTTGGCGATCGAGGATTCCGGTCACTGGAGTTCCGTCCACGCGCTGGTTGCGCACCGCGTCAACGTTCGGAAAGGCGCTCGCGTAACGCGGCCAGGGCGCGCGCCTGCCGCCCCTTCACCGCGTCCGTCGAAGCGCCAATCACCTCCGCCGTCTCCTGGAGCGAAAGGCCATGGAGGAAGCGCAGACTGATGACCTCGCAATGCGCGGGCTCGAGCTCGGCGATGGCGCGCGCGAGGTCCAGCCGGTCCGGGCTCAGCGCCTGGTCTTCGCCGCCCCCGTCGAACGCCTCGATGGTGAGCTGCGGCGGGCGGCGGAACCACGAACGCCGGTGCGAACCCACCACATGCCGCGCGATCCCGAACAGCCATGCACGTGGCGGCAGCCCCCGGTCGTGGAAGGATTCGGCGTTCCGGAATGCCTGTTCGAACACCTCGCTCGTTGCGTCTTCCGCCCGGGCGGCGTCGCCGAGCCGCGAAAGCGCGTAACGGTAGATTGCGGGCATTTCGCGATCGAAGAGGTCGTGCCAGGCTTCCGCGTCGCGTTCCCGGATTGCCTGGATGAAACCCGGTCGCACCGGAGGCGGCGCGGCGGGCTCATGGGGCGGCAGCCGTTGCTGCAGGGCCGCTGCGAAGCCCCGCACCCGCCAGGGGAATGCCGCCGCTGCCACCCCCGTCAATGGTGCTCCTCGTCGTCGTCCGGCTCACGGCGGCCACGGGGCTCCCCGTCGTCATCGTCGTGCTTGTCTTCGGGTTTGTCGCCGCCATCGTCCGGCTTGCTTGTAGGCGTCGGGCTGGGCGTCGAACTCGGCGATGGGGTGGTGGTCACGATTGGCGTGGGTGTCGGCAAGTCGTCGGGTTGGATGCTGTCGTCCGGGGTGGGAGTCTGTCCCGGCCCAGGGGTACCGTCGTCATCGCGGGCGTCGTCCGGCGTGCTCGCGGCGGGTACCGGTGTCGAGGTGACCACGGCGGGAGGCGAACCGGGTGAGGTGGCCGCAGGCCCGGCATTTGCGTCGTTTCCTGGCACTGATGCCGGCCGGGGCGTGGCCGTTGGTGAGGCCCCGGCCGTTGCCGCCGGCTCAGCCCCGCTTGCGCGCGGCGTGGGAGTGCGGGTGGCGTTTGGTTCTGTGGTGGCTGTTGTCGTGGGGGCCCCCGGCTCAGGACCCGGGTCGCCGCCTCCCGGCGTCAGGTTGGCCACGATTGAGCGTGCAAGGTCCAGCGCTCCCTCGATGGCGTCGACCGGACCGATCCCGGTCGTGTAGCTCATCGCACCGCCTGCCACGGCCACCGTGAGCGCGGCCGCGGCCAGGCGGTGGCGCAGCGCTGGCATCGCCGGCAGCCCGGCGATCGCCAGGAAACCCATCGGGCGGCGGCGGTGCTCGTCCATGGCCGCCGAGAAACGGGAGCGCATGCGCGATTCGGCCGCCGGCCCCGGGCCGGGGATGCGCAGCGCGGCGCACTGCCGCGCAAGCCGGACAAGCTGGGACGCCTCGCTCGCGGGCGAGGCATAGGCGAGGCGTCCCTCAATCAGGTCGTCCAGCAGTTGCGGCGAGACGGGCAATTCAGGCAACGCTCGCTCCAGCGGGTGCGCGTTTTCGGGGCGCCTTCGCGAAGGTTATCCGCACCACTACCGCAAACACCACCGCGAGGCTCGTTCCAAAGTACAGGAGCATCACCCAGGTTTCGCTGCTGTCGGTGCCGACCTGGAGCCCGTGCCAGAGCGCCGCGCCATAGGCCATGAAGGCCGAGCGGTGAACCCAGCGCCACGTCCCGGTGCCAATCGCGCTTCGAAACCAGAACGAGAACGACACGATGGCGGAGAGGTACAGCGAGATGCTCCCCAGCGCCACGGTGTTTCGCTCGTAATACGAGCCAAATGGCACCAGGACGTCGACGAGGCCGAACCGGGTCCAGCCGTCGGGGATGAGCACCAGCGCGTGGCCCAGCCCGAGCAGCAACCCGGCGATGGATGCGACCTGGTGGATGGCAAGCAGACGCGCTCGCCCGACTATCCCATCGAACCAGGCCGACGACATCATCAGCCCACCCGCCAGGCCAAGCCAGAGGAACAGGTACGACGTGATGCCGGCCGCCCGGGATGCATCCCAGGCCCCGTGCTCACCGGCTTCCGGCATGATCCGGGAGGCAAGCCCGCCTCCGAGCAGGGCACCAACCACGGCGCCGGCCAGTGCGATCGAACCGAAGACGGTCAGCGCGCGTCCCATCACGAAGCCTTCGTGGTCTTTCCTGATGCCGCAGGCTTCGGCGGCGCCGCTGGCGCAGGTGGTGGTGGCGCGGGCGCGGGTGCTGGTGCCGGTGCAGGCGCTGCGGGCGCCGGGGCGGGTGCAGGCATCGGCGCCGGCGCTGGCAGACTCACGGGCTCGGCGGCGGGGGCAGGCGCCGCCGGTTCAGGAACCGCCACCGCGCCGCCACTCACAGGCTCGAATACAGTCGCCGGTTGATCCGCCGCCGGAGGCGAGGAACCACTATCCGCCGCGGGCGATCGCGCCGGGGCGACACTCGTTGGCCGGGCCTCGCCCGCTGGCGCAGACGACCCTGCGGAGGCCGCCGCCGTTGGCGCGTTCGGCGCCGTCACCTGGCGGATGTACTCGGTGACGTAATAGATCGGCTGGCGCTCAACGATGACCACCGGGGCTGCCGCAGGCGTCTCCGCCGCCGGCTCCTCGATGAGTACCCACTCGCCCCGCGCCGCATCCCATCGCCAGCCATCCTGCACGAGGGGCGTGGAATCGGCTGCCGGGTCCCACTCCGCATCCGCGTCCGCGCTCTCGCCGTTCTCTCCCGTTGCCGCGACGGCGCCCCAGAGAGCGAGGAACACGGCCACGGCGCTTGCGCCCAGTGCAACCCGGGTGAGGACGAACTTGACCTGACCGCCCTGCGCGCGCTTAGTCGTCGTCATCGTGGTCCTCGTGGTGGCGGTCGTCGTCTTCGTGGCGGTCGTCTTGTCGGCTGTCGTCGTCGTGGTCGTCGGCCTGTCCTGACCGCCTGTCGTCACCCGGTTCCACGCGATTGTCGCGCGCGGCCTGGCCGCCGCTGTCGTCGGCGGCCGTCGTGGCGGGCGGTGGTTGCGGGGCCGCGAAGGCGACCGGCGGATTGACCGGTGCAGCCTGGGAGGCAGGGCTCGAGGAGGGCTGGGGCACGGGCGCGGGTGTGGTCGTGGGGGCCGGCGTGCCTGCGGGCGAAGGCTGCGCCTGGGGAGCGCTGGCCGAAGGTGCGGCGGCCGCTGCGCCACCGCCAGCCTGCGCTCCGGCCGAGCTTCCTCCGGGGACGGCCACCTGGCGCGTCACCACGATCGGTTCCTTGTCGACGTAGATGACCTGGGTCGCCACAGCCTGGGGTGTGGCCGCAGGCTGTGCGGTGGCCGTCATCTCGATGGCAGCAACCGCCTCTTCGGTGGCGGGAGGCTGCTGGGCAGCTCCGCCCACTCCGAAGACCCCCTGGCCCACGGCCGTCGCCCCGATGGCGGCGGCCGAAAGGCCGGTGGTCAGGCCGGCGGTGATGAGTGAACTCAGTCGATTCATGTGCTCCTCCGCAGCTGGGATTGCGGGAAGCACATCGCGCTCCGGGCCCGAAAGGAGTCGCGCGATGGTAAAGCGGCCTTTACCAGGCGCCCCTGGTGACGGACGTGCCATCGAGCGAGAGCGCCAGCACCGCCAGCCCGAACGCCCCGGCAAGGTCCAGCCCCTCATGGCCTCCGATGAGGACCGCCTTCGCCCAGACCTCGGCCCAGGTGCAGCTGTCCGCTCGCACAGTCACCTGCGCGAAGGGCGATTCGGCCGGCAACCCGGTGCGCGGGTCGATGAGGTGGTGAGCCACCTGCCCCGAGGCGGTCATCCACCGGCGTTTGAGCACGCTGGAGGTGGCGATCGCGCCATCGATCTCCCCGGCCCAGGCAATCCCGCCGCCAGGGCGATCGACTTCGACCTTCCAGCCGCGCCCTCCATCCTCAGTGCCGGCGCAGCGAATGTCGCCCCCGGCGTTCACGAACACGCCCCGGAATCGCTCCGCCAGGTGGTCCACCGCCAGGTCGGCGGTCCATCCTTTCACGATGCCACCCAGGTCGATCGCCCCGCTGGCCAGCGTCCACCCGCCCGCGCCCCGGGCAAGGCATTCGCCGGGGCCAGGAACCCGCGAACGCGCTGGCGCCCCACCGGAAACGTTCTCGAAGCTCCTGTCGTACCCGGCCCGCGCCAGTGCCGGGAGCACCATGGGATTGAAGAAGCCCCGGGTCTGGCCGTGTGCTTCGATTGCGAGCTCGATAGCCGCGTCCATCCAGGGGTCATCGATGGCCTCGCCGCGGTTCAACCGCGAGAGCATGCTCCCGGGCCGGAAGCGCGAAAACCTCGCCTCCTGCTGCTCGAAAAGGAGGCGGGTCTCAACGAATGCGGCGACCGGCGCCGAATCGTCTTCGACGAACACGTCGATATCGGTGTTCATCGCGCGGAAGTGCTCGGAATATTGCAGCGCTCCTTCACCTTTCCGGCATCACTCGCTACCGTGGGAATGTGAGCAACAGGATATCTCCCGAAGTCGCTGCCCGGCCCCTCTTCATCGTCAACCCGATGTCGGGCGGGGGCCGCACCAGGCGGCGCATCGGCGTGCTGGTCGATGCCATCGAACGCGCCGGGCTCGAAGCCGACATGGTCTTCACCACCCACCCTGGCCATGGCGAAGACCTGGCGAAAGAAGCCGTGGAGGCTGGCCGCGAGTTCCTTGTCGCCTGCGGCGGCGACGGGACGGTGTTCGAGGTCGCCAACGGCATCATGGCACTCGATGCCAACCAGCGCGTCCGGCTCGGAACGATAGGCATGGGCACCGGAAAGGATGTCGCCAAGGGTCTCGGCATCGGCCGCGGCGCGGCCGCGATCCGGGCCATTGCCGCGGGCGTGGAGCGCCGCATCGACATCGGGAAGGTCACCTCGCGGGGCGCCGACGGGGGCGAGCTTGTGCGGTACTTCCTGCTGGAGGCTTCTGCGGGCTGGGTGCCGGAGATCTCCCAATCGACTCCGCGCTGGCTGAAGCGCCTGGGTGATACCGCCCCCTACATGATCATGACGGCTGTGAAGATGGCCGGGCCGATGGGCCGCCCGTTCACGCTTTCCATCGATGGCCAGGAGTACGACGGCCGCTACAACACCGTGAGCGTCCACAACATGGAACTCTGGGGCGGCGACCTCGTGGCCGCGCCGGGCGCCTCGCCGGACGATGGACTGTTCGACGTCATCCGCTGGGGCGACCTCTCCCGGCGGGCGGTGCTCAGGGCTGTCTCGGGCCAGCGGGCGGGTGGTACCCACCTGGATATGGACGGCATCGACCGCCATCCAGCCAAATCGGTCGAACTCTCGTCGCCGAAACCGAGCCGGCTGGACCTGGACGGCGAGCCCGGCGGCTTTCTCCCGGCTCGCATCGAGATTGTCCCCGGGGCGATCCGCTTCGCCGCTCCCCCGGCCTGACATCCTCTCAACCTTTCAGTTTCCCCGTACGCTGATACACTCCCTTCGCACTCCGCAAATCTCCCACCAAGGAACGGACCTATGCGCGAAGTCGTGATAGTCGATGCGATCCGGACGCCGCTCGGGCGGCGCGGCGGCGTCCTCAGCAAGAACCACCCGGTCGAAACCTCGGCGCTGCTCCTCCAGGAGCTCGTCAAGCGCAACAATCTCGACCCTGAAGTCGTCGATGACGTCATCTACGGTTGCGTTAGCGAAGTCGGGGCCCAGTCCACCAACCTCGCGCGCAATGTCGTGCTGACCGCCCGCTGGCCGTACACCATCCCCGGTGTCACGCTCGACCGCCAGTGCAGCTCGAGCCAGCAGGCCGTGCACTTCGCGGCCAACCAGATCGGTTCCGGTGTGCACGATGTGGTGGTGGCCGGCGGGACCGAGTTCATGTCTCAGATCCCCCTGGGCGCGAACGTGGGCCAGGGCATGGGCACGCCCTTCACCAAGGCGATGGCCGACCAGTACGACCTTTCCTCGCAGGGCATCGCCGCCGAGCGCATCGCCGAGAAGTGGGGCATCACCCGCGGCGAAGCCGACGAGTTCGCGGTCGAAAGCCAGGCCCGCGCGGCCCAGGCCCAGAAGGAAGGCCGATTCAAGAACGAACTGGTTCCCGTGCCCGGCAAGAAGAAGATCAAGAAGGCCGATGGCACCGAGGACTGGGAAGACGCCATCATCGATTTCGACGAGGGCATCCGCCCGGGCACCACGCTCGAGGTCCTGGCAGGGCTGAAGCCCAGCTTCAAGGAGAACGGTGTGCACCACGCCGGCAACTCCAGCCAGATCACGGATGGTTCGGCCGCGGTGCTGCTCACGCATCCCGAAAAGGCGAAGGAAATGGGCTGGAAGCCCCGCGCCCGCATCGTCTCCCAGGCCGTCGTGGGCTCCGACCCGGCCCTGATGCTTACCGGGCCCATCACGGCCACGCCCCTGGCACTCTCCCGGGCCGGCCTCACCATGCGAGACATCGACCTGGTCGAGATCAACGAGGCGTTCGCCAGCGTCGTCCTCGCCTGGAAGCGCGAAATGAACGCCGACATGAGCAAGGTCAATGTGAACGGCGGTGCGATCGCCCTCGGCCACCCCACCGGCTGCACGGGTGCCCGCCTGTTCGGCACGTTGCTCAACGAACTCGAGCGCACCGGCGGACGGTATGGGCTCGTCACGATGTGCGTCGGCGGCGGGATCGGCACCGCCACGGTCATCGAGCGCCTGGACTAATCGGCCGATCCCCGGACGAATGAGAAGGGGCAGCCACCTGGCTGCCCCTTCTTGATCAGGCTCGCAAAGGCACCGGGTTCCGGATTCACCGCACCCCGGCGGGAACCCGCCCGGAGTCCAGTTCGAACCCCTCGTAGCCGTTCTCTGCCACCTGTTTGCACTTCTGCGCGTAGTTCCCCACTCCGCCGATGTACGGCATGAACACGCGCGGCTTCCCTGGGATATTCGCGCCGATGTACCACGAATTGGCCAGCGGGAAGAGCGTGTGGCTCGCCACCTCGTTCACGTGGTCGACCCAGCGGTCCTCGGCTTCGCGGCTCGCCTCGATCGTCGCGATCTCGTGCGTGCGCAGGTAGCTCACGCAATCGAAGATCCAGTCCACGTGCTGCTCGATGGACACGATCATGTTGCTCAGCACGGATGGGCTGCCCGGCCCGGTGATGGTGAACAGGTTCGGGAAGCCCGCCACCTGGAGACCCAGGTACGTGCGCGGTCCATGCTCCCACTTTTCCTGGAGCGTCAGCCCATTCCTTCCGCGGATGTCGATCTTGAGCAGCGCTCCCGTCATCGCATCGAAGCCGGTCGCGAACACGATGGCATCGAATTCGTACTCGCCAGTCCCCGTCCGCAGGCCGGTTGCGGTGATCTCCTGGATCGGGTTGTCTTTGATGCTCACGAGCTTCACGTTGTCGCGATTGAAGGTGGCGTAATAGTCGGTGTCCACGCAGAGCCGCTTGGTCCCGAAGGGGTAATCGCGCGGGCAGAGCAGTTCAGCCGTCTCCGGGTCTTTCACAATCTCCCGGATCTTGTTGCGCACGAATTCGGCCGCGATGGCGTTTGCCTCGAGGTTCAACCCGACATCGTTGAACGCGCTGCCCAGGCCAAGGCCGCCGATCTCCCAGCGCGCCTCGAACTCCCGGTTGCGCTCCTCCTCACTGGCCTCCAGGACCGACTTGTCGCTCATCGGCCGCCCCAGGATGCCCGCGGGAGAATTGCGCGCCTCGTTCCTGATGGCCGTGTAGTTGGTGGTCATCTTCGCGCGGTACTCGTCGTCGAGCGGGCCATTGTGGGCGGGCACGCTGAAGTTCGCCGTTCGCTGGAAGACGGTCAGGTGCTTCGCCTGCTGCGCGATGAGCGGGATCGACTGGATTGCCGAGGAGCCCGTGCCGATCACGCCAACGGTCTTCCCCGTGAAATCCACGCCTTCGTGCGGCCAGGCGCCGGTGTGGTACCACTCGCCCTGGTAGTTCTCGAGGCCCGGGATGTCGGGCACTTTGGCCGCGCTGAGACAGCCGGTGGCCATGATGCAGAACCGCGCCGAATACGCATCGCCCCGGTCCGTCTCGATGGTCCAGCGGTTCGCCGCTTCATCGAAATGGGCCGCGGTGACGCGCGTTTCGAGCTGGATGTCGCGGCGCAGGTCGTACTTGTCAGCCACGTAGTTGATATAGGCGAGGATCTCGGGCTGGGTGGCGTACTTTTCGCTCCAGCGCCACTCCTTTGGCAGCTCATCATTGAAGCCGTACTGGTACTGGAGACTCTCGATATCGCAGCGGGCGCCGGGATAGCGGTTCCAGTACCAGGTGCCACCGACGCCGTCGCCGGCCTCGATCACGCGGGTTGCGAACCCCGCTTCGCGCAGCCGCAGCAGCATGTAGAGCCCGGCGAAGCCAGCGCCGACGACCACCGCGTCCAGCCGTGTGGGGGACAAACCGTTCTGGGGCACGATTGATTCTCCTGATGCGAACGATTTGCCGATTCTGGCATCCCCGTCGGGAGCCTGTCCATTCGCCGTTACCACCCCCTTTTCGGCCGCGGAGTACAGCCGGGTTCACGAGGTTTTGTTCGAGAAGGGGCGGTCTGCAATGCTCGTATCCGGTGCCCGCGAGACCTCTTGGCCAGCCCACACGCGGGTTCACCGCGCCGAATCGCCTGCGTCTTTCCGATACGTACCTCCTCGTTGCGGAGCGGGAGCACCTGCGCCGCGCCAGCCTGTTCGTCGACCTGGGCTTCGGCGCATCGCCCGTGACCACCGTCGAGTCGTACGAACGGTTTCGGCGCGTAAACCCCGCGCTCGGGGTGCTCGGCGTTGAGATTGACGCCGCCAGGGTCCAGGCAGCACTCCCGTTCCGGCGCGAAGGGCTCGATTTCCGCCTCGGGGGGTTCAACCTGCCGCTCCAGGCATCCGAGCAGCCCACGCTGGTGCGTGCCTTCAACGTCTTCCGGCAATACCCGGAAGAGCAGGTCCTCGATGCGCTCTGCACCATGGCGCGGAGCCTGCCACCGGGCGCCTTGCTGGTGGAAGGAACGTGCGATCCAGCCGGGCGGCACGTCGGTTTCTGGGCGTGGGAACGCACCGCGGCGAGTGCCGCCAGCCACATCCGCGCGGCCGAGCCGCCAATGAGGCGGACCACACTGGTGTTCGGCGTTCGCCTCCGCCCCGGTTTCTCCCCGCGAGACCTCCAACCGTTCCTTCCCAGGGAGCTCATCAATCGCGCCGAGCCTGGTGGCACCGCCGACACCTTCTTTGCTGCGTGGGAGCGCGCGTGGATGTCGCATGCCGGGTTGGCCGCCGGTGAGCGATGGCGCCGGTCAGCGCTCTCCCTTGCGAGACTCGGCTACCGCGTGGATTGCCGGCCGGGGCTCCTCGGCCGGTCGCTGCTGGCGCTTCGCTGCGCCCCGGCGGCGGCGGCAGTCTCCTCGGTATTCGTTCCGGGTTAGGGCCGCAGCGTCGCGCTGGCCCCCTTCCAGGCCCGGTTGCGCTGGGTGCTGGCGAAAAAGAGCAGCGCGCCGCTTGCCGCCATGGCGCTGGCCACCACGAACGCCGGCCGGTATCCCGCCCAGTCAACCAGGACACCCAGCAGGAGCGCGCCGATGCTCAGGCCGAGGTCGTTGCCGAGGGTGAAGGTGCTGAGGGCGCGGCCGCGCTCCGCGGGCCGGGTCTGGTCCACCAGGTGGGCCATCATGGCGGGCTGGAACGTGCCCGCCCCGATACCGTAGAGCCCGGCAGCCACGAACATCTGGGGAACGCTGTGCGCCGTAGCCATGGTCACCATGCTGAGTGAAAGCGCGGCAATCCCCGGCACGATGAACCATGACCGGGGAAACCGGTCCATGTAGCGGCCCAGGCTCAACCGCATCACGATGACCATCGCTGCGTAGACGATGAAGAGCGCGGCCGCGTTGTCGAGCCCATGGTCGCGCGCGAAGAGCGGCGTGAAGGTCACCATCGAGGCAAAGACGAACGAACTGGCGAAGTTGATGCAGGCGGGGAAGGCTCCCGCCCGCGAGAACAGCTGGGAAAAGCTCAAGTGGCGAGCCGGCCCCGCTGCCACCGGGCGTGTTTCGCCACCGGCAGCGGCGATGAAGAAGCCGGCCACTCCCACGGCCGCGGCGAAGAGGAAGAGCGACGTGAAGTGCAGGCCGGGCACCTCGGCGCCGCTCAGCCAGCCGAAGCGGGAAATCAGCGCCTCGTCGAAGCCTTCGAGCCAGCCGGTGTGAATGATGAACCCGCCGAGCGCTGGCCCGACCGCGAACGCCAGGCTGTTGGCGAGGCCGTAGTAGCTCATCACCTCGCCCCGCCGCGATGGGGCGGCGACATCAGCGATCGTCGTGCTCGCGGCCGTGACGAAGATAGCCATCGAGGCGCCGGTGACCAGCCGCAGCGGCAGGATCATCGCCACCGAATGGACCAGGTTGTACAGCAGCGCGTTGAGCACGAACAGCGCGAGACCGGCCAGCATCACGGGGCGCCGCCCCACGGTATCGACTGCATATCCGACAAATGGACGCACCACGAGCGAGGCAAGGCTGGAAATGCCGATCAGCAAACCGATCTCGCTTTTCGCCCCGCCCAGCCCTTCGATGAAGAACGGCAGGGTCGGGAAGAACAGTAAGTAGGCGCTGAAGAAGAGGAAGTTCAGGAGCGTCACCCGGATGACGGCGGGCGTGAGCAGGGGTTCGCGGGCGGCCGGCGCACTTTGCAAGTGGTTCACCCCATACGAACTATCGCCGCATTGTGGTCCGCCGTGGCCAGCGTTTCAACGGGCCGTCATCATTTCCGTAGCGTTGCCGTGGAATCGGCGGTCAGTCCGTCCCGCCCGGGTCACCGTCGCGGCGCGGAATCGTAAATTTCAGCCCGGCGTTGCGCAGGTCGCCGCTCAGGTCCTCGCCCTCCGGTGGTACACCGTCGCGCACCCAGGCCACCAGGTCGGCGAAGGCTGTGGTCAGCTCCTGCTCGCTGAACTGGCAGTGGCCCCCTGCCCGGATGGCGCGCTGCACCAGCAGGTTGCCTTTCCCGGCCGCCTCGACTTTCGCTCGATAGCTCTGTTCGAGCGAGATGGGCACGAAGAGGTCGCCCGTGTTGTGGAGGGTCAGCAGGGGGGCACTGATGCGCCCCGTCGTTGGCACAGCATCCGGGTGCGCTTCGGCGTTGCGCGCGGCAGGATCGGATGGGTACCGGCGGACGCCCGCGTTCAACTGCTCGGCGGTCAGCCCCAGGCCCTGGTCGATGCGGTATTGGGCGCCGTCGTTCGTCGCGGCCCGGTTCACGAGCAATTTGCGCTCCGGGTCGAGCATCACCAGGCCGAAGTTCACGAAGTACTGTTCGGCGAACCCTTCGGCGAAGAAGGGGCGGGGGCCGCCCGTCAGCCACTTCATTGCCGATGCGAATTGCTCGCCCCGTGGAGTGAGCGCCCCCGGAGTCCCGAGCATCCGGGGCAGGTCGTTCAGGAAGATGGGGGCGAGGTTCGCGCCGGGCTCGCCGATGGGGAAGGTGAGCCCCGAGGTGAACTCGGCAACGGCAACCCACGAAGCGAGGTAGTCGATCTGTTCGATGCCTCCCAGCGCACCACAGAGCGCAAGCCCGCCAGCGTAGTCGGAGGCATGGTTTTCGAGGGCCAGGGCAACGACATTGCCCCCCATGGACTGCCCGGCGATGTAGGTTCGCTTCGGTTCGCCGAATTCGGCGGCGAAGTGCTTCTTGAGCGCCAGGGTGTCATCCGCGCCGATGCCCGGCACGTAGCCGTTCTCCGAGTAGGAGCTGGCGGCCCAGGCGAACCCATTGGCGACCAGGTAGCGCCTCAGCGCTCGCGGCGGTGATTCGACGGCGACTTCGGTGCCGAACCCGGCGAAACCGTGCGCGTACATCACGAGTTCGCCGTTCCAGGCGTCCGGCATCTCGATGCGGTAGGCGGCTCTGCCCAGCTGCCCGAAGTACGCCTTCGCGCCCTCCAGGGCGGTGAATGCCGGGTCTTTCGCCGTTGTCGGGGTCCCGGCCGAGGTCCCGAGCGTGCGCGGGGCAGCCTGCTGGCCGCCGGTCGCGGCGGCCGGAGGCGTGGCCGTGGCCGCGGTGGTGGCGGGCGACGGATTCGCCGGTGTCGCGGCGGTGAGGACCGGCGCGGCGCTATCGCCGCAGGCTGCGGCGGTAAGGGCGGCCGCGAGGGCAAGGGATGCGAGCCAGCGGCGAAGCGTCACCGGCCGAGTGTATCGCGCCCGCGGGGCTGCGGGCCCGCGAAGGTTCAGCCCCCGTAACGGAAGGCCGGCTTCTGGAGGTACTGCCGCAGGCTCATGCCGTTCTGGTCGCGCGCCGAGAGCACGGGGTCGTCAAATGGCCACGCGACGCCGATTTCCGGGTCGTTCCAGGCCACGGTGCCTTCGGATGGCGGCGAATACATGCCGGTGCACTTGTACTGCACCTCGGCGAACTCCGAGAGCGTGGCGAAC
>CAYUVT010000021.1:0-24704 GCA_964448165.1 uncultured Anaerolineaceae bacterium | reverse complement strand
AGTCATGTCTCGCCCCACCCGACGTACCCCGTGGCTTCTTCAGCACCCTGCTAGCCAGCGGTCGCTCCCGCGGTGAGGCTATTGCCGCGTGGCGGTGTAGGTCGTGTACAGGGCGGTGCAGCCGTAGAAGTCCGAGAACGGGATGATCACGTCGCCCGCGACGTTCGCCCGGTTCGCGCTTCGCGTGCCGAACGGCGCAAGGATGCGCTGCTCCTCAAGGGTCAGCTTGCTGAGGTCCACCATGGGGGGTACCGGCCCCTTCGCCAGGCTGTCGCCCTGCATCGGGCCGCTAAACAGCCACTTCGCAAGTTCGTACTCGTCGTCGCTCATGAGGCCTGCTTTCCAGCGTTCCGTCGCCGCTGGCAGGCCGCTGGAGCTGACCTCGTCGGTCCCGCAGCTCCCTGTGCCGGTGCGGGTGGGGCGCTTCGTACTCTGAATGTCCCAGCGCACGATCTCCCAGCGGCTGGCGTCCTCATCGATCGCGATCTCGATGGGAAGGCCCTGGGATGTGGTGCCCCTGTACATCACGCGGCCGCCCGAAGTGGTCGCAAGGGCGTAGTTCACCCGGATCTCCTGCCCGGCGATCTTGCGGACCGGTATCTGCGTGAAGTCGACGTCAAACAACAGGCGCTTGTCCGAAGCCGCTTTAAAGAGCAGCGACCCCTTCAGTTTCGTGCGAAGCCCGCTGTTGGTTGTCCCCGGGAGTTCGAACACGGCCTGCTGTTCCGCGGAAGGTCTGAAGAGCGCCGGGAAGAGCGCCAGCTTCTCCGCATCCAGCGCAGCCTGCTTCGGGCCCCGCAGCAGCACGGTCGTATAGAACGTATCGGGAGCCGCTCCCCCTTCGAGTCTTGTCTCGCCCGTGATCGGGATGGTCACGAGTTCCCCGTTCGCGCCTTCCAGGTAGAGCACGGGCTCGAAAGCGGCCAGCGGCGTCTCCAGCGGGCGGCCCTGGCGCACCTCCTCAGGGATGGATGACTTCGGGATCTGGAGCGTGATTGCCTGGTAGTCCGGCTCGGTGCGGACGACAGCCCCCGGCCACGTGTCCTCGCGATAGGGAAGGAACGTCATCACCTCGAGCGGCCCGACCGGCACGTCGTTGTTGAGTTCGTCCAGCCAGCCGGTGTGCAGGTCTCCCCGGTGGTCCAGCCGGTAGCCCATCAGGCGGACGACCGAGGCGGGGTAGGAGTCGTCGAGCTGCACGAGGGGACCGGCCACCCGCGCATGCACCATCACCGGCGGAATCACGGTCGCGACAGCGGGCGCCCACTTCATGGGGCCGTAGTACCCCGTGGTGCCTTCGTTCACTTCACGAATGGACTTGAACAGGTACCAATCGGTGTTGCGCACCGCGGCGAAGAGGCCGACCGAGTAGGCGAACTGGGCGATGGTCAGGCTGTGGCCGGGGAGCATCGGGCGCCCTTCGAGCGACATCAGCGCACGTTCCTCCAGCATGTCGATGATGAAGCTGGTGCCGCCGATGCCCCCGGCCGAGATGCCCTCGAACGCCAGGTACGCGTACGGCCCGCCGCCGTACTGTTTGTCGTACTGGCTCTGGACGTAGTCGATGAGCTGGTCAATGGTCGCGAAGGTAGCGCTCAGCCCCACCGAGCCCGGGACCAGTCCTATGGCGGCCATCGCGACGGGCAGCCAGCGGACCACGTTGCCGACCGGCCCCTTGAGCGTATCGATGATCGCGAGCCGTTCGATCGCCCGCATGGAGTAGAACCGCAACGACAGTTGCGTCCGGGGTGCTGCGTAGCGGTACTCGGCGACCGCTGCAATTTTGGCCGCGACGTGGGCTTCCACAGCCGGCACCATCCCCGGCTGCAGGACGATATCGGCCCAGGCGAGCTCGCCGTAGGGGACGAGCACGCGCAGGTCCAGGCCGCCGAGCGGCCGCACTTCCTGCGGTTCAGTCCCGCTGAGTGCGGTGTCCCCGATGAGCGAGGCCACCAGCTCCAGCCCCCACGGCGCGTAATCAGCCATGGTCGCTTCGATAGCCCTGTCCATGATCGGCCGGTAGTCGTATGCGCTCCGGGTGATGGGCATGTCCGGCCGCAGAGCCAGCCACGCATCCCGGACCTTCACCAGCCGTTGGATTCCCGCGGCGTATATCCCCTGCGAACTCATGGTGGCGCCGGGTATCGGTATGCCCGCTGTGGCACCCGGGTCGATGGTCAGCCCGAGCCTGGCGCCGCCGAGCAGCCGGCGTGTGAAGTTCAGCTGGCGGTAGACACGGAAGTAGCGCTCCAACACCTGCTGGCGGGGATCCTCCTGGCTGAGGGCGGCAGACATCGCAAACGGGCCCCCGCGGCCCGGTACGGCCACCGCCAGGTCATCGAGTCCGAGCGGCGCGCTCGCCGGGTCGGTCGCCAGCCACGCCAGCATTTCGGTCTCCCACGCCGCGCGGTCCGTCCAGTAGAGCAGCTCGACCCGCAGATCCTCCCGGTCTTCAGCGCTCAGCGCTGGTGCCTCGGGGCGGGCGGTCGCAGCCGCGAACGTCCACGGTGCGGGTATCTCGCTCACCGTCACGCGCAGTCCGCGGCTGCCGTTCGCCAGCGTCACCTCCGCTGCGGGCAGCTCCGCCCAGCGGCCGGCGGCGGTCCAGGCGATGAGCACCGTCCCGTTCGGCGCCGGGATGTCAACCGTCGCCGTCCCCGTCACCGGCACACCCGCCCACGAGACAAACTCCCAGCCCCTGCCCCCGTGGTCCCACCAGAGGTCCTCATCGAGGGTGACGCGGCGCAGGTCCATGGTGTCGCCATAGAGCGCCGGCCCGGAGGGGATGCTGGCCGCAGCGCCCTCCGGGTGGGCAAGGTGCACACCGGGGCGCAGCGGCAGGCCAGTTGCAAGGTCGACCGCATCGTCGCCCACCGGTTCGGTGATGGTCACCGTGCTTTCGAGTGCCGTCGTGTCCTGGCTGCCGCCGTCTCTTTCGCCATCTCCCCGGAGGAACAGGTACCACGCCCCGAACACGGCGAGCGCGACGGCCAGCCCCCCGCCAGCCACCGCCGTCCACGGTTTTGCCATGCCGCCTCTCGCCGGGCGCCGGGGAGCGCGGGAAGGAATCCCGGGCCCGCCAACGGTCGAGCCGCAGGCGCCACAGAAGCGGGCGCCTGGCCGCACGGGCCTGCCACAGCGGGGGCAGCTGAGTTGTTCCGGTATCGCCGCCCCACAGTGCCCGCAGAACCGTGCCCCTTCGGCCACTCCGCCGCCGCAGTTCGAGCATGTTCCTTCGGTCGTTGCCATGCCCCTCCTCCGTATGCCATCGAGCGTGACGGGGCGGGCGCAACCGCTGAACGGTCGAGTGACAGGATTTCCGGGGCCGGTGGTCTGGGGTTCTTAGCCCCCGCGCGGCTTCCCGCGGCGGCTGCGCACCGCCCGGACGCTGATGAGCACCAGGTAGAAAGCCGCCAGCGCCACGAACGGCCAGCGCTGGTCGGCGAGGCTGACAGCCAGCAGGGCAACGCCCAGCCCGAACTGGATGGCTTCGAGCCACAGGGGCGTCCTGCCCCGGAGCCTCATCCCGCGCCCACCCGCTCAGGTCGATAAGCCATGTGCTGCTCCCTGCTCCGCCCACGCAAGTGTACGCGCCCGGCCTCGAAGAGGCGGTGAGCCCGCACGTTGGGGTTTCCGGCGGTCTCCAGTGTGAACTTGTTCGCACACCGGGATGCACAGGGGCAGCCCTCCGGGGCTACACTGCCCCCGCCGTGCCCCACGACGATTCCCGGCTATCCGGAGGCGGGCTCCTGTAAGAACTCCAGCATCCGGCTGTCACATCCCCAGAAATCACCAGCGTGGAGTGCACACCGTGTCGTTCCGAACTTTCACCCACCACCTCATGCTTGGCGCCTTGAGCGCATCCCTCCTCCTCTCGGCCGCCTGCGGCGGAGGCGATGACGATGCCCCCTCCGGCGGGAACGATGGCACGGGCAGCGTCGCCACCAGGGCCGGCGAAACTCGTGACAGCTCCGCAGATACGAAAGGCGCGAAGTTCGATCCCTGCCAGCTCCTGACTGCCGCCGAGCTCGAAGAGTTCGCTGGCGAGAAGATGGATGCCGGCGAAGCGGCCTATGTCGAAGTGCCGATGGGTCAGACCCTCTGCACATGGGGCTCCACACGGGAGACTTCGCTCACCATTGCCCAGGTGTCGGTCGTGCGCGAACAGGACTTCACCGACCAGTTGAAGAAGCAGAAGTACACCGCGAAGAAGCTGTTCGACGACGGCAAGGCGATGCAGACGGCCGCCCAGGATGTCCCGGGGGTCGGAGAATCGGCCTACCGCACCGGGAACAGCCTGACGATCCTCCATGATGGGATGGTCATCGCCGTGAGCATCGGCAAGCAGAAGTTGGAGACGGCCACCCTGGTGGAGATGGCCAAGAAGGCGATCGCGCGCCTCCCCTGATCGATGCTGGGAACCACCGGCAAGCCGAAGCGGCGGGAGATCCCGCCGCTTCGCCGTTTCAGGCCGGCCCGGGCCGCTCGACCAACCCCCGCGTGAAGGCATACGCGGTGGCCTCGGCGCGGTTCCGCGCTCCCGTCTTGCGGTAGAGGTTCTCCAGGTGGCGTTCGATGGTGCGCGGGCTGAGGACGAGCTGGTCGGCCATTTCCCGGTTGCTCAGCCCCTGCGCCACCAGGACCAGGATTTCGAGCTCGCGTTCGGTAAGTGGAACCCGTTCCACAACCGGTGGTGGAGCGGGCGAGGCGGCGGGAACGGGAGCCTCCGCGCCTGAGGGGATGAAGTCCACGATGGCGTCCAGCAGCTGGAAGATATGGCGCGGCAGCCCGCCTTCGAACGTACGGAAGCAGGCGTTGGGGATGCTGGCGGCGACGGTCCGGGCCGAGCCCTCGGACGCGTACGAGTTCTCCTCGGAGTGCAGCACCAGCGTCTCGACGGTGACCTGCGGGAGTACTGGCAGAAAGTCCTCATCCTCCAGGAGTTGGCCGTAGCGGATCGCCATCGGCTGGTTCACGCTGGCACGGACCAGGCGGGCGTAGCCGGCGGCAATCGGCGCGTCGTAGCCGAAGGCTACACCGCCGACGTTCTGCGCCAGCATCTCCCAGTCCTGCTTCAGGAGGATGCCGAGCGCCCGCAGCCGGGCGCCCGAAGCTTCATCGCGGAAGCGCGGCGTCCAGTTGATGAGCACCAGGTGCGAGACGCGCTCCGGGTGGGCAAGCGCGTAGGAGACGGCGAGGTCCCCGCCGCCTTCGATGCCGGCCAGGGCAAAACGGTCGGCCCCCATGCGATGCGCCACGGAGTCCAGGTCGCGCATGCGTGCCTCGAGCGAGATGTCGTCGACTTCCCGGTCCGAGAGCCCGAGCCCGCGGCAATCGAAGCGGACGACCATGAACTGCTCGGCCAGGCGCGTGTAGACGAACCTCTGGGGGAACTCCCACTCGAGCTGGACGTGGCTCGCGAGGAAGTGGGGCAGCCAGAACAGCGGCGGCCCCTCGCCGGTGACGGTGTAGGCGATGCGGACGCCGTCATCCGTGGTGGCGAACTGGACGCGCGGCGGCATCAGGCAGACCTCGCTGCGCGCATGGGGGTTTCCCCCCATCGAACCGTGTGGCGTGGTTCACAGAAGGTCCCGGCGGCTGGGGGATCCGCCGGAAGGAAGCCGGCTGGCAATTCCCGACGATAGTACTGCGCCCGGGGGGCATGAAGGACGACCCCCGTTGCCCGGCGGCTCCCCGGGCCGGTTCTCCGGCTCTCCCCCGCGGCGCTACCCCACCCAACAGCAGACGAAAGAGGTCTGAAGATGATCGTCCTGACAAGTATGGGCCGCTTCACGCGCGCCCTCCGGTGGGCAGTTGCCGCGATTGTACTGCTGGCCGCCGCCCTCGCTACCCTTTTTTCTCCCGGTGCGATTACGCACGCGTCCAGCGGGAAGTACATCCGCCTGTGCATGGCGGCCATGCCCAACGGCGACGCCCGCGAACAGGGCGGCGACTTCACCTACGCGTTCTACGCCAACGGGAACCCGGTCCCCTTCGCCACCTTCACCATGACCCGGCTCGAGGACGAAGGGACCTTCTGCGAACCCTTCTATCCCCAGGACCACGGCGTGCCCGATTCTTCCACGTTCGTCGTGAAGCTGGCCTCCAGGCCCCCGTCGTGGGAGAGCAAGCCCGGCTATCCGAAGTACGCCCTCGACAACCCGACCATGGTCTCCGGCGACACCACGCCGCCGTTCACCATCGCTGGTGCGTGGACAAACGTCACCTTCTACGACTGGGCGGAGGCCGCACCTCTGCTCGTGGTGTGCAAGGGCATCGAAGACAACGGTGACGCCATGGCCGACAGCGGGACCTTTGCGTTCACCGTGGCCGTCAAAGGCCAGGCGCCGTTCAAGACCTTCTCGCTCACGCCCCAGGAGAACCAGGAGGAGGAGTGCGACATGCTTTTCCTGGAGGATGAGGGGATCTCCCTGCCGGTGACCCTGGTGGTGACCGAGCTCCCTTCGCCCGGTTTTCAGGATGCCCCCGGCTACCCGAAGTACTACGACGACGCCGTGAGTACCTTCGTTCCCGGCGGAACCGTCGAACTGACCTTCGACGCCGTCAACCGCGAGCAGACCGCCTGGTTCATGAACAAGCGCGTCGCCGCGCCCGCTATCCCGGATGTCCCGCAGGTGCCGGAGATCCCGCAGGTCCCGGGCCCGATTGAGGTACCAGCCCCCGTGAGCACGCCCACGCCTGCTCCGACCAGCGCGGCGACACCTCCGCCGCCGGCAACGGCGACCGCCCCCGCGCCAACCACGCCCGCTCCAGCCACCCCGGTAGCTTCACCAACGCAGTCCGGTACGCAGCCCGGCGGCACGACGGCAGGCGCGACGACTGTCCCCCTGCCGCCGCGCACCGGCGATAGCCTGGCCCCCTCCAGCGACCAGGACCTCGGGATGCTCTTCCTGGCGCTGGCGGCGCTGAGCGGCTCCCTCGCAGTGGTCCTGGCGGCCATCGCCCGCCGCCACTGAGCCGGGCCGCATCGCCACCTGCCGGGAGGGTGACATCTCCTCCAGCCCTCCCGGCCCGGCGATGCTGGCAAACTCCTGTTCCCGAGGCCGGGACGCTCCCTCCCCGGCCCCGGAACAGCGGCCTGCTACCAGAAGTGGGCCATCACCTCGTTAGCGAACCTGTCCATCACCGCGGTCTTCTCGGCAACCGTTCGCCCCAGGTTGAAGTCGGGGATGATCAGTTCGTCCACACCGGCTTCGGCGTACTGCTCCACGAGCGCGCGCACCTGGGCGCCGTTGCCGCCGATGATCGGCCGCCCGGCGGCCTTCATGCGCTCCACCATCGCCGCGTCATCGCTCAGCACCAGCATGCCCTGGGCCGAATGGGCGATGCTCTTCGGGTCGCGGCCGATCTCTTCGCAGTAGCGGTCCAGGATGTCGCCCTTGTGCTTCAGCACCTCCGGGGTGCCCCAGACGTTCCATTCGTTGGCGTATTTCGCGGCGATCCGCAGGGTCCGCTGTTCGCCGCCACCGCCGATGAGCAGCGGGAGCGGCTTCTGTACGGGCTTTGGCGCGAGGGGCGCATCCGTCAGCCGGTAATGCTTGCCAGCGAAGTTGGCCTTTTCGTTCGAAAAGAGGCCGGTGATCACCTGGCAGGCCTCTTCCAACCGGCTCATCCGGCCGCCGAGTGTGGAGAAGTCGATGCCGTAGGCGCGGTGTTCGTTTTCCTGCCAGCCGGCGCCCAGCCCCAGTACGCAGCGGCCGCCGCTGATGTTGTCGACGTTGGCGGCCATCTTGGCGAGCACCGCCGGGTGGCGGTAGGTGTTCCCGGTGACGAGTGCGCCGATGCGGATGCGCGGCACGCTCGCGGCGAGGGCGGCCAGCGTGGTCCAGCACTCGGAGGTGGGGCCGCTCGTGTCTTCCGCGTTGGGCATGAAGTGGTCGGCGTACCAGACGCCGTGCCAGCCGCTCGCCTCGGCGTGTTTCGCGAGCGCGAGTGTGTCGTTCCAGGAGTTGTTCGGGCCGGGCCAGAAGCCGAATCGCATAGGTCACCCCGTTGATGTGTGCGGCATTCTACCGGCTCCCGGCTACCCGGCGATCAGCGGAGGGTCTTGACAGTGATGTGCGAAAGTGCGAAAGTGCGAACGCATGGAGGTGTCCCATGAGCGCGAGACTGACGGTCGTGCTCGATGACGAAGAGCTGTACCGGCGGCTGAAAGTGAAGGCCGCCCAGGACGGCGTGCCCATGAAGGAGCTCATTGAGCGGGGGCTCAGGTCCGTGCTCGAAGGTGTGGGCACCCCGGCGGCTCCCCCGAAGGCGTTCGATTGGGATGCGTACGAAGCGATGCTCGCACGGCTCGAAGAGCAGGATGCGGCGCTTGACCTCGGCCCCGCGGAACTTCCCGCGGATCTGAGCGACGTGAAGCGGCAGCTCTATGGCTATGCCGGGCGTGCGCGCCTCTGGACAGCCGCCGAAGAACCCGCGCGGTACGACGACGCTCCGTGAGAGTCTTCTTCGATGCGAGCGCCCTGGTGCCACTGGTCTACACCCGGGACCAGTGGCATCTCACCGTCAGGCGGCACCTCACCCTCCTCAGCCAGTCCCATCGGTTCGCCATGGTCACCAGCAACTGGACGCTCTACGAGGCGCTGACCATCCTCAAGCGCGCGGGCCATCATCGCGTGGTCGAACTCCATCGCTACGCGCGCGACACGTTCGAGGTGCTGCCGGTCGATGGCGCGGTCGAGGCGGAGGCGGTGCGGCGGTTCGTGAGCTGGGCGGATCAGACCGCCTCCGTGGTGGACCACGCCAACCTGCTCGCCGCCCTGGAGACGGGCTGCGACGCAATCCTCACGTTTGATGGCGATTTCCTGCCGATTGCCCGGGGCACCGGACTGCGCGTGCTCGGGGCGGCCACGCTCAGTCGTCGATGACCGCATCGGCCTCAATTTCGATGAGCATGCCCGGGGAGATGAGGGCCGACACTTCGACCATGGTGGTGGCGGGGCGGACCTCGCCGAACACCTCGCCATGGGCACGGCCGAATTCCTCCCAGCGGGAGATGTCGGTGACGAACATCCGCGTGCGGACCACGTGGCGCAGTCCGGCGCCGGCCTCGGCCAGCGCGGCAGCAATGATCTCCAGGCAGCGCTTCGCCTGCTGGTAGCCGTCGTCGCCGCCCACGACCTCACCGCCCGGCCCCGCCGCCGCCGTTCCCGAGACGAAGACGTGGTTGCCGCTGCGGACCGCCCGCGAGTAGCCAACGATCGGTTCCCACGGTGCGCCCGAGGAGACGCGCTGGCGGCTCACAGGGTGTCCTCCGTGGCAGCGCTGTCCCAGAGCGTCGGCTGGGCCTCGATGCGGCGCGGGGGCTCGATCCCGAGGTGCCGGTAGGCGGCGGCGGTGGCCAGCCGGCCGCGCGGCGTCCGGTTGAGGAATCCGCACTGCAAAAGAAACGGTTCGTAGACATCCATGATGGTGTCGGACTCCTCGGAGATGGCGGCAGCGATCGTCTCAAGGCCGACCGGCCCGCCATCAAACTTCTCGATGATGCACCGCAGGACGGAACGATCGGCATCGTCCAGGCCCAGGTCGTCGACATCGAGCATGGCGAGCGCGGCGCGCGTGGTCTCCAGGGTGATGGCGCCACCATTGCGTACCTCGGCGTAGTCGCGCACGCGCCGGAGCAGGCGGTTCGCGATGCGCGGCGTCCCGCGGGAGCGGCGGGCGATCTCGAACGCCGCGTCGTCGGGGATCGCCGTGTTCATCAGGCTCGCCGAGCGCCGGACGATGACGGCCAGCGTATCCGGGTCGTAAAAATCGAGGCGGAAGACCGATCCAAAGCGGTCGCGCAGCGGCGCGCTCACCATGGCGTAGCGGGTCGTCGCGCCGATGAGGGTGAACTTCGGCATCGCCAGCCGCACGGACCTCGCCCCCGGCCCCTTGCCAATGACCAGGTCGAGCGCGAAGTCCTCCATCGCGGGGTAGAGGATCTCTTCGACCGGGCGCGAGAGGCGGTGGATCTCGTCGATGAAGAGGATGTCGTGCTCTTTGAGGTTGGTCAGGATGGCGGCGAGGTCCCCCGGGCGTTCGATCGCGGGGCCCGAGGTGGTGCGGATGGCAACGCCCATCTCGTTCGCGACGATGTTGGCGAGGGTTGTCTTGCCGAGGCCGGGCGGGCCATAGAGCAGGAGGTGGTCGAGCGCTTCCTCGCGCTGTTTGGCGGCTTCGATGGCGATGGCCAGGTTGGCCTTGGTCCGGTCCTGGCCGGGAAATTCGGCGAGCGTCCGCGGCCGGAGCGAGCGCTCCGCCTCGTCCTCGACGATCACGGTGGCGGCGACAAGGCGCTCCTCGGTCACGGGCCGAGTATAGCGCACAGATGTTCTAGCGTGGACCTCGCCTCAATCACCAGAATCACCACCGGCGACCGCCTCCTGCATGGCGGCGCGCAGGGCGGAAAGCTCGTACGGCTTCTGCACAAACCCGGTGATGCCCAGGTCGGCGAACCTCCCGGTTGCCTCCTCCTCGCTAAAGCCGCTCATGAGCAGCACGCGGGCGCCCGGGTCGATCCGCCGGATGGCGTGGAGCGCCTCCTCGCCGCCCATCCGCGGCATGGTGATGTCGAGCAGTGTGCAGACGATGCGCTCGTGATTGGCCGCGAACGTCTCGACACCTTCGATGCCGTCGGCGGCCTCCAGCACGTCGAACCCGAAGGAACGCAGGGCGCGCGCGGTGACAGCCCGGACGGAGGGCTCATCGTCGACCAGGAGGACGGTGCCGCTACCCCGCCAGGGGAGCCGGGCAGCGGCCGGGGGAGCCATGGCCGCATCCCCCCGAGCAGCGGGGAACAGCAGATGGAACGTGGTGCCCCGCCCGGGCTCGCTTTCGACCCTGATGGCGCCGCGGTGGCCGCGCACGATGCCGAGCACCGCGGCCAGTCCAAGCCCTCGCCCCGTGAACTTCGTGGTGAAGAACGGGTCGAAAATGCGGCTGAGCGTTTCCGCATCCATGCCCGACCCGGTGTCGGCCACCTCGATCGCCACGTACCGTCCGGGGCGCAGGTTCGGCGCGAGGTACGTCGTCTCCAGCAGCTCGCGGCTGGCCTCGATAACCCGGGTGGTGATCGAGATCACGCCCTCACCCTCCCCGATGGCATCGGAGGCGTTGACCACCAGGTTCATCACCACCTGGCGGAGCTGCGTGGCGTCACCCTCGACGGGCGGGATGCCGCGGTCGAACTGGTAATTCAGCCTCACGCCCTTCCCGATCGACACACGAAGCAGGTGCGCCATCTCCTCGACGAGGCTGTTCAGGTCGACATTCTGGATCACGAATCGCCCCCGGCCCGAGTAGGCGAGCATCTGCCGCGCCAGCTCGGCAGCCCGCTGGCCCGCCGTTTCGATGGCCTCGATGGTTGGCCTGGCCGGCGAAGTGGGCGCGAGCTCGGCGAGTGCGAGCCCCGCATTCCCGAGGATCCCGACCAGCAGGTTGTTGAAGTCGTGGGCGATGCCCCCCGCCAGCACCGCAAGCGACTCCGCCTTCTGTGCCTGGAGGAGCGCCTCATCGGTCCGCTTGCGCGCGGTGATGTCGCGCATCCCCAGCGCCACCCCCCGGGTCGTGCCGTCGGCCAGGCGCACCGGCCCAAACGTGAACTCCCACCAGAGCGATTCGCCCGGCGGGTTCACTTCGCGGGCAAACGTGAACGACTGCCCCTCCAGCGCCATCTCGAAATTCCGGATGAAGGCCGGGTGCTCAGATTCCGAGACCCACCGCAGCGCCGGGTCGCCCACCGCCACATCGCCACCATGCAGGCGCCGCAGGAGCTGGCGGGCGGCATCGTTGAACGATTGGATGCGGAGGTCCGGCGCCAGCAGGACGATGCCTTCTGTCGAGCTCGCGAACACGGCCTCCAGGTCTGCCGCCCGCTCCAGCAACTCGCGCTCGTAACGCAGCTTCTCAGTGATGTCGGTCGCCACGCTGGCTGTGCCGATGACGTTCCCATCCAGGTCGCGCAGGGGAAAGAGCGAGACCTGCAGGTCGATGATGTGCCCATCCTTGTGCCGGCGGCGCACCTGCCTGGTCACTGCTTTTTCCTCACGCACCACCGCCACCCAGCGGGCAATCCCGGCCTCCGCGTCTTCCTCGGGCAGCAGCATCCTGAAGTGGCGCCCCAGCACCTCGTCCTGCCGGTAGCCGTACACCCGCTCTGCCGCGGGATTCCAGTAGACGATCCGCCCCTCGGTATCCGCGCTCACCACCGCGTCGCCGGCTGATTCGATGATCCTGGCCATGCGCTCCACCAGTTCCTGCGCCTGGCGCCGCTCCGTGATATCGCGTGCGCTGCCAACGATGCGGTAGCACCGGCCAGCCGGATCGAACAGCGCCGTCATGGTCACCGCCACCCAGCGGCGCTCCGTCACGACGAGCGGCTCTTCGTACGTGATCGTGCCGCCGCTGGCGATGGCGGCCGCATAGCGCCTGAGCGCGTTTTCCAGCACCGGTCCCCGGAAAATCTGTTCGACGCGCTTCCCCGCGATGCGCGCCGCATCGAGGCCCGTCATCGCCGAGAATGCCTGGTTCACCAGTGCCACCCGGAATACCCGGTCTTCGCCGTCTCCTTCTACGTCGAGCACGAACAGGCCATCGGGAGTGCCATCCACAATCGCCCGGTAGTGCGCGTCGAGCTGCCTCCGCTCTTCCTCATCCAGTTTCCTCCGGGTGATGTCCCGGCTCGTGATGGCCACTCCGTCGCCCAGCTTCACCACCGTGTGGTGGATCCAGCGCGCCCGGATACCGGCCGCCTCGATCGCGAACTCCTCATCGAGCGGTTCCCCCGTCTCGACAACGCGCACGTACCGCTCGAAGAAGCCGCCGGTCCGGTTCACGGGGATGAGCTCGCACAGGCGCCCACCCATCACTTCCTCGGCTTTCCGCCCGATGAGCTGTTCGGCTGCCGGGTTGAGCGCCGTGAAGATGAAGTCGCTGATCGCCCCCGTCTCATCGCGCTCGGCCTGGAAGATAAAGAACCCATCGTGGCTCGCATCGACAGCCGCCCGGTAACGCGCCCGTGATTCTTCGAGCGCCCGTTCCGCGGATTTCTTCTCGCTGATGTCGCGGATGAAGGTGGCGCTGCCGACCACCGCGCCGGAAGCGTCACGCACCGGGAACGCGTTCAGTTCGACGGGGAACCGGCGGCCCGCCCGGTCGACCCGCTCGGTCTCGGCGGCCACGGTCAGCCCGTCGCGCAGGCGGGCGGCCATCTCCCGGGTCTCTTCCACCCGGTCTTCGGGCACGATTTCCCAGGCGAAGGTGCCCGCAAGCTCCGGGAGGCTCCAGCCAAACAGGCGCTCGGCCGCCCCGTTCCAGCTCACCACCCGGCGCTGGTTGTCGCGCCCGATGATCGCCTCCGTGGCCGAATCCACGATGGCCGCCAGCCGCCGCCGCTCCGCCTCGGCCCGCGCCTGCTCGGTCACGTCCCGGGCCACCGTGGCCGTGCCGGCGACGCGGCCATCCGGGCCGTGCACCGGGAAGAACGCGAGATTGAGGTCGATGAGCGTGCCATCCCGCCGCAGCCGCTGCCCGGCATGGCCCGTTAACCGGAGCCCGGCGAGGACGCGCTGCCGCACGGCTTCCACCGCTTCGCGTTCGTGCTCGGGGGCGAGTATCGAGAAATGCCGCCCGAGCACTTCCTCGGCCGTGTAGCCGTAGATGCGCTCCGCGGCGGCGTTCCACCCGGTGATCCGGCCCTCCAGGTCATGCTGGACTACCGCATCGTTCGATGACTCCACCACCGCTGCCAGCCCGGCCAGGCGCTCTTCCTGTGCCCGCCGCTCCGTCAGGTCGATGCAAATCGCGACGATTGCCGCCACCGAACCATCGCCGTGGAACACCGGCGCGTTCGTCACATGCGCGGGGAAGGTCGACCCGTCCTTCTTCTTCAGGAGATACTCATTTACCACCTTCCTGCCCGCCCGCAGCTCGGCCACGTTGTGTTCCGCCCGCTTGGCCTCGCCCGCAGGTACCAGCAGCTTGCCCACATTCGCGCCAAGCGCCTCTTCGGCGCTGTAACCAAACAGCTCCGCGGCCGCCGAGTTCCAGTAGATGACACGGCCCTCCATGTCACCGGCATAGGTCGCGGCTTCAACGTTATCGAGCAGTTCGGCGCGGAAGGCGATGTCGTGTTCGAGGCGGCGCCGCGCGCGCAGGTCGCGGGCCAGGCCCTGGATGCCCGCCACTTTCCCGTCCTGGATCAACAGCCGGCTGGTGATTTCGACGGGGATACGCTCGCCATCCGCGCGGATGATGTCGATGGCGACCAGGCTCGATTGCTTCTCCCCGGCGACCTTCGCGGCCATCTCCCGCCGGATCGCCTCGAGGTGCTCCGGGACGACCAGGCGGGACATGTGCATGCCGATGATCTCGCTGAGCGGGTAGCCCGTCAGCTCCTCCCCGGCCGGGTTGGCCGAGGTGAAGTACCCATCGAGCGAAATCGTGTAGATGGCATCGGCGGCGTTCGCGACCAGGATGTCGGCGGTGGCCGGCGGGCGCCGCTGCCGGGACCGGCGTTCGAGCACGGCCAGGCGTGCGATGAGCGTCTCTGGCGCCGACGGGTCGAAGATGTCATCGGCGCCCGCCTCAATCGCCTCCAGTTGTTCCGCCAGCGTGGGCGCCCCGGCCAGCACGGTGGCGCCACCTCCGCCGCGCCGCGCCGCTTCGAGCGCCCGCAGGGAGTCTCCCGGTCCAGAGCCCGTGATCACGATGGCGTCTGCCCCGGCAGCCTCCACGGCCTCCGCTGGCGCTCCCGGGAGTTCGAGGCGGCTGACCGCGTGCCCGTGCGCAGTTGCCATTTCGGCAAGCGGCTCCACGCTGGCGCCCGGCGCGCTGATGAACACAACGTTCAAGGCCGTTGGCTCCTCTGCCTGCTGGAAGGGTCCGCAGTCAACCCGACCGCCGCAAGCGTAGCCGATCCTAAAGCCCGGAGTTGTGTCAGCTCAGTAGGAAAAACCCCGGAAACCGGAGATGGAGCTGGCCGGGCTCGCTTTCAGCGCTTCCGCAGACGCTGCTCGAAGGGGTCGCGCCTGCGGAACAGCCGCCGCCCCAACCGCCGCCGCCGTCCCCGGCTCCCCACACTGAAGGGGACGGTCGCCACCTCGACATGGCGGCGCTGGCGCAGCATGTGCGTCAACCGTTTCAAACTCTGGTTCACCAGTGGCCGCTGATACCAGCGGTGCCCTTCCAGCAGCGGCACCATCACGATGACTTCGTGAGGCGCGCTCTTCAGGCGGTCGTCCACATACCGGGCGATGGGGTCGCCGACGTTGCGATAGGGCGAATCGATGACCACGAGCGGAATCGCCGGGAACTGCCGGTTCCAGCGCTCCTCAACCTTCGATGGCGCATCCGGGTCGACCACCACATGCACCGCTGTCACATCGCGCGAGCGCTCGCAGGCCGCCCCGAGCGTCATCACCGTCGCCAGGTTCACGTCTTCCACCGGGACAATCACGGGCACCCGTGATTCACCCCGGGGCTGGATTTCGAGCTGGGCATCGGGCGAGACGAAGAGTGTGCGCTGGAGCGTGCGGTAGAACCCCCCGATCCGCCAGATGACGATGCTGGCCAGTGGCACCGCCACAACCACCAGCCAGCCGCCCTGGTTGAACTTGGTCACGACGATGATGACCATGACCACACCGGTCACGATCGCCCCGAACCCATTGATTAGGGTCGAGCGCTTCCACCCGGCCGGCTTCAGACGGTACCAGCGCCGGACCAGGCCCGCCTGCGCCAGCGTGAAGCAGAGGAACACGCCGAAGGCATAGAGCGGGATCAGCCGCGTCGTGGTCGCATTGAAGGCCACCAGGAGCAGCACGGCACCGCCGGTTAACGCGGCGATGCCATAGCTGAAGACGAGGCGGTTTCCACGCTGGTGGAAGATCCTCGGGAGGTAGCCATCGCGCGCGATGACGGCCGCCAGTAGCGGGAAGCCGTTGAAGGCCGTGTTCGCCGCCAGGAAGAGAATCCCGGCCGTGAAGCCCTGGAGCGCGTAGTAGAACAGGTTGCGCCCGAACACTTCGGCGCCCACCTGCGACATCACCGTCTCCTTGTCGCCTTCTTCGTACACGATGCCGAAGTGGCGGGCCAACAGCGTGGTCCCCAGGAAGAGGAACCCGAGGAGGAAGCCCATGGCGGCCATCGTGATGATCGCGTTCTTCCATTCCGGCGGCTTGAACGCCGAGACCCCGTTCGATATCGCCTCGACACCGGTGAGGGCGGCACACCCGGCCGAAAAGGCGCGCAGCACCAGGAACCACAGCACCACGTTGCCTGTCGTTTCGATCTGGCGCTGGGGATCGCCTGTTTCCAGGACGTTCGGGTCATCGCTCAGGAAGACCTTGATCATGCCCCCGATGATGGTGGCGCCCAGGATCACGACGAACCCATAGGTCGGAATGGCGAAAACGGTGCCCGATTCGCGGATGCCGCGCAGGTTCCCCAGCGCGAGGACGAGCACCAGCGCCACGGCGAGCGGCACCGCGAAGTCATGGACTGAGGGGGCCGCCGAGACGATCGCCTCGACTGATGCGGCGATCGACACGGAGACCGTCAGCGTGTAGTCGATCAGCAGGGCCGCACCCGCCGTGATCCCGGCCACCTTGCCCAGGTTTTCCATCGCCACGATGTAGGCCCCGCCGCCGGTCGGGTACTCGCGGATGAGCTGGCTGTACGAGACCACCACCACCGCCAGCAGGGCCGTGATCGCCAGCGCGATGGGCAGGCTCAGGCTGATGTGCGCGGTCCCCGCGATCACCAGGATCAGGATGATCTCCTGCGTCGCGTACGCCGTGGAGGAAAGGGCATCGGAGGAAAAGACGGCGAGCGCTACCTTTTTGCTGAGGCGCTGCTCCGCCAGCCGCGCGCTCGAAACGCTGCTCCCGATGATCCGGTCCTTCAGGTCGAGCAGGCGCCCGCCCCAGCCGGTCCGGCGCTCCGCATATTCGGTGGCCTCGAAGTGGCCCTTTCCGGTCTCCACGATCCCGGCGCGGGGGAGTTCGACACGGTAGCGCGAGACGCGCCCCTGCTTATCGGTGGCCGGGGTGTACTGAGGTCCGCCGCCAGTAGCTGGCATAGACGGTAGACTACCCCCGGTCACGATGTGACGCACGTATTTGCCGTGCCGCGCGCGAATCGCGTCTCCCCGGTGTGCGTGCCCGGTTTCTCCCGCTCCAAAACGTCCACGCGGTACCCGCCGCGAGGCCCTTGTGGGACTGCCGCCCACGCCCCTTCACGATAGGATGAACCCGACATGCTGATGCTCTGCACCACCGATGGCTCGCACCAATCGCTCCACGTTCTCCCCCACGCGGCGGCATTCGCCCGCGCTGCCGGGATGGAGATAGCGCTGACCCGCATCTATGAGCAGGAGAGCCCCGCCAACGATGATGCCGCCGAAAAGCAGGCGCTGCACGCGGCCCTCTCGGAGCACGGCATCGGCGGCCGCGTCATCGTCGCGCGCCGCGGCAAGGATGAAGACACCGCATCGGCGATCGCTCGCGTCGCCCTGGAATCCGGAGCAGCGCTCATCGCCATGGATTCTCGCGGCGTCGGCGCCGTTCGCCACGCCATCTTCGGCAGCACAGCGATCAACGTGCTCCGCAAGACACCCTGCCCCGTCTTTGTGACCGGCCCGGCGACGGGTGCGGTCGCTACCGCCAGCCCGTACCGCCTGGCGATCACCACCGATGGCAGCCCGGCTTCCCGGGCGGCCTTCATGAAGCTCGGGCCAATCCTCGAATCGTCGTGCATGCCTGTCTCGGTCATTGGTGTGTACGTGCCCGCCCTGGCAGATGGGCCGCTCACGCTCGAGCTGGAACGGCGGGAAGCCACCTGCCGGGCCGCCCAGGCGATGCTCCCCGGGTGCATCCCCTCCTCGGTTGGCGTGGTTCGCGCCGAGGAGTTCGAGCGGACCGAGCACGCCATTGTCCGCGCGGCGCACGAAGCAGGCGCCAGCGCCATCGCCATGGGGACTCACGGCCGCGGGCGCAGCCTCCACCTCTTCCTGGGGAGCGTCGCGCTCGGAACGGTCGAACGCTCCGACCTGCCGGTCATCCTCTGCGGGCAATGAGCTCGCCCGCGAACGGGGCGGGCATGGCTCCAGCCAGCCCCGCGCCCTGGCACGCGCTCGAAGAGGCAGAGCTCGTCGCGCTGGTCGAGTCTCCCGAATCGGGGCTCGACGAGCGACAGGCCGCCGCCCGGCTCAAGCGCTATGGAGAAAATGCCCTCCCCGAGCCCCGGCCGCCCGGCCCCCTCATCATCTTCGCGCGCCAGTTCATGAGCCCCCTGATCTACATCCTGGTGGCGGCCGCCGGCGTGACGGCACTGCTGGAGGAGTGGATCGATACCGGGATCATCCTCGCGGTGGTGCTGCTCAACGCCATCATCGGCCTGGTGCAGGAATCGGGCGCTGAGCGGGCCGTGCGCTCGCTCTCCGCGCTCCTCAGTCACAGGGCGGTGGCCATCCGCGGCGGCCAGCCGATCCACCTCGAAAGCCGTTTCCTCGTCCCCGGCGACCGCGTCCTCCTCGAATCGGGCGTGCGCGTCCCCGCGGATATCCGCCTCCTCGATGCCTCCAATCTCCTCATCGATGAGGCGATCCTCACCGGGGAATCCACCGCGGCGGCCAAGCACCCGGGTGTCGCCCCGGCGGATGCACCGCTCGGCGATCACTTCAACATGGCGCGTGCTGGCACCATCGTGCGCAGCGGGCGCGGCAGCGGCGTGGTGGTCGCCACGGGCGCCGCGACGGCAGTCGGCCAGATTGCCGAGACGATGCGGCGGGAGAAGACGCCCGAGACGCCCCTCCAGCATCGCCTGGCAAGGCTCGCCGCCATGATCGGGCTTGCTGTGGCCGTCGTCTCCGCGTTCTCCTTCGTCATTGGCATCTACCAGGGGAATTCCGGCTCGGAAATGCTCAAGGTCACGGTCGCCCTGGCCGTTTCGGCTACCCCCGAAGGGCTGCCAGTTGCTTTCACTATTACCCTGGCCATCGGCGTGCGCCGCATGGCCAACCGGAAGGCCATCATCCGCCACCTGCCCGCCGTCGAAACGCTTGGCAGCACCACCGTCATCGGCTCCGACAAGACGGGCACCCTCACCCAGAACGAAATGACCGTCCTCGAAGTGTGGACGGCCGATGGCTCCCACCTCCCCGGCGGGGGCCCCGCCCCGGGGGGCAGCGCGCTCGAGCTCACGCTCATCGCGGGTGTGCTCGCCAACGAGGCCACCCTCGTACGCGAAGGCGATTCCTGGGCCGCCCGCGGCGACCCGACCGAGACCGCGCTCCTCGTGGCGGCCGAGGCGTTCGGCATCGCCCACGCCGAAACCCGGGCCGTCTACCGGCCGGTCTTCGAGGTCCCCTTCGAGCCCGAACTGCGTTACTCCGGTTCCGTCCGCGAGTTCGCCGGCGCCCGCCTCTTCTTCGTAAAGGGAGCGCCCGAGCGCATCCTCGACATGTGCGACACCATCCAGGCCGGCGCCCACCGGGAGCCCATCGACCGTGGGAAGGTCCGCCAGGCCACCGATGCGGCGGCAGCTCGTGGCCTCCGCGTGCTGGCCATGGCCTCCTGCGAACTGGCCCCAGGCGAGGAGCCACCGCGCGACCCGCGCGGCCTGACCTACCTTGGCTTCGAAGCCATGATGGACCCGCCGCGCGAAGGCGTCCTCGAAGCAGTCCGTGGCTGCCTCGATGCGGGCATCCGCGTCGTCATGATCACCGGCGACCATGTCAGCACTGCCCTTGCGATCGCCAGGCAGCTGGCGATCGCCGATGAGAAGTCCACTGCCGTCGAGGGCCGCGAGATCGACGAATTGAGCGACGAGGCGCTCCAGGAGCGCATGCGCACGGTCACCGTCTGCGCGCGGATGTCACCCGATCACAAGCTGCGCGTCGTCCAGGCGCTCCAGCGCGAGGGCAACGTCGTCGCCGTCACCGGCGATGGCGTCAACGATGCGCCCGCCCTCCGCGTCGCCGACCTGGGCATTGCCATGGGGCGTTCCGGCACCGACGTCGCCCGCGAGGCTGCCGATATGGTCCTAGCCGACGACAACTTCGTGAGCATCTATGCCGCTGTGAGCCAGGGCCGCGTGACCTTCGACAACATCCGCAATGTCAGCTTCTTCCTGCTTTCGACCGGCGCGGCGGAGATTGCCTTCATCCTGGTCGCGGTGATCCTCGGGTGGGATATCCCGCTCCTCGCCGCGCAGCTCCTCTGGCTGAACCTTGTGACCAACGGGATCCAGCACGTGGCCCTGGCGTTCGAACCCGGCGATCGCGACATTCTCCAGCGGCCTCCGCGTGCGCGCTCCGAGGGCATCCTCTCGCGCCTGCTCTGGGAACGGACCGCGCTGACCGCCCTGGTGATGGGCGGCGGCATCCTGCTCCTGTTCCGGTGGGAGCTCAATTCGGGCGAAACCCTCGAATACGCGCGTTCCGCGGCACTCACAGGGCTCGTCATCTTCGAGGTGTTCCACATCGGCAACTGCCGCTCGGAGTACCTGTCGGCCTTCCGGAAGAGCCCGTTTTCGAACCGCTTCCTGCTCATCGCCACGGTGGCGGCGGTGAGCGTCCATGTTGCGGCCCTCTACCTGCCACCCACGCAGTACATCCTCCGGGTCGAACCGATAGAGCTCGATTCGTGGCTCCGCATCATCGCCGTGGCCTCCACCATCCTCGTCGCCCTGGAGCTTCACAAGCTCGCCAGGCCCCGCCCCTCGCGTGCGCGACGCCAGCTCCAACCCGCGGCCTAGAGGGGACGCGTGGCCGCGGTTCGTGGATTCCCGCGGGCTGGCGCCTGTCCACCCGGCGCCTATCGGCCCTGGATGCCCGGGAGGAGCTGGGTCCCTCGGGGCCCTGGCGCCCCGTGCCTCCGCCACGCCCCGAGCAGGCGGCGCTTCGGTTTCACCTCATAGGCGGTGCCATTCAGCAGCGCCTTCCGGAGGCCGGCTTCGCGCTGGTACATCTCGCTCTTCGCATGCTCATGGTAGGTCAGGTGCATCATCTCCGCGGGCTCCTTTCGCCGAACGAGCGGGTTAGCTCGCCTCGCGGCTCATCGCCGGGGGCGTGGCGGTGGTGGTGGTCCGGGCCGGGAAGAACCGCGCGAGCCAGTGCCGCCGCGGCCGCGCCGGCGCCTCGATCAGGCCGAGCAGTTGCGCCCGGCGGAGGGCCAGGACGGTCTCGGTGTGCCGGGCCCGCGCCCATTCCTCAAGGTGATACAGTTCCATGTCGTGCTCCTCGTGGCCGTCCGGGCCATGTCGTACTTCGAGCGTGCAGCAGCCTCGCGCCGTGCTACGTTAAGCACGTTCACACACGCCGAACTCCATTCGAGATGCGCATCACAGAGTGGTGGCTCGAACCGGAGCGCGGTGGTACAACTTCGGCCCAGGAGTTCACACCGTGGCCACGCCCGATTCCGCGACAAACGATGCCTACATCCGCGACCTGCCCCTCCTCGCGCGCCTTCCCGATGACGACCTGAAGGCGCTCGCCGCCCGGGGCCGTGTCCGCCGCTTCGCGGCCGGCACCACCATCTTCCACGAAGGCGACCCGGGCGATGCGCTCTACGTTGTCGTCGAAGGCCGCGTGCGCATCAGCCGCATCTCGGGCGCGGGTGGCGAGGCAACCCTCGCCCTCATGGGCCCTGGCGATTGTTTCGGCGACCTCGCCCTCTTCGATGGCCGCCCGCGTTCGGCAACGGCCACCGCCACCAGCCCCACGCGCACCTTCGTCGTCTCGCGCGATGACTTCGTGAACTGGGTGCGCGAGCGCCCGGCCGCCTCGCTCGCCCTCCTCGAGACCCTCTCCCTCCGCCTCCGCCGCACCGATGAGACGGTCACCGACCTGGTCTTCCTGGACCTTCCGCACCGCCTCGCCAAGCACCTCCTCACCCTTGCGGCGTCGCTCCCGGAAGGCGATGCACGCAAGAGGCAACGCATCCAGGTGACCCAGGGCGAGCTCGCCTCGATGCTGGGCGTGAGCCGCGAGAGCGTGAACAAGCAGCTGAACCAGTTCGCTCGCGATGGCTGGATCAGCCTCAGCCGCGGCGCCGTGACCATCCAGGACGCCCAGGCGCTCCGCACGTTCGACTGACACCGGTGGCCCGAGGCCGTAAGATCCCTCTTCCGCGCCGGCGATAACCGGCCTGCCTGCCCATGTACAAGCGCTCCACCCTTCCGAACGGCCTCCGCATCGTCACCGGCGAAATGCCCCACACCCGCTCCGCCACCATCAGCGTCTATGTCGGCGCCGGGAGCCGCTACGAGCCCGATGAGGAGGCCGGCCTTTCGCACTTCCTCGAACACATGCTCTTCAAGGGGGCCTCGCGCCGCCCCACCGCCCGCGATATCTCCGAGGCCATCGAAGGCGTCGGTGGCATGCACAACGCCGCCACCGACCGCGAACTCACCGTCTACTACGCCAAGGTCCCGCACACCGCCGCCTTCGAAACCATCGACATCCTGGCCGACATGGTGCGCGACCCCGTGATGGACCCGGCCGAACTGGAAAAGGAGCGCGCCGTCATCCTCGAGGAACTCGCCGGCATCGAGGACAGCCCCGCCGAACTGGCGGGCATCCTCATCGACGAGACGCTCTGGCCCGGCCAGCCCATCGGGCGCAACGTCGGCGGCACACCCGAAACGGTCCAGGCGCTGCCAGTCTCGGCCGTCACCCGCTACTTCCGGCGCCAGTACGTGCCATCGAACCTGGTGCTCGTGGCCGCGGGCAACGTGAATCACGACGAGGTGGTGGCCACCGCCGGGCGATGGCTCGGCGATATGCCCCCGGCCGAGCCCGGGCCGTGGTACCCGGCGCTCGCCCGGAACGGCGCCCCCCGCCTGGCGATCCGCGACAAGCCGACCGAGCAGGCACACATTTGCATCGCCTACCCCAGCGTTTCGCTCAGCCACCCCGACCGCTTCGCCGTCGACCTGCTGAGCACCATCCTGGGCGAAGGCATGTCGAGCCGGCTCTTCCTCGAACTCCGTGAAGAGCGCGCCCTCGTCTACGACATCCACTCCTACCCCAGCGAATTCCGTGACACCGGCTCGTTCACGATCTACGCGGGCTGCGACCCGGATAGCGCCCGGACCACCGTGGAGGTGACCCTGGCGGAGACGGCGCGGCTCCTCGAAGGGATCCCCGATGCTGAGCTGGCCAAGGGCAAGCAGATGGCCCGCGGCCGCATCCAGCTTCGCATGGAGGACACGCGCTCCGTTGCCGGCTGGCTGGGCTCCCAGGAGCTGCTGCTCGGCGAGATCCTCACCGTCGACGACGTTGTAGCGCGGATCGATGCCGTGACCCGCGACGATGTGCTCCGCGTCGGCCGGGAGATCCTCGCGCCCGCCAATGCCACCCTCGCCATTGTCGGCCCATTCGGCGAGGGCCACGATTTCGCGGGCATCCTCTAAGCCCCGGGATAGCCTACGCTTGGAGCATGGCGCGACAGGCCTTCTTCGGTAAGCCCACGGGCGGCCTCACCGCGGGCGGCGCGCATATCAGCGTCTACCTCGTGCCGGTGTACCAGGGGCGCCTCGTGGTGTTCGATGTGGCGGCGCGCCAGGCGCGCGGGCGCTGGCTCCCGTGGGATGTGATGGAATTCGGCGCTAACCCCTACGAGACGGCCGCCGCGCTCGCCGATGACTGGTGTGGCGGCGCCGTCTCGTCGCTCACCCTCGCCGATGTCATGTCGTTCCCCTTCGATGGTGGCGGCTGGGAGCTGGCCATCATCTTCCGCGCCGGGCTTACGGCGCTCCCGCCCGGAGACGATGTGCGCAGCCCCTTCCTCTTTCCCGAAGGGGAGGCCGATGCGATCGGCCTCTTCGACCCGGTGGACATCGCGCGCTGGATTGGCGGGACCGGTGGCGAGCCCTCCGCGGGCAACCCCGGCGAAGGACGGCCGCGCCTGGTGTTCTGATTCGAAGGGGCTGCCGCGATTCGCTCAGGCGGCGCCTTCGGCGTGCACCACCACCCGCACCAGCTCGGGGCCGCGCGTCGCGGCGTCGAGCGCCCGCCCGAGGTCGCCATACACACCCAGCGGCTGGTCATCGCCATCGCGCAGGAGCCGCCATTCGCCGCCGCGCGGCACCAGGTGGAGCGTGCGAGGAACGGACTCGGGAGGGGTGTTGGCGTGCATCCTGATCCGAACATCGGCCGCCCCGGCGCGCGTCGCCAGTCAGGGATTCTCCGCAATTGCCGGCAAGAGGCGCCCCACGCGACCAGAGCGTGGCCCGGCGCTAGACTGGGTTTCCTGCGATGTCCAGCATCGACGAGTTCGACACCTACCCCCGCCTCCCCGTCATCCCGGCCGATCACGAGGGAAGAGGGGAATGGGGGAAGTCGCCCCCGCCCGCCGACGAGCGCAAGTTCCTCCAGGGCCCGGCCACCCGCGGCTCTGAATTCCTGCGCACCATCCGCATCTCGCTGGAGTTCATTCGCGGATTCCGGAAGCTGCATTTCATCGGGCCCGCGGTCACCGTTTTCGGCTCGGCCCGCTTCAGCGAGGACCACCCGTACTACCGCCTTGGCCGCCAGGTGGGGTCGGCCATCGTGCGCGAGGGCTTCGCAGTCATGACCGGCGGAGGGCCGGGCCTCATGGAGGCGGCCAACCGGGGCGCCAGGGAAGCGGGCGGGGTCTCTGTCGGCTGCAACATCGAACTGCCGATGGAGCAGCACCCCAACCCGTACCTCGATA
>CAYUVT010000020.1:0-25353 GCA_964448165.1 uncultured Anaerolineaceae bacterium | reverse complement strand
AGCGTGGACCTGACCGGCCAGGTCGTCGCCGATTCGATCGGTCCGCGTTTCTACAGCGGCATCGGCGGGCAGGTGGACTTTATCCGCGGGGCGGCCCGTTCGAAAGGGGGCGTGCCCATCATCGCCCTGCCATCGACCGCGAAGAACGGCGATGTCTCACGCATCTGCCCCGAACTGCTCGCAGGCTCCGGCGTGGTGACCACGCGCGGCGATGTGCACTGGGTGGTCACCGAGTACGGCGCCCGCAACCTTCATGGCCGCACGATCCGCGACCGCGCTTCCATGCTTATCGAAATCGCCCACCCCAAATTCCGCGCCGACCTCGAGCGAGCCGCGGCTCGCCTGGGCTACCTGGGCCATCGCTAAGGGGCTTCGGGTTCGTCCTCACCGAAATCCGGCGGCGCCGAGCCGCGCAGCGCCGCGATCAGGTCCGCCGCGTCCTGCGGCGAGATCTTCCCCTGCTCCAGCAGCTGCAGCACGCGCAGCTCCTCTGCTTCGCGCCGCCGTTCTGCCACCGCCCGCGCGCCACGTTGAGGGCGCGGCTGCCCTGCGGGGGTCACGCCACCCGCAGGCTCGGCCGCCGCTTCGCGGGCCCGGACGATGACCTCGCCAATCCCGCTATTGATCTTCAACCGTGTCGGCGCATCCTCTCCCGAGGACGGGTATTCGCTCCGCGTCTTCCCGATGCCGCTTGACGCGCGGATGTTGATCGCCGCGCCGGCGGGAAACCGCACCTCCCCCCGTCCAAGCCCGACATCGACGCGGTAATCGCCATGCGCCACCTCCGCGATATCGAGCAGCACGTCCCCCGTGCCGCTATCGGCACGAGCCAGGCCCGCATGCGCAAGCACGGAAACCTTTCCCGCACCCACGTTCACGTCGAGGTGCCCGCGCGTCTGGATGCACTGCACGCTTCCCGCGCCCACATTCACGCGGATTTCGTCCGCCGCCACCCCGTTCAGTTCCGTTTCGCCGTAGCCGTTGTCCAGCCGCAGGCTTTCCAGCGGCGTGTCATCCAGCCGGACAACCGTCGTCGCGCCCTGACGCCGCCGGAACAGCCAGCCCTTCACCAGCTTTACCTCGATGACCAGCCGATCCCCATCGCGCCGCACCTCGAGCGCGGGTGCGGTCTTGCTCCCAACCGATACCACTCCCGCTCCCTCCTCGGGTGAGCAGCGGCGCACGGTTACCTTGCCGGCCGTCGTATCGACGACGACGTGGCGGATGCCTTCAAGCGTGAACATGTGCTCCGTGCGCATGCCGCCCGGGTCGCCCGCATCATCGCCGGGCCGTCGCGGTGGGATAGGCCGCTCGGGCCCATGCCTGCTCCGAAGCCGTTCCTCGCGGCTCGCTTCCCTGCTCGCGCGGCGCGCCTCATCCCGCAGACGGCGAGCTTCCTCGCGAGCCTTGCGAGCCTCTTCGCGCAAGCGCTCCGCGTCTTCGCGGGCCCGCTTCGCGTCTTCCAGCGCCTGGCGGATCTCCTCCGGTGTGTTAGCCATCGCGGGCTCCCAGTGCGCGGAGCTGTTCGGCAGCCTCGGCGGCACTCAGGCGGCCGGCCGCCAGTTCGTCCAGGATGCGCTGCCGCCGCTCGGCCTCGCGCGGGTCTTCTCCCGCCTCGAACCCCAGCGTGACAAGCACGTCATTCAGGCGCGCGACCACAGTGGGGTACGAGATGCCGAGGTCTTCCTCAACGTCCTTGATCTTCCCACGGGCGCGCAAGAAGGTCTCTACGAACGCGAGCTGTTCCCGGCTCAGGCGCGCCAGCGGACCGGCATCGAACCGGCCATCAACGCCGACGCCGCACGTGGGGCACTCCAGCCGCCGCACGACCATGGGGCTGTCACAGCTGGGGCATGCTCCTACAAACCGGGCCATGCTGGTTTTCTCCTATCGGGCCGAATGGGCGCGCGGCAGGCTGCACTCGGGAACGTCCTGGCCGGCCCCGCGAGCCCAGGCCTCGATCCGGGTCGAAACCCGCCGGAGTCCCGCCGCCATGGTCGCGATCATAGCGACCATGGCCGAGCCCGTCCCGAACCGGTAGGTCCGTGCCGAGGCGAGGCGGCTCCGCATGTAGACGTCCGGGTAGTCGATGAGCAAGCGCGTGTCGAGGTCCATGTCTTTCCTCCTCGGCGGCTGACGGAGGCGTCTGCCACCTGTCTGTCATCAATATCGGCTACGTTCTCAGTAAAGTCAATACCTAACTTAAGAAAATTAAGACCAATCTGAGAATTACGAAGAACGGAATGCATGGAAGCCCGCCGGAGCCTCCACGGCGCCATTCCATACCGGTCTCCGGGGGATTGATTGTCAGGAAAGGACGGCCATAACCCGCGCTGCCGCGTTTCCCGGAGCGCATCCCATCACATGCACACCGCGCGCCGCGTAGGTGGCGCGCATGCCCGCCGTCGCTCCCGCGAGCGCCGCATCGATCGCCTGGCTCGATGGCCCCTGGTCGGCGGGCTCGTTGGCGATCACCATCACCCCACCCCCGCCACGTTCGATCACCCGCCCGAACGCCTGGGCGCAAAAGAGCCAGGCCGTCAGCGTGCGTTCTACCAGGGGGTCCCATTCATCGCGGGAAAGCTCATCGAACGCGATCTCCGGGATGGGACCCGGGGCCAACAACAGCGCATCGCAGCGGCCCAGCCGGTCGCAGACCTCCGCCGCGAACGCCGCAGCCTCAGCCGGGTCGGCCGCGTCCAGCACCCGGTTGAATTGATCCCGCCCAATCGCCCAGACCTCGTTCGCGATCGAGGCCGTCGAGAACTCCTCGTCCTGTCCCCGGGTAATGGTGCCCAGGGCGAGGTTCGCTCCCGCCTCGGCCAGCGCAACCGCGATTGCCCGGTCGGCCTCGCTTCCGCGGCAAACCAGTGCAATCACCCGGCCGTCGAGCTCCATCGTCATCGGAGAATCGCCAGCAGCATCGGGATCACCATGGCCGCCACCACCAGCAGGGCGACGCCAACCATGACCGCGTTCCAATCGCGCACTTTCTGGCGGCCCGAGTAGTACTCCTGTTCCCAGCTCCCATTGAGCAGGTCCCGGTCTCGCTCGTCGGGTCCGAGGTCCGGTCCGGTGTCATCATCGTCGAGGTCAGGTCGTTCGCCCACGCCATCGATGTTAGCGCACCACCTTCACGCGCTCATTGTCGTCGTCCCGGTCCCAGAGGTCCCACTCCAGGCCCTTCGGAAACGAGAAGCCGCCGAAGCCGATCGAGGCTGCCGTGAGGAAGAAGGCGATCACGCTGAGCCACGCCCACCCGGTGCCCGCGACGAACACTATCAACCCGGTCGCCCCCCACCAGACGATCGCCGCAACGCCCCGGCCCATCTGGCCGTGGCTGTTCGACACCGCTCCCGCCGTGAGGAAGGCGAAAATGCACATCCACGCGCCGTTGCTGTGCTCGGCCACCGCGAGGGCAACCGCCGCCCAGGCCGTGGCGATGCCAACCCCCTGCATCCAGGCGTCGCGTCGCATCGTGCTGTACACCACCGCCCCGGTGGTGAGGAAGGCGAAGATGCTGACCCAGGTTGCGCCGGCGTCGCTGCCCGACGCCACGCCGGTGGCAGCCCACGTCCCCGAAATGGCGATGAGGCGCGAAATCCCGAGCCGCCGCCATGCCGAGGCGCCCACGGCCCCCGTTGCGAGCACCGCGAAGATGAGCAGCCACCAGCTTGAGCCGTTGGCGATCACGGCCGCGATGCTCGCGATCCAGATCGCAAGGATGGAGAGCAGCGAGGTTGCCTTGACGGTCATACCAGCCGCCCGTGTTCGTCTCGGATCTCCGGGCCTTCCACGCGGGCGCGCCCATCTCCGAACTTCGCATCGCGCCAGTGCAAGGCCGCCTTCAGCCCCTGCTCGCCCGCGATCCGCCCGAATTCGCGCACACTCGGCGCCAGGTGGGCGCGAGCGTCGTTCTCCGCCCCGAAACGCTGCATCGTCCGGGCCCCCATCAACTCGAGCGCGATATTCACAATCCGCTTGTTCGCGCTCAGGAGCTCGGAATCGATCATCACCATCCGGTCCACGAGCCCCTCGACCTCCTGTTCGAGCAGGTTGGCCGGCACCGACTTGAGCACGAGCCCGATCTTCGCCGCCTCCGCGCCCGTGATCGTGTCCCCCGTGAGGAACAACCGTTTCGCCCACTGTGGCCCGCAGTGATAGACCCACATCTGGTTCGGCAGCGATCCCATGGCCCGGGCGGGAGGAAACCCGATCGTCGCATCATCGGCCGCGATGATGATGTCGCACAGGAGCGCGATGTCGGTTCCGCCTGCAAGACAGTAGCCATGCACCTGCGCGATGACGGGCTTGTGCATGTCGAAAATCGCCATGCGCAGGCGCTGGGCGCGCTCCAGCTGCCATGCATCGTCATCGAACGTCCGGCCGCCACGGTAGACCGCGGTGTAGTGGTCGCCTTCGGGAACGGGCCGCCGGTTCGCCAGCGGGGTAAGGTCGTACCCCGCGCTGAAAGCCCGGCCGTTGCCCCGGAGGATGACGGCATGGACGTTGGTGTCGTTGTCAGCCTCCCAGAGCGCCTCGTTCAGCTCCTGCTGCAGTTCGAGCGAAAGGGCATTCAGCTTCTCCGGCCGGTTGAGCGTGATCCGCGCCCGTCCGCGGTCGACTTCGTAGAGGATGGTGCGCAGGTCGTTCATCGAGCTTCCTCCAGTGCGCGCGCATTGTAGCCGTCGATGCCCCGTTGCGGAGGCGGGGGGAGGGAAATCCGCCCCTTCGAGGCAATATGATGCCGCCATGCGGCGTGGACCTGGCCGGCCACCTTCAGGCGATGTGCTCACCCCTGCCGAATGGCAGGTCCTCCACATGGTCCGCCACGGGATGTCCAACCGCCGCATCGCCGCTATCCGCGGCACAACGCTCGACGCGGTGAAGTTCCACCTCGAAAACATCCGCGCCAAGCTCGGACTGCCCGACCGTCCCGCGATGCGCCACTGGCCCGGGCTCCCGCGAAACCTCGACCACAGGAGGTCTCCCATGTCAGCCGCCGAACCCGCCACCGTCGCTCTCGGCCACATCGGGCAGGTGTCCCATGCCGTGAAGGACATCGATACCGCAGTCGCATTCTTCCGCGAAACGCTCGGGTTGAAGCACCTGTACACCTTCGGGCAGCTCGCCTTCTGCGATTGCGATGGCACCCGGCTGTTCCTCGATGCGCTGCCAGAGGCGCAGGGCCTGGGCCACTCGGTCCTCTACTTCTCGGTGCCCGATATCCACGCGGCTACCGCCTCACTCCGCGCCAAAGGGGTGCGGTTCCAGGGCGAGCCGCACCTCATCCACCGCCATGAAGATGGGACCGAGGAGTGGATGTCGTTCTTCGCCGACCCCGAGGGCAACACGCTGGCCCTGATGTCGCAGGTGCGCCCCTGAACGCACGTCGGCGCTCTCCGCGCCCGGTTGTGATACGCTGAGTACCTGAAGGTCATGGTGATTGTGCACCCACGAAGGAATGCCCTCGCGCCAGCGCGCGCGATCGAGCCCCGTTCCGGTCCCACGTTTGCCCGGCCCAGTCGTTTCGCCGCCGGGCGCCATGCCCCAATCTTTCCGGCGATAACCAGGAAGTGATTCTGAGCCCGCTGATTTCCGCTCTCTCCCGCCCATTCCGGCGCCGCCATGCCGCGGTGTCCCTCCCGTCCCCCACAACCGCGCAACTCCCTGCACCCGCCCGGCAGGCTGCGCCAGCACACCCGGGGCCAGCGAGCGGTCCGCAGTCGCACCGCGACCCCGCGGCCGCCGCCGAAGCCCCAAGGCGCCGACGCTCGCGGGGCGGCCGCAAGCGGCGTGGCACGCCCGGAGCCGCGCCCGAAGCGACGCCGGCGATGATGCCCTCCGCGCGCCAGGGTGAGCTACCCCCGGCGCTTGTCCCGGTCTCCGATTCGTTCCGCGAGCTGGGCATCGATGAGTCCGGCCTGGCGGCCATCGCCGCGCTCGGCTACACCGATCCAACCCCCATCCAGCGCGAGGCCCTCCCCATCCTCCTGGAAGGCGAGGACGTCGTTGGCCTGGCCCAGACCGGCACCGGCAAAACGATCGCCTTCGGCCTTCCGCTCGCCCGCTCCATCGATACTGGCCGGCGCGACGTGCAGGCCATCGTCCTCGTACCCACCCGCGAACTCGCCAACCAGGTGCGCGACGTGATGATCCACCTGGGTAAGTTCTACGGGTTCACCACCGTCGGCCTTGTGGGTGGCAGCCGCGTGAAGTCCGACATCGAACATCTCCAGCGCGGTGGTCATGTCGTCGTCGGCACCCCCGGCCGTGTCATCGATCACTTGAAGCGCGGGACACTCAAGCTCGGGAACGTCCATTTCGTCGTCCTCGACGAAGCGGACCAGATGCTCGACATCGGCTTTGCGCGCGACATCGACTACATCCTCCGTTCGGTACCCAGAGACCGCCAGACGGCCCTCTTCAGCGCCACCATGCCCGAAAGCATCGGCCGGCTCGTGTACCGGCACATGCGCCGTGCCAACCGCGTCGCGGTCGACCCGGAGCAGCGCACCGCCGAGGGCGTGGAGCAGTTCTACTGCGAGGTCTCTGAGCGCGATAAGTTCGCCGCCCTCCGCTACATCTACGAGGAGCGCGGTCTCGGCCGCTCGCTCATCTTCCGGAACACCAAGATCGGCGTGGACCGCCTGACAGAACAGCTCCAGGCGGCAGGCGTCGGCGCGCGCGCCATCCATGGCGACCTCCGCCAATCGCAGCGCGACCGTGTGATGGCCGACTTCCGCTCGGGAGCCCTCGAGTTCCTCGTGGCGACCAACGTCGCCGCCCGCGGCCTCGACATCCCCGACATCGAGCACGTCATCAACTACGATGTGCCCCAGAACCCGGAGGAGTACATCCACCGCATCGGCCGCACTGCGCGTGCCGGACGGCGGGGATCCTCGTACACCTTCGTCGGCGAATGGGACCTCGACGCCTGGGACGCCATCGTCCGGGAAGTCGGCAAGGAGAACCTGGCCCACCTCAAGCTCCCGGCCCGCTGGGACTAGCTTCCGGGGCGTTTGACGCCCACTGCGCCGGCTTCACACACCCTGAACCCTGGCCTCGCAGGAAATTTCGACCGCCAATACACTCGGTCATGGTTCGTGCTCCAGGACCCGCAAGATGCTGTCCGAAAAGGAGAACACCCATGCGAAGAACGATAGTGAAGGGGCTGCTGGCCCTGGCTTTGACCGGTGCCTTCGCCGTCTCGGTGGCCTGTGGCGGAGACGACGATAACCACCACATGGGCGGGATGATGGGTGCCGGGGCTCCGGAAGGCTCGATCCGGGTTGGGCTGGTGAACTGGGCTGTCGAGCCCGCGCAGACTTCTGCCCCTGCAGGCAAGATCACCTTCTGGGCAGTGCACGATATGGAGCACCGCCATGGGGCAGGTGAAGGCGGCGATGTGCACGACCTCCAGGTCCTCCGCAAGGCTGCCGATGGCAGCACCGAACTGGTCGGCCAGGTCCAGGGCCTGCGGATGGGCGAGGCAAAGGCGCTGACGCTCACCCTGGAGCCCGGCGAATACGAGCTCGCCTGCACCGTTGTCGAAGTCGTCAATGGCCAGGCAATCGGCCACTACACGAAGGGCATGCGGGCCCCCTTCACGGTGACTGCCTGATCCCGCTCCTCGGCCTGCCTGGCGTACTTCGAACTTCGCCCTTCGAACTTACTGGACCTGGTTTCTCAGCACGCCCACACCCGTGACCTCGATCTCAATGACGTCGCCGCTCTTGATGGCGGGCGGCGAGCCGGGTGTGCCCGTGTAGATGATGTCGCCCGGGACCAGGGTCATCACGGCGCTGACATAACGCACGATCTCCGGGATGTCGCGGATCAGCTCGGTCGAGTGGCCCCGCTGGACCTCCGCGCCGTTGACGCGCGTGACGACTTCGAGCGCGTCGTAGGGCATCGTCGTGGCGATGGTTGGGCCGAACACGCCGAAGGTGTCGCTGCCCTTCGCTCGCCACCACTGGCCGTCTTTCTGCTGCCACTCGCGCGCGGAGACATCGTTGCCGGCGGTGTAGCCGAAGATCCCCGCCTGGGCCTCGGCGCGGCTGGCGTTCTTGAGCTTCCGCCCGATGACGATGACGATTTCGCCCTCGGGGTCGACCCGGCCGCAGCCCTCGGGGAGCACGATGGCGTCGCCCGGGCCCGCAATACTCGACAGCGGCTTGAAGAACAGGGTCGGCGGGTCGGGGGCGGGGCGGCCCTGCAGGTGGCTCGAGTAGTTCAGGCCCACGCAGACGATCGAGCGCGGCTGGCAGGGCGGCAGGAGCCGCACCGCGTCGAGCGCGACGGTCTCGCCCGTCGGTTTTGGCCCATCCCAGATCGGCTCGGCGACCACGCGGATGGTCTGGTCTTCGAGCATGCCGGCGGCGGTGCTGCCGTCCTGCCGTTCGAAGCGTACGAAGTTCGCCATGTCTGCCCCCGCTGGTGTGCTCCCCGGAGTCTACTGGACAGGCCGCGCAGGGTCGTTTCCAATGCGCCACAACCACCCGCGGAGGTTCGCCATGCCCGGAAAGATGACCCTCGACGAGGTCCACGCGTTCCTCGATAGTCGCCCCGGCTGGATCGCCCTGACGACCATCAGCAAGAGCGGCCACCCCCACACGGTGCCGATCGGTTACTTCCGCATGGGAGAGGACGTCTACATCGGCTGCCGCGCCGGTACCCAGAAGCTCAAGAACATCGAGCGCAACCCGAAGGTGTCGCTCATGCTCGAGGCAGGCAACTCCATGCAGGACATCAAGGGCGTCTGCATCCAGGGCGAGGCCGAGGTCATCACAGACCCGGAGCGGATGCTGCCGCTCCTGCGCGAGTCCATGGCGCGCCGTGGCGTCCCCGAAGACCAGCTCCCGAAGGAGGCTCGCCCCGGGGCGGCTTACATCCGCGTCCACCCCGCGAAGATCATCTCCTGGGACTACGCGAAGCAGTCCTGACGGCGCACACTCCCGCGCCATGGACCTTGCTGCGCGCGCCGATGCTCGCACCGGCCGGGGCCACCGCCCGAAGCTTCGCCGCGGCGAACTTCGCTCTTCGAACTTCGCCCTTCGGTAGAATCGCCCCCAAACCACAGCCCGAGGTGCCCCATGGACGAACAAACCGCCGCCGCGAAGAAGACCATCCTGCGCATGATCCCCTACGGCCTGTATGTGCTCGGCGTGCAGAAGGGCGACCAGGTCTCGGCCGCGGCCATCAACTGGGTGACCCAGACCTCGTTCACACCGCCCCTCATCGCCATGGGCGTGAAGAAGGACAGCGGCGCCTACGCCCTCCTGAAGGAGAGCGGCCAGTTCGCGCTCTCCTTCCTCGAGTCCGGCCAGGGCGACATCGGGTACGCCTTCTTCAAGCCCACCACTGTCGAGGGCGACACGATCAACGGCCAGGCCATCGAGCGCCACCAGACCGGCGCCCCGGTCATCAGCGCGGCCCCCGCATTCGTCGAAGGCAAGGTCGTCGGCGAGGTCGACCTGGGCGACCACAGCTGCGTGGTCGGCGAAGTTACTAATGCGGTGCTCAAGCGGGAGTCGAATATCCTGACACTTGAAGAGTTGGGCGTGAAGTACGGCGGGTAGCTGCCTGCTTGCTCACTGATTGTCTTTGCAATTGAGTGAAACCATCGGGCTGCCGAACTGCATCAGCCCCACCGCGACCTTTCGGCAGAAGGCCGGGTCCTCGGCGACAGCACGATCCAGCCCCAGCTCGGTCATGCGATTCACCACGGCATCCTCGGTGCGCAGTTGCGCGACCTCGGCCAGGAGCGTTTCGAGGGCGGCTCCGCGTTCTAGCTGAGCCGCCGCTCGCGCATCAGCGTCCGGCAAGGGAAGGGTCGCGCTCGCGGCGATCTGTCGTACGTCCGTGAGCGCGTAACTCTTTCCGAACACTGTTGATTGCCCGCTGTTCCCAGACACGGTGACTCCCTTAACCGTCGCCGCGGGGGCGAACTCCGCCACGCGGCCGTCGAACTCAGCTACCGCAAGGGACGTGAACTCCAGGTGGCGGGTTGCGAGCGCGCCACTGGTGTTAGGCCGGCCATCGCGTAGCTGCAGGTAAATGACATACTTGCGGTCAGATTTCAGCAGAGGTGCCGCCACGCTCCACTCCGGAAGCCCTTCACGAGCACCGTAAGGACTCGATCCCACGACCACAAACGCCGGAATGCGGCTCGAACCGGGTTCGAGCTGCCCCTTCAGCACCTCCGCCACCTCCAACTCATACCTGATGACGGTGAGAAGCGTGCCAACGCCCGGCGTAACGGCTGATGCCATGTCCACGGTCTCGGTGGTCGCCGTGACACTCTTCGCTATCAGGATCACGTGAGATACCGCTGACAACTCCTCCAGCGATGTAGTTCCAATGGCACTATCAGACGCGAAGATAGTGCTGCGATTGGAACTGGGTGCTGGCCCTGGCGAGTACAAAGCCAGCAATTACGCAAGCGAGGACGAGAATAACGACCATCCGGTGTCCTCTATGGTGCCTCAGTACGTTTCGGATCCATGTCATGAGTACAGCCCCAAAATGCAGCTCGCTAAATGAAGCAATACCAGGCAGCAGGCCATGAAGAAGAAATGTACCTCGTATTCACGGCGCACTCATCATCAGTTGTAGGATAGGATGGGACATTGGTGGCTCCGGTCTGGAGCACGGCATAGTTGTAGCTATGGCCGAGCGCGAAGGTGTGACCCAATTCATGTTAGACCACCTTCTGCTTGATCGCGTCCGGGTATGAACTTAACTGCCCAGAATCAACCCATAGGGCTGAGGCCACAAACGTTTGGCCAACACAACTATAAGATACAACTCCTGGATTTCCGGGTGGAAGTGCCCCGAGACCCAAGGTCGGTCCACCACCGCTTGTGAACCAGGCAGGAGTCGGTGCTCCATTCCAAGCAGAACGGCCATTAATGAACGCTGATGAGTAGAAGCCGCTGGGCGGGTAACTGGGGTGATCCTGCCAGTAGACCGTGAGGTAGCTGCCTCCTCCGCCATATGGAAGCTTGCATGCAGGGGTATCGTAGTTGCTGTAGCTGAGGGCGAACTTGTATCCCGAGAACATTGCCATGATCAAAGGATGCCCACAGATCCGGAGCGGATTGTGACCCGCACGGCGGTCTTGTTCACGGTTCAAACCTCGCATACAGAGTATTACGATGTGGATCGTATCGGAGTTGTCAAGCTCCTTTACTCGCTGCACCGGGAGGCCTCGGCGCGGTCCACAGAGACTGCTAGTCGAACCAGCGCATCTCGCCCGGCGCCAGGTCCACTTCCCACGCCTGGCCCCGGTGCTGGATCGCCAGCGTCCGCATCCGGGGTCCATCGTTTCGCACCTGCAGCCGGCCGCTGATCTGCCGCTGGTACAGCCCGTGGTACGCCAGGTTCCCCGAATCGCCAACCACACGCGGTGTCTTGCCCGGCCCGGTGACCTGCCAGAGCGCGCCCTCGTGTGGACGCAGGTACGCGTCGCCCATCGGCAGCATCCGCCGGTTCCAGACATCGAAGGCGACTTCGCCAGGCTTCAGCAGTTCGCCCCACGGCACCCAGGCGGGCGTGTCGTCCCAGTTCAGGATGCCGATGAGCGCCCGCCCTTCGCCGAGGTCCGCCCGCCACGCGCGCGGCACCGGACCGTCGGCGGGCTCAACCGGGCGTGCCGCCACGCCCGGCGGCGGGAACAGGGCGAGCGCCATCTCCAGCCGTTCCGGCGACAGCTTCGGCAGGTCGTCGCTCGCCACCACCATGCCGCCGCTGAGCGCGATGCCCGAGGCGAGGAAGCGCGTCTCCGCTTCGTTCAATTCGGTATCCGTCTCGCGCACGATCAGGCAGTCCGGGTCGTTCACCCACCAGCGGTTGTGCATCCAGTTGCGCTGCAGCGTGAGCCGCATGGCGTGCTTCACCGACGGGTTCGGTCCGGCCGCCCAGGTCTCCTTCACGTCGGGCCCCACGCGCATCGCGTCGACCAGGCCCACGGCCGGTCCGAAGTGGCAGGTACACCCGAGGATGAACGTCTCGTCGCCCGCTTCCTCGCGGATGATCTCCAGCCCGCGCCGCAGGTTCATCGCGGCCGTGGTGCCCGGGGCGTGGTAGTGCACGCGCGAAGCCGGGCTGGCGGCATAAGCGAGCGCGTCCAGCTTCAGGTACACATACCCCCACTCGCGCACCACCGTGCGGATCACGTTCCGCAGCCACGCTTCTGCCTCCGGGTTGGTGCAGTCGAGGATGGCGCAGCGCCCCAGCCAGGTCTGGACGAAGACCTTCTCGCCCGCAGGCGTCTTCAGCACCATCTCCGGGTGTTCCCGCAGGGCCGCCGACTCTTCGTTGAGGACGAACGGTGCCAGCCAGAGGCCCGGCTTGTAGCCCGCCTCGCGAATGCGGCCTGCGAGTGCCTTCATCCCGGACGGGAACTTCGTGTTGGGAGTGAGCCAGTCGCCCGTGTGCGCCTGGAACCCGTCGTCGACCTGGACGTACTCGGCCGGGTGGCCGTCCCGCACCATTGCCTCCAGGTTCGCCAGAACGTCGGCCTCGCTCACGCGATTGTAGAAGTAGTACCAGCTGCACCAGCCGGTCGGGACGTGCTCCGGCACGCGGGCGCCCATCCCCCTGGCCACCTCGTCTGCGTACTCCTCGATCAGATCGAGTGCGTCATGACCCTCGGTCAGCATGACCGGCGGCAGTTCGAGCCGTTCGCCCGGGGCGATGATGGCGCCATCCAGGTCGAACACCAGCGCCAGCTGTTCGACTCGCGACTCTTCTGCGTCAACGTCGATTTCGATGTCGAAGAAGAAACGGTCCATCGCCAGGCACCCCGCCAGCAGCACCGGCGAAGGTTTCGCCAGCAGGGTCAGCGTCGCCACCTCGCGGCTGATGTAGGTGCGGCCCGGGTCGCGCTCTCGCACGTAGCGGCCGTCGTAGCCCTCCGCGACCGGGGCCCCGAAGTTCCGGACGATCGCATCCGTCTGCATGTATCGCCCGTGGAGCCACGCCCAGCCGCCGGCCGCGGGCGTATCAACCTCGGCGATCAGGCGGATATCGCCCGGCCGGGCATCGGCGTTCCCCGTGTTCGTGAGCGTCAGCTGAAGCCGCGCGGTGGCTGCGTCGTAGGCCATCTCGAGTTCGATGCCTTCGGGCAGGTCCCGCGGGGTGAGCCAGAGGTCCCAGGGGAGATTCAGCATAGTCGTCCCCGACACCTTACATCCGCTTCAACTTCCGAAGTACCGGCGCGCCTCCGCCAGGTTCTCCGGCGTGCCGATATCGAACCACGGACCCTCAATCGGCACGGCGGCAACCGGGTGCCCGGCGGCTACGAATGCAGCGATCGCCTGGGGCAGTTCGTACTCGCCCCGCGCGGACGGTTCGAGCCGGTCGACCTCCCCCCAGATCGCAGGCGGAAGCACGGCGAGCCCTGCGTTGTTCCAGTGGGTTGTTGAGGTACCCCGGGGCGGCTTCTCGACCATTCGCAGCACGCGCATGGCCCCGTCGACGTAGACCGCCGCCCCGGCCCACGGGTCATCGACCTCATTGACCGCGACAGCCGCGCCAGTCTCGCGGGCTGCAGCGATGACCCGTGCGTAGTTCGCCTCCACCACCACGATGTCGCCCCAGCCTACAAAGAACGGGCCTTCCCCGAGGAATGGCCGCGCCAGCGCGGCCGCCCGGGCAGTGCCGTCGATCTGTTCCTGCCGCACGCATCGCAGGGCCACGCCCCACCGGCTCCCGTCGCCGAGCGTCGCTTCGAGAATCTCCGCCAGGTGCCCCGTGACCACGGTGACATCCCGCACCCCCGCGCTGGCAAGCCCCTCGACGATGCGGAAGACGATGGGCCGGCCGCCGACGTGGAGAAGCGGCTTTGGTGTGTTCCGCGTGATATCGCCGAGACGCGTGCCCCGGCCCGCCGCGAGCAACACGGCCTGTTCGATGGGGCCGCTCACAGCAGCCGCAGTCCGTCCGAGGCAACGACCGTGAATGCGGGCCCCCCGGTGGCGGTGATGGCCGCCGCTGCCACCGCATCTTCCTTTCCAGCCGGCACGGCGGCGAGGGCGTAGCCGCCAAAGCCGGCCCCCGTGAGACGCGCCCCGAGCGCCCCGGCCTTCCGCATCGCCGCGCAGAGCTTGTCCAGTGCCTGTGTGCTGCAGTGCATGTCGTCCCGCAGGCTGGCGTGGGACTCGTTCAGGAGGGCGCCGAACGCCTTTAGGTCGCTCGCCACGAGCGCCTGCTCGGCCGCTTCAACACGGGCCGCCTCGCTCAACACGTGCCGCGCCGTCCGCCGGATGGGTAGCGGCAGCCCCGGGTCGAACTCCGCGTTGGTCAGCGCAACCAGGCGCGCGACATCCACGCCGGCCGTCCTCGCGGCGTCACGCGCCGTGGCCTTTTCGGGGAGTTCATCGACGAGCAGGTCCACCACGTCCACATCGGCAACATGGGCAAGCAATGGTGGGTCGCTCTCGATCTCCAAGCCGAGCTGATGTGCGAGCAGCACTGCGGCCGCCCGGGCCGCCACCACCCGTTCGTTGTAAGCATCGCGCGCAGCCGTGCCCTTGGGCGCTTCCTCCCCCGAGGCGGCGACCACGAACTTCAGCCCCTCCGGCAGCGCGACGTGCCGGGTGCCCGGCGGCAGGAAGTCGATCCGAAGCGCGTGCCCGGCCCGCGCGAGGGCGATGACCTGCTGGTCCATCCCCCCGGTTTCGACGCCGACATGGCGCTCTGCCGCGATGGCACGGCGGGCCGCCTCTTCGGGCGCAAGCGAAGCGCCCCATGCCGCCGCCAGCGCTGCGATCACTCCAACGGTGAGCGCACTTGAGGAGCTCAGTCCGCCAGCGGTCGGCAGGTCACCCGCAACCAGGACCCGGGCGCCGCGTCCGGGCGCTGTTTCGGCAAGCTGGTGCAGCGCTCCGGCCACGTATCCGTGCCACGGCGCCCGCACGCCGGCGTCTGGATCGGTGCGCGCGAGGTGTGCCCGGGGCTCGAACTGCTCCGAGCGCACCTCCACGATGCCTGAATCATCAGGGGCGACAGCCACCCACGTCGCCCGCTCGATAGCGATGGGCAATACCGGCAGACCTGAGTAGTCGGTGTGCTCGCCGATGAGGTTCACCCGGCCGGGTGCGCGCGCCACCACTTCTGGCGGTGTTCCAAACGCCCCCGCGAACGCGTTTCGGACCAGTTCGAGCGTTGCCATCGAGGGCAGCGTAGCATCGGCCGCCCGTTTGCGGCCCACGCTCCCACCCTGTCTTGGATCTGATGCAATCTCGCTGTACCCTCGGCCCCTGCGGAAGGGACGCCGCATTTCCTGGAGGGATTGAGATGGAACCCTGGATTGTGGGGAGCCGCCCGAGTGAGCGGTTCCCGCTCTGGACGCGCGCGAATGTCGGCGAGGTATTCCCGGACCCGGTCATGCCGCTCACGTTCAGCCTCTTGATGGAAGAACACACGGAAGGTGCCTGGCGCGACGCCCTGGTCCGGATGGGTGGGTTCACCTACGACGAGTTCAAGCCCGGTGAGATGGAGACGCTCGGTGTCTTCGGCTCGTACTGCTACCTGAACGCCTCGGTCACTCGCATCCTGGGCGAACGTGCCCCGGGCCTCTCGGCCCAGGCCATGGACGACCTGTTCTTTGGCGCCCAGCCTGGCGTGCCACCCTACGAACCCGCCCCGGGCGACCACAACGAGGAGCGCACGGCCGCTCTTGGCCAGACGTTCCAGTGGGCACTCACCCTCGACCGGCTCGACATCCCGGTCGAGGGCGAGAAGGCCGCCGACAGCCTGCGCGCGGCCCGCCCCAACCTCGATGCGATGACAAACCAGGAGCTCTGGAACTACTCGCGGGACCTGCTCCTCACCCACTTCCGTCGCTTCTTCAGCGAGCACATCTTTGTCACGTTCCTTAGCACCGTGCCCGTCGGGGCCCTCACGCAGATTTGCGCGGCCGTCGGCCGCCCTGACGACGCCATGCGCATCATCTCGGGCGTCGGCGACGTCGAGTCGGCCGCACCATCGCTGGCGATGTGGAAGCTCGGCCGCAAGGTTGCCGCCGACCGTGCGCTTTCGGCGGCCTTCGATGCTGGTGTCGATGGGCTGCTCGACCGGCTCGCATCGGCCGGGCCCGCGGGGGAGTCGTTCCTGGACGACCTCGCCGGTTTCCTGCGGAAGTATGGCGCGCGCGGCCCGAAGGAGTGGGAGGTCCGTAACCACACCTGGGAAACGAAACCCGAGCTTGCCCTCGCCGCCATCGACCGCATGCGCCTTGCCAGTCCCGAGGCGGACCCATCGCTCCGCAACCGCTTCCTCGCCGCTGAACGCGAGCGCATCGTGAGCGAAATTGCGGCGATGCTCGAAGGCGACCCGGAGAACCAGGGCCTTTTCCTCGCGGCGGCACGGTCCGCCACACTCTTCCAGGCCGGCCGCGAGCGTACCAAGACCAACGCCATCAAGCTCGCGCAGGAGGCCCGTATGGCCCTGCACACCATCGGCCGGCGCATGGTGGCCGCAGGCGTGTGCGACGAAACCGGCGATTTTGCGTTCCTGAAGGCGGATGAGGTCGATCGCTGGCTTGCCGACCCCGCACCATTCCGCGACACCTTCCGCCAGCGCAAGGCCCTCTACGATCGCTACGCCTCAATCCAGGAGCCGTTCGTGTTCTGGGGCACACAGCCCGACCCATCGACCTGGCCTCCCAAGGGCACGACGGCGGTCGAACCGGTGCAGGTCGGCGACGTGCTCCAGGGCTTCCAGGGTTGCCCCGGCCAGGTCACCGGAGTCGCCCGTGTGGTCCTCGATCCCATCGACCCCACCGCCTGCGGGCCCGGCGAGATCCTGGTCGCACCGATGACCGACCCCTCGTGGACGCCGCTCTTCGTGGCGGCTGGCGGCGTCATTGTCGATGTCGGCGCCGCCCAGAGCCACGCCATGATCGTGAGCCGCGAACTCGGTATTCCCTGCGTGCCCTCGGTGACTGACGCGACCCGCCGCATACCCGACGGCGCCACCGTCCTGGTCAACGGCGACGCCGGCACCGTCACGATCCTCGCCCTTCCATGACGGCGGCAGCGGCCATGAGGCTCATCTACGCGTTCGACGATCCGCTGCCGGGCGGTACCAGCCCGGAGATGCTCCTGGGCGGGAAGGGCGCCAGCCTTGCCGAGATGACCAGGGCGCTCGGCCTTCCTGTGCCGCCAGGGTTCGTCATCACCACCGGCGTTTGCCGCCAGTACCACGAAAGCGGCTGGCCAGCCGGGCTCGATGCCGAGCTCGAGGCGCACCTCGGCCGCCTGGGAGAGCGCATGGGCCGCAGCCTCGGTGATCCCGGCCGGCCGCTGCTGGTTTCGGTGCGCTCGGGTGCGCCTGTTTCGATGCCGGGCATGATGGACACCCTGCTCAACGTCGGTATGACGCCCGAGATCCGGGAAAGCCTGGCCAATTCCACCGGCAGCCCGCGTTTCGCGGCCGACACCTGGCTTCGCTTTTGCCGGATGTATGCGGAGATCGTGTGCGGGGTAGCTCCGGATGCCCTCGCCGCGGCTGCCATGCACGATGGCTCGGCCAGCGCCATGCTTGCCGCAGCCGAACGAGTCAGGGCCCTTGCCGCTCCTGCCGGTGGTATCCCCGAATCGCCCATCGAACAGGTGCGCGCGGCCGCGGCTGCGGTCTTCCGCTCATGGGATTCTCCTCGGGCGCGCGTCTTCCGGGCCCGCGAGAACATTGCCGACGACCTTGGCACCGCCGTCACGGTCCAGGCCATGGTCTTCGGGAACCTCGACGACCGTTCCGGCACCGGGGTGGTCTTCACGCGCGACCCTGCGACCGGGGCCCCCGGCCCCTTCGGTGACTACCTCGCCGGCGCCCAGGGCGAGGACGTGGTTGCCGGTACCCATGCCGTCGGCGGGCTAGACCTGCTTCGCCACCACCTACCGGACGTCTACGCCGATCTGCTCCAGGTGCTGGACCGGCTCGAGCGGCACTACCGGGACATGTGCGATGTCGAGTTCACCGTCAGCGAGGGGCGACTCTACATCCTCCAGACGCGTATCGGGCGGCGCAGCCCGCTCGCCGCAGTCCGCATCGCCGTCGCCATGGCCGAGGACCCTGGGTTCCCCCTGACGCGCGAGGAAGCCGTCGCAAGGGTCGACACCAATGTCCTCCAGCAGCTGGCGTCGCTCCGCGCTGTGTCTCCCGGTTCGAAGCAACTGGCCGCGGGGCTGGCCGCCTCGCCGGGCGTCGCTGCCGGCGTCCTCTGTTGCGACCCGGACCGTGCGGCCGACCTCGCTGCGCGGGGCATCGCCGTAGTGCTCGCGCGCGAAGAGACTTCGCCGTCGGATGTCCATGGCATGGTGGGGGCGGCTGCCCTCCTCACCACGCTTGGCGGCGTCGCCAGCCACGCCGCCGTGGTCGCACGCAGTTGGGCCATCCCGGCAGTGACGAGCCTTGCCGAAACCCGCGTCCTCGCCACCGGCCTCGAAATCGCCGGAGCCTTCATCGCTGAGGGCGAGATCGTCACCGTCGATGGGACGTCCGGGGCGGTGTATGCCGGCGATTGCGTGGCCGATGGCGGAACCGACCTCCCCGAAGTCCGCACGCTCCGGCTCTGGGCGAGCCAGTCCGGTATCCAGGCCGGGGTGCCCGCCGAACCGGCCGAGCCGGGCCGCGACGCCGACGTCACACTGCTCGAGCTGGCCCGCACCGTGCAGCTCAAGGGGCTCTGCACGCCCGAGCGCGCGGCCGCGGCGCTCTCGGCGGCGCTCCACCGCATCGAGCAACTGGTCGATGGCAACCAGGGTCTGTTTCGTGCGACACCCCGCGGCATGATGCTGACACCCGACGGCCGAAGCTGGGTGACCGAACAGCTCCAGGCCGAACGCGCCGCCCTCGACCCTGAGACTATGGCCGCGTGCTACGCGCGTTTCATGGAGCTCAATCACACGTTCAAGGCGCTGGTCAGCGAGTGGCAGCTCGCCCAGGCGTCCGAGCCGGCCGAGTCAGACTGGCAGGCGCTCGTCGGCCGCGTTGGAGCCATCCACGCGGAACTTGAGCCGCTGCTGGAAGAGGTGTCGGCCGAAGTCAGCCGGCTCCGCACTTACGGTCCGCGGTTCCGCGCCGCTCTCGATGCCATGCGTGCCGGCGACCGCACGATGCTGGCCGCCCCGCTGAAGGATAGCTACCACACCGCCTGGTTCGAGTACCACGAGGAGCTCATCACCCTCTGTGGGCGCGATCGCGCCGCCGACGAGCGGGCCGAAACCGCCCCGCACTAATCCCCGCCCCGGTTCTCCATCCAGCGGTAGTCCCGCAGGTCGATGCTGCCCATGGGGCCGAACGCCACGCCTTCGCGTTCGAGCTGCCGCCGCTGCACGTCGGCGGCTTCGCCCCGGCCGCGCAGGCTGATTCCGCCAGAAGCGTTGATCACACGCCACCACGGGACGTCGCTGTTCCCCGGGAGGTGATGGAGCGCGTAGCCCACCGCCCGCGCCGCCGCGGGCGAGCCCAGCTCGAGCGCAACCTGGCCATACGTCACCACGCGCCCACGAGGAACACGCCGCACAAAAGCGTAGACGCGATCGTAAAACGTCTCACTGGCGACCGGGCGTTCCTGTCTCACGCGCCGTATTATCCCCATCCACCATGAACGCCCCATCCTCGCCTGCCCCGCTCGCCGGTGTTCGCGTCATCGACGCGGGCCAGATCCTTGCCGCTCCCTTTTGCAGCACGCTCCTCGGGGAATTCGGCGCCGAGGTTATCAAGGTCGAGCCTCCCCGCACCGGCGACGCCAACCGGGGCAGTGTCTCCTTCGCCCAGGATAACCGGGGCCAGAAATCGATCACCCTCGATGTCACCCGCCCGGAAGGCGCCGCGCTCTTTCGCCGCCTTTGCGATGTCTCCGACGTCCTTGTCGAGAACAACCGGCCGGGCACCCTGGAGAAGTGGGGCCTGGGGCCAGACACGCTGCGCGAGACCAACCCGGGGCTGGTGGTGGTCCGCATCAGCGGCTACGGGCAGACCGGGCCCTACCGGGACCGCGCCGGTTTCGACCGCGTGGCCCTGGCGTTCGCCGGCATCACCGCCGTCACCGGCTACCCGGAGCTTCCACCCGTACGGCCCGGCTACTTCGTCGCGGATTATGGCGCGGGCATCTTCGCTGCCTTCGGCGCGCTCGTGGCCCTCCGCGCTCGCGAACTGACCGGCAAGGGACAGGACGTGGATATGGCGCTCTACGAAGCAGTCTGGCGGATGAGCGGCACCCACGCCGCCAACTACGGGCTCAACGGACAGGACCGTCAGCGGTCCGGCAACTTTTTCCCCGGAGTTGTGCCGGCTGAGCAGTTCGAGACCGCCGATGGGCACTTCCTGGTGATCAATGCCACCACCCAGCGGTCGTTCGAAAAGCTGTGCCATGCGATCGGCCAGCCCGAGTTGATCACCGACCCGCGCTTCACCCCGCGCCGCAACCTGCTGGAGAATCACGCCGCCATCCACGCCATCGTCGGTGCCTGGGTCGCGCGGCACAACCTCGAAGCCTGCCAGGCCACGCTCGACCGGTTCGGTGTTCCCGCTACCAAGGTCTACAGCACGAGCGACATCGTTGGCGATCCCCACTTCGCGGCGCGGCACCAGGTCATCACCGTCGATAGCGCCGACCACGGCCCACTGCTGCAACCGGGAGTCGTTCCCATCCTGACTGGCACGCCGGGGGAGGTGCGCGGTAGAGCGCCAACGCTCGGCGAGCACAACCACGAGGTTTACGCCGGGCTGCTCGGTATCGATCCCGGGGAACTCGCCGTGCTCGAGGCCGCCGGCATCATCTGATCCCCCTCGGTCGTCATCGGGCAGGTTCGCCTTCCGTGCCGGGCACTGGGGTGTCGAGCCAGCGATTGCGGTACCCTCCGGGTCACCCGGATTGCGGGCAAGACAAAGGGCCGTCACCTGGTGGCGTGACGGCCCTTTGTCTGGGCCCGGCGCGGGAGAGGGTCGCGCCAGGATGGGGAAGGCAAATCAGGCAGCGCTGGCGACGCGGTGCTCTTCGTTGGTGATGAAGTCGCCGTCCTGGAGCCAGTTCTTGAACTGCTTCTCTGCGCCGCAAACCTTGCAGACGCCACGGCTCACGGGGCCGTTGGGCTCTTCAATCCGCCACCGGTGGAAGTGGTCCGGGGCGCTTGCCTGGGGCGACTCGATGGTGGCCTGTGCCATGGGTGGACCAATCCTTTCGTGTTGACTCGCCTCGCGGCGGTCGGCTACGCTTGTTTTCGGTGACCGCTGGTACTAGCGAATCAGTAGCAACGGTCGTACACGAATAATAGCATCCGGCACTATCGTGTCAATAGCTACAGCGCTAGCTTTCGGCACGAATCCTTTACTTCGCCGGGACCAGGGAGCCCCCACCCATGGCCCAACGCCCTGAGAGTGATACAGCCCGGAAGTCATACAACCACCCCTGTGTGATCGCTCAGACCCTCGACATCCTCGGCGACCGCTGGACGCTCCTGATCCTTCGCGACCTGATGGCCGGGCTCCACCGCTACAACGACATCCTCGAAAGCTGCGCCGGCATGTCGCCCAATGTCCTCTCCGACCGGCTCAAGCGGCTCGAAGCAGAGGGGCTGGTGCGGCGCGACTACTACCGGGAACTCCCGCCCCGGGTCGAATACACGCTTACTGAAAAGGGCTGGGCCGTCCGGCCAATCCTGCTCGCCCTCCTCGATTGGGGCCGCCAGTACGTCGACACGATTACGGTCGACAAGGTCGGCAACGGCGTCAGCCATGATTTCGCGCTCCGCGTGATCCCCGCGTTTTCGTTTCAGCCGGCGCGAGCCGAGGACCTGACCGCCCGGATGACCGTTGAAATCTCGGACTGCGACAGCTGCAATACCTGGACGTTCGATATCAGCGATGGCCACATCCTTCCCCGGCGCCACGGGAGCAGCGACTTCGATGTGTACCTGAAAACGAACACCGAGGGCTTCTTCAAGTTCATTCGCGGCGAGGCCCCGGCGCCCGAGGTCGGCGAGTTCCACGGCTCGGTCGAGACGGCCGCCTCGATCCAGTCCTGCTTCCAGACCCACTGATTACCACGCAACCCGGCGGCACGATATCCTTTCCGCCAATGCCCACGTCACTCGCTCCCGTCTCCATCGACGAGCTGCGCGATATCGCGAAGCGCGTCCGCAAGCACATCGTCACCATGGTCTACCAGGCCCAGAGCGGCCATCCCGGCGGCTCCCTGTCGTCGGTCGAACTTGGCGTTTCGCTGTTCTGGAATCACCTGCGCTGCGACCCTGCGAACCCGGCCTGGCCCGACCGCGACCGCTTCATCCTCTCCAAAGGGCACGCCACGCCGTTCTACTACAGCATCCTCGCCGAGCGCGGCTACTTCAGCCCCGAGCTTCTCAGCGGCTTTCGCAGCCTTGGCAGCCCCCTGCAGGGCCACCCTTCGATGTCCGCCGCCCCCGGCATCGAGATGTCGGGCGGGTCCCTCGGCCAGGGTCTCTCGTTCGCCATCGGCCAGGCGCTCGCAGCCCGGCTCGACCGCCGCGACTACCGTTGCTGGGTGCTCATGGGTGATGGCGAACTCAACGAAGGCCAGGTGTGGGAGGCTGCGATGGCCGTCCCCCACTTCGACCTGGGCGACCGCATCATTGCCATGATCGACCGGAACGGGATCCAGAACGACGGGTTCGCCGACAACATCATGAAGACGCACCCGGTGGAGATGTGGACCGGGTTTGGCTGGCGCGTCATCGAGTGCGATGGACACGATATGGCTGCCGTCGACCAGGCGCTCGCCGAGGCCGAAAAGCCGCACGAACGCCCGCGCGTCGTGATCGCCCATACCGTGAAGGGGAAGGGCGTCAGCTTCATGGAGAACAACCCCGGCTTCCACGGCAAGGCGCCAACGAAGGAACAGCTCGAACAGGCACTTGCCCAGATCGAAGGAGGCCTCTCGTGACCAGCGCACCAACTTCGGCAGCTACCCGCGAGGCTTACCCGGTCGCACTGATCGACCTGGTCGAACAGGGCGTCGATGTTGTCGCCATCGATGCGGACCTCTCGGTTTCCACCATGGGCTATCAGTTTGGCGAGAAATACCCCGAGCGGTGGCTCTCGGTAGGCGTGGCCGAGCAAAACATGGTGGGCATCGCTGCCGGCTTCGCCGCCACCGGCAAGACCGCCTTCATCGCGAGCTTCGCCGCCTTCCTCCCCGGCCGCTGTTTCGATCAGCTCCGCACATCAGTCGCCCAACCCCGCGGGGGGCTCAACGTGAAGTGCGTGGCCAGCCACGGCGGCATCACTGTCGGCGAAGACGGGATGAGCGCGCAGGCTATCGAGGACCTCGCCCTGGTCACCTCGCTCATCCCCTTCGATGTCGTCGTCCCGGCCGACTTCGAGTCGGCCCGCCAGGCGATCGTCGCCGTGGGTAAGACGACCCGCCCGTCATACGTCCGCACGGGCCGCCCGAAGGTGGCCGGCATCTACAACACCAGCTACCGGTTCGAACTCGGCAAGGCGAATACCCTGCGCCCCGGCGCCGATGTCACCCTCATCGCCTGCGGGATCATGGTGGGGATCGCCCTCCAGGCTGCCGAAGCGCTTGCAGGCGATGGCGTCTCCGCCCGCGTGCTCGACATGGCCACCATCAAGCCCATCGATCGCGAGGCCGTGCTCGCCGCCGCCCGCGAAACCGGCGCCATCGTCACGGCCGAGGAGCACCAGACTCACGGCGGGCTCGGTACCCAGGTTGCGCGCGTGCTCGCGGAAGAGCTCCCCACACCCATCGCGTTCGTCGGTGTCGACCGGTACGGCACGAGTGGCAAATGGGATGAGCTGCTTGGCTACTTCGACCTGACTCCGCAACGGCTGGCCCAGGCCGCCCACGACGTCATCGCCCGCAAACGCTAGCTCGCCGGTTCGTCCGTACCGAGTCGATCGGGCAAGCCCGGGGCTGCTCGTCCGCCCAGGTGAAGGTATGGGAAGGCCGAAAGTTGACGCCGCAACCGAAGAATGGCTAACTGGAATCAGTGATTTGTCGCCGAATCCGCTGGGCGGGTGGAGCGGGGGAAACCAACAGGGCGAATTCGCACGCAAGTGCGAAGCGGCAAACTCCAGTCGCAGCCACAAGCTAACCCCGCAGGCGTTGGAGCAATTGAGTCCAGAGCGCCGGGCGCCCCTCGCCGGGGAGCCACGGCAGTGCTCTCCACCCTGGCATTCCGCCGGCGCGCGCCATCGCCTGCCACTCGATGGCGGCGCCCCTGCGCATTGTCGAAAGGAGAAGAAGATGCATCCACAGGACCTTGCTACCATCGTCCTTCGCGAACGCCTCGCCGCGTTCGATACTCCCGAAGTGCGGTTCCGCCGCGAATGGGAGAAGCAATCGGAGATCGAGCGTCTCAAGCAACGCCTGACGCGGGTCCGCGAAGAGCTGAAAGTCGCGACCGCACAGTAGTCCCGGTCACCAGCGATTGGAAGGCGGCCCACACCTGGCCAGGTGCGGGCCGTTTCTTCATGCCGTAGGAAGCCGCACGCCGGGGCCCATGGCCGCCAGCCGCCCTCCCCTGCAACAATTCCCTGAACGCCCGCGCAGGAGCTCCGAATGACCCGCGAACACCGCATGTATGGCCTCTGGTCCAGCCCCGTCACGCCCGGCATGCTCGCCGGCGGGCTCCGCCTCAACGAACCCTGCTGGGACAGCGACGGAATGACGCTCGCCTGGGTCGAGGGCCGCTCCGACCGTGGCGTCATCGTCGCCCAGGGGCCCGATGAACGTGCCACACGCGACCTCACGGCCGACATCTCCGTGCGCGCGTTCGTCGGGTACGGTGGGGGAGACTTCACGCTCTCACACGGGGTCGCCTACTTCGTTGGCCAGGCCGACCAACGCATCTACCGGCAGGAGCTGGCTGGCGGCAGCCCGCGCCCCATCACGCCAGCGTTCGGAGCAGCCTCCACGCCGGTGGCTTCGCCCGATGGGCGCTGGATAGCCTACGTGCACACCTACGAAGACGTAGATTGCATCGCCGTTGTCGATTCACAAGGTAAGCACTGGCCGCGCCGCCTCGGCGAAGGCCGCGACTTCTACATGCAGCCGGCCTGGCACCCGTCCGGAGACCGCCTCGCCTGGGTCGAGTGGGACCACCCCTGCATGCCATGGGATGGAACGGAGCTCCGGCTTGCTCAGCTCGCGTTTCCCGAGGGTGGCTTGCCCGAGGTGGCCGCCTCCGAGGTGGTGGCCGGGGGCCGGGAAGTCTCGATTTTCCAGGGCACCTTCTCCCCCGATGGCGCTTCCTTGTACTACGTCTCTGACGAGTCGGGATGGGGGCACCTGTACCGGCGGGACCTGCAGTCCGGTGCCGTGACGCAGCTGACCAGCGG
>CAYUVT010000019.1:0-25355 GCA_964448165.1 uncultured Anaerolineaceae bacterium | reverse complement strand
AGAGCATCCGGACGCTGGACCTGGGGACCCAGCGGAGCACGGGGCGGGTGGACGAGGCGTCCATCCCGCCCGCGGCGACGAGCAGCCACGCGGCCCGGGACGCCGCGCGGGAGCTCGCCACCGGGATCGACAGCGCATCGGAGGACGCGGACCTGGTGCTGGAGCAGCTGCAGATCATCGTGACCGGGGGGCGGAGCGACTACCAGGGGTTCTTCGAGCCGTTACTGTACGAATCGACGACGATCGAGCACCTGGCGCCCGGGAGCCTGGTGATCTTCGACGACGCGGAAGACGGCGAGAACGCGCTGGCGACCCTGCTGGAGCACGAAGGGCGGACGCGGCGCGAGCTGGAGTCGCGCAGGGCGATACCGGAGGGGCTGCCCGGGCTGAGGGAGGACGCGGGCGTGATGCGCGCGGGCCTTGGAGGATTCGACACGATCCACCTGCAGCGGTTCGGGAGCGAGGAGCTGGGGGCGAAGCGGTTGCCGCTCACAGCGACGCCGAGCTTCGCGGGGAAGCTGAAGCCGCTGGCCCAGCAGGCGGCGGCCTGGGCGAAACAGGGGCGGGCGGTGGCGATCGTCTCGCAGCAGGCGCTGCGGCTGGCGGACCTGCTGGACGAAGAGGGCGTGAAGGCAGATCTGCTCAGGCGTCTGCCGGGACGGCCGGAAGGCGGACGGATCACGCTCACACCGATCGCGTTGGGCGGGGGGTTTGCGCTCAGCGACCTGCTGACGGTGATTACGGACGCCGAGGTGTTCGGGCTGCGGAAGCGGCGGCGGCCCACGCGGACGCGGCACGGTATCCGAAACGACCTGGTCTCGACGCTGGAAGTGGGCGACTACCTGGTGCACGCGGACCACGGGATCGCGCGGTATGGCGGGCTCATCCGGCGGACGGTGGAGGATGTGGAGCGGGAATACCTGGAGCTGCAGTACGCGGACAACGACCGGCTGTACGTGCCGGCGGACCAGCTGGAGTCGGTTTCGCGGTATGTGGGGCCGACGGACCATCCGCCGGCGCTGACGCGGCTGGGGTCGCAGGAATGGACGCGCGCGAAACGGCGGGTGAAGCAGGCCGTGGTGGAGCTCGCGCAGGACCTGATCGAGCTGTATGCGAAGCGGGAGGTGGCGAAGGGCCATGCGTTCCCGGCCGATGGCGCGTGGCAGATGGAGATGGAGGCAGCGTTCCCGTTCGTAGAGACCGCCGACCAGCTGCTCGCTATTTCGGAGGTGAAGCAGGATATGGAGCGGACCCGGCCCATGGACCGGCTCATTTGCGGGGATGTTGGCTATGGGAAGACGGAGGTCGCCATCCGTGCGGCGTTCAAGGCGGTGACGGACGGGAAGCAGGTGGCGGTGCTGGTGCCGACGACGGTGCTGGCTGAGCAGCACGGAAGCACGTTCCGCGAGCGCGTCGCGGGGTTCCCTGTGCGGGTAGAAGTGCTCTCGCGTTTCCGGAGCGACCAGGAGCAGCGGGAGATCATCGCGGGGATCGCCTCGGGCGAGGTGGACATCGCGATCGGGACACACCGGCTGTTGCAGAAAGACGTCCAGTTCAAGGATCTGGGCCTGGTGATCATCGACGAGGAGCAGCGCTTCGGTGTGAGCCATAAGGAGCGGTTGAAGCAGATGCGGGCGGAGGTCGATACGCTCACGCTCTCGGCAACCCCGATCCCCCGGACGCTCCAGATGTCGCTTGTGGGGATCCGGGATATGAGCACGGTGATGACACCGCCGGAGGAACGGCAGCCCATCCGGACATACGTGTTGCAGTGGGACGACGAGTTAATCCGGGAGGCAATCGACCGGGAGCTGCAGCGCGGGGGGCAGGTGTACTTCGTGCACAACCGGGTACACAACATCGAGCGGATCGTGACGCGGCTGCGAAACATCATCCCGGAGGCGCGGATCGCGGTCGGGCACGGGCAGATGCCGGAGGAGCAGCTCGAGCGGGTAATGGCCGAGTTCGGGGCGGGCGAGCACGACGTGCTGGTGTGCACGACGATCATCGAGAGCGGGCTGGACATCCCGAACGCGAACACGATCATCATCAACGACGCGAACACGCTGGGGCTGGCGCAGCTGTACCAGTTGCGGGGCCGGGTAGGACGTTCGGCGAACCGGGCCTACGCCTACTTGCTCTACGACAAGGACCGCGCCATGAGCGAGACGGCACAGAAGCGGCTCGAAGCGATCTTCGAGGCGACGGAGCTGGGCGCGGGCTTCCAGATCGCGCTGCGCGACCTGGAGATCCGCGGGGCGGGGAACGTGCTGGGGACGGAGCAGAGCGGTCACATCGCTGCTGTGGGCTTCGATATGTACTCGAAGCTGGTGGCCGAGGCAGTCGCGGCGTTGAAAAGGACGGTTGACCTGGACATTCCCCGGGGGCCGGAGCCGTTGCCGCCCGCGCCGGTGGTCGACCTGCCACTGAGCGCACACATCCCTGAGACGTACATCGAGGATATCCACGCCCGGCTGGCGGTGTACCAGCGGGTGGCCGAGATCGAGACGGTGGAGGGTGTGGCGGCGATGCAGGAAGAACTCCGGGATCGCTTCGGGAGTATTCCGCGGTCGGTGGAGAACCTGCTCTACGTGTCGCTGGTGCGGTCCCTGGGGCGACGGGCGAATGTGGAGAGCATTAAGACGGACGAGCACATGTTTCACATCCGCGTACGCGGCGGGACAACACCGGCGCTGCGGGCGGCGGTTGAGGGGTTGGGGCTGCGGGAGGTGCTCGTCGGGCCGAACCAGGTGCGCATCGACCGAACCGGCGCCGGGACGAACTGGATGCCGCTGCTGGTGCGCGTGTTGCGGGCGATGCGGGGGGCCACCGGGCGGGATCAGTCGGCGGAGGCGGAATCGGTGGCGAAATCCTCGCGGGCGGGGTAGTCGTCCTCAGGGTTCTCGAGCGGTGCCGTGGTGAAGCGGCGCTCGGTGAGCGCAAGAACGATCGATGCTGCAACCATCGCGAGGCCAGTGGACAGAACGACGGTGTAGTTTCGCAGAGGCACCTGGAACACGGAGCGCATGATCTCGCGGAAGTCGCGTTCGAAGGGGTCGCCGCCACCCAGCCGGCCGACGAGCCACCAGAGTGCGGCGAAGAGCAGCAGCCCCGGCACCGAGCCGATAGCAGTAGCCAGGCCAAGCCCGCGCAGACGACCCCAGCCTTCGGATGTCGCCGCCAAGAGTGCGCCGAGGCCGGCTGTCGACAGGGCAAGGATGACGGCGGCGAAGGTTGCGCGGTCGTGTGTGGACCGGGAGACCTGGGAGACGGCGAGCTCGACGAGCCCCTGGGAGGAGAAGCGATTGAAGGACTGTTCTCCGGTGCGATCGAAGGCGGAAAGGCCGTCGGCGTAGACCAGCGCTGCGGAGCGCTGGACCAGGAGCGATGCGAGCTGGGCATCGGTCAGGTCGAGGAGCTCGGAGCGAGACAGGGCGATGGCCAGGGGGTAGCCCGGGAGGGTGAAGACTTCGTCGTTCGAGCTACGGGCGAGGTCACGGGCGCGGGGGGCATCGTCGGCGACGAGCTGGTTCACATCGGTCACCACCGCGATGCCGCTCTCGAGGACAGGGAGGGCGTTGGCCGGGGTGGTCACCTGCCGGACGGTGATGGCGATGACGAGGAGGAAGAGGGAGATGGCGAAGAGCGCGGCGACCAGGGAGCGGCGCCCCTCGGAGGTTGCCGTCGCCTGGCCGTAGACGCGGTCGCGGAGGCTGGTACGGTCGAGGTCGTCGGCTGGGTGCACGGGCGAAGGTTACAGCAGCCGGACGACAATGGTGCCGGCGATGCGGTCGTGGAGGGTGCGGCGGTGGCGGTCGAAGGCGGCCCAGATGAAGCCGAAGGCGACCAAGACGAAGGCGGCAGCGAGGATGGCGCCGGCGATCGCGGTCGATTCGCGGAGGGCGTAGGCGGCGAGAACACCCGCGCCAGCGATGAGGACGTAGACGAGGAGCCCGATGACGCGGGCCATGGCCCCAAGGATGCCGAGCTGCCGGCCATCGGAGCGGATGACCATCAGCTGCATCACCGAGGCGCCAACCGTCTGGCCTTTCCAGGCGAAGCCGATGAAGAAGTAGAGCAGGAGCGCCGGGGGGATGCAGCCAACGCACACCCAGAAAGCGTTCAGCGCGGTGCTGGAGGGTTCGACTTTTTCGAAGTCGGAAGAGATGAGGACGATGAGGGCGCCGGCCGTCACGAGGAGGGCGGCGATGATGACCATCACGAGAATATCGAGGACGCCAGCCGCGACACGCGATTCGAACGAGGCGTAGTGGAGCCGGTATGCGGGACGGGTCCCGCGGTCGGCATCGGACATAGTGGCAGCCGCACTCACGGTCATAGAGTCATCTGCAGTCTAGCGCGGGAAGGGTAAGAAGATAGCGGCCAGGGTACAGGGTGGTTCACCGGGCCATACGGTTCGAGGCGGTAGAGTTGCAGGGATGGCAGTGTTGCGTCCGGTGAAGGCGGCTCCCCGGGTAGAGTACCGGCCCTGGCGGCCCGCATGGTGGGGGATCGTGGTGGCGGGGGCCGGCGTGACCGGTATTGTGCTGGGGCTCCTGGTCAGCGCGTTTTATCCGCGAGGGCCGCTTTCGGGGTATGAGTACCACCTCTGGAAGTGGCAGGCCGAGACCTTCCTGGGGACGGTCTTTTCGGTCGCCGGCATCGGGCCAGACCCCGGCGAGACGGCGGGGGACGAGGCGCTTGTCGCGTATTTCCGGCTCACCTCGCAGATCCGGGCCGCAAGCGACACTGAAGAGCCGGACCTGGCGCTCGTCGAGACGCTGGGGAACGAGCGGGCGACCTACGAGAACGACGTGGAGCGGACGATCGAGCAACGGATCGATGAGGTGGTGCGGGGTGTTGGGCTGCAGCGGAAGCTTCCCTTGTTTGGCGGCGTGCGGCTGACGTGGCCGCCGGTGAACTTCGAGCTGACCAGCCCGCCGAGGCTGCTGGTCCGGTCGCCGCGTGACCGCATCGAGCGGGCGGGCGATACGTTGCTGAAGAACGACCTCTCACTGCGGGACATCCAGCGCATCGAGGAGCGGACGGACAATGCGACGACGGTGTCGCTGGTGATTTCGATAGGGGGGCTGGCAGCCTACCCGGCGATTGTGCGGGACGATCGAACGTATGGATCGGTGCTGGAGACAGCCGCACACGAGTGGGTGCATCACTACCTGGCGTTCTATCCGCTGGGGCGGCAATGGGGAAAAGGGGGCGACGCGGAGACGCTGAATGAGACAACGGCGGACCTGGCCGGGCGGGAGATCGCGAAGCTTGTGAACGAACGCCACCCGGTGCATTTCGCGGATGGGGAGGATGGTCGGGCGCCGGCGCGGCCGGACAACGGCATCGACTTCAACAAGGAGATGCGCGAGCTGCGGTTGCAGGTGGACGCGCTCCTGGCGGAAGGGAAGGTCGCTGAGGCGGAGGCGGCGATGGAGGCGAAGCGGCGCTACCTGAACGACAACGGCATCACGATCCGGAAGATCAACCAGGCGTACTTCGCGTTCTACGGGACGTATGCGGCCAGCCCGCAATCGTCGAGCCCGATTGGGCCGAAGGTGGACCGCGTGTGGGAGCTCACCGGGGATGTGGGGGCGTTCCTGGCGGCGATGCGGGGTGTGACGAGCGTGGCGGACCTCGACCGGGTGATCGCGGTGCTGGAGCGACAGGCGGGGAACGACTGAGGGCGGCCTGGGGGAGGTGCGGCGGCGGGGGCGCGGTTCCCGTATGATGCGCCCGCACTACTCAAGCACGGATCGGGGGCAGAACCATGGGTCAAATCACGGGGGCGCAGATCGTCGCGCGGGCGTTGAAGCAGCAGGGCGTGGAGTACATGTTCGGGATCGTCGGCATCCCGGTCATCCCGATCGCGGCGTTCGCGCAGCGGGAGGGGATCAAGTTCTACGGATTCCGGAACGAGCAGGCGGCGAGCTACGCAGCGGCGGCGGTCGGGTATCTCACGGGGCGGCCGGGTGTGTGCCTCGGGGTCTCCGGGCCGGGGATGATTCACGGCGTGGCGGGGATGGCGAACGCGTGGGCCAACTGCTGGCCGATGATCCTGATCGGGGGCGCAAACGACTCGTATCAGAACGGGCAGGGGGCGTTCCAGGAAGCGCCCCAGATCGAGGCGGCGCGACCGTTTGCCAAGTACTGCGCGCGGCCGGACAGTATCGCGCGGCTTCCGTTTTATGTAGAGCAAGCGGTTCGCACCTCGATGTACGGGCGGCCGGGGGCCGTGTACCTGGACCTGCCGGGCGACATCATCAGCGGGACGGTGGAGGAGGATGAGCTGCACTTCCCGCCGAAGTGCCCCGATGCCCCCCGGATGCTGGCTCCCCAGGAGAGCGTTGAGGCGGCGATGGCCGCATTGAAGAGCGCGGAGCGACCGCTGGTGATTGTTGGCAAAGGGGCGGCGTATGCGCGCGCGGAAAACGAAGTGCGGGAGTTCCTGGAGGCGACGCAGTTGCCATACCTGGCCTCGCCGATGGGGAAGGGCGTGATGCCTGACAACCACCCGCTCTCCATCGCGCCGGCACGGTCGGCGGCATTGCAGGGCGCGGATGTGGTGCTCCTGATGGGTGCGCGGCTGAACTGGATCATGCACTTCGGCCAGCCGCCGCGGTTCGACCCGAAGGTGCGCGTAATCCAGATGGATATCTCGGCGGAGGAGATCGGAACGAATGTGCCGACGGAGGTGGCACTGGTGGGTGATGCGAAGGCGATCACGGGCCAGTTGAACGCGCATTTGAAGCAGCATCCCTGGCAGTACCCTTCGGAGACGACGTGGTGGACGGGGCTGCGGAAGAAGATCGACGAGAACGCGGCAACGGTCGCGGAGATGATGGCGGATGAGTCGGTACCAATGAGCTACTACCGGGTGTACCGGGAGATCCGCGACCTGATTCCGAACGACGCGATCATTCAGAACGAGGGTGCGAGCACGATGGACATCGGGCGGACGTTGATGCCGAACTTTCTGCCGCGGCACCGGCTGGACGCGGGCAGCTTCGGGACGATGGGCGTGGGACTGGGACAGGCGATCGCGGCGGCGGCGGTGCACCCGGACAAGCACGTGTTCTGCATCGAAGGCGACTCGGCGTTCGGGTTCAGCGGGATGGAGGTCGAGACGGCGGCGCGCTACGGGATGAAGAACATCACGTTCATCATCATCAACAACAACGGGATCGGGGGTGGGCCCGACACGCTGGACCCGACGCGCGTGCCGCCGAGCGCGTACACGCCGAACGCGCATTACGAGAAGATGGCCGAGATTTATGGCGGCAAGGGGTTCTTTGTGACCGAGCCGAGCCAGCTGCGGCCGGCGCTGGAGGAGGCCATCAACGCCGACAAGCCCGCTATCGTGAACATCATGATCAGCGCGAAGAGCCAGCGAAAGCCGCAGCAGTTCGCGTGGCTGACGCGCTAGGAACGGACTGGTTAGCAAGGACGGGGGACGTCGAAAGGCGCCCTCCCGTCCGTCTCACGACAGCATGGCTCTTGCGCGGCGGAGGACTTCAGCGGTAACAGATTCGGGGAGACGAAAGGCGAAGTCGGCGCGGCGCTCGCGCCAATCGACGCTCTTGATCTGGTCCGCGAGGGTGACTCCAGCCACCGGTGCTCCATCCGGGAGCGGAAATTCGAAGGGGTAGCCCTTGGCCCTGCTCGCCACCGGACAGCAGAGCATGAGGCCGACCTTCTCGTTGTATGCGCCGAGCGAGAGCACGATGACTGGTCGCCGCCCGGCCTGTTCATGTCCGAGCGTCGGGTCCAAACTCAGCCAAACGATGTCTCCCCTGTCCGGGACGTACCCTTCGGCCATCACAGCGTTTCTTTGCCGACCGGCGGACCGAAGTCGATGGCCTCATGGCGGTTGTGCTCGGTAATGGCAGCGATGAGTTCTTCGATGTCAAGTTCCGGCAAGCCTGCCGGAGACACCCGGAGCTCGCCATCCACCAGTCGGACTTCCACAGGGGTCCCATCGCAGATCGAGAGCTCTTGGGCCATCCGGGCCGGGATCCGCACGGCGAGGCTGTTTCCCCACTTCTGGACCTTTGTACGCACTGGACCTCCGTATCTACAATGAAGATACACGTCCTGTTATCGTGGCTGCAACCATCTTGCACCGGCCCGGATATGCACCAGGGCGAGCATGGCCCCCAGGCGCTACACTCCCCGCACTCATCACCGAGGAGTGCTCCCGTGCCCACAACCATCTGTGAGCTTGCCGCCAACGGCATGACGTTCCGCTGCAGGATGGCGGGGGAGGTGGGCGAGCCGGTGATCCTTTTGCACGGGTTCCCGGAGACATCGCACATGTGGGTCAAGCTGCTTGGCAAGCTGGAAGCCTCGGGATTCCGGTGCCTGGCACCGGACCAGCGGGGCTACAGCCCGGGAGCACGACCCGAGGGGAAGGAGCATTACACTTACCGGGAACTTGCCGGGGACGTTTTCGCGCTGGCCGATGTGTGGGGGGTGGAGCGGTTCCACCTGGTAGGGCACGACTGGGGAGCGGGGGCGGGCTGGGCGGCGGTGGCCCTGCATCCCGGGCGGATTGCGAGCTGGTCAGCGCTCTCGGTGCCGCATGTGGCAGCGTTCGGGCGCGCGATCCGGGAGGACGCAGACCAGGCGCGGCGCAGCCAGTACATCACCTTCTTCCAGGAGCCCGGGGTTGCGGAGGCGGCGCTCTCGGCAAACGGCTTCGCGGGGTTGAAGAACGTGTGGAGCGCGAGTTCGGAGGAAGAGCGAGCGGAGTACCTCTCGGTGTTCAGCCAGCCGGGAGCGTTGACGGGGGCGTTGAACTGGTATCGCGGGTCGGGCGGCATCCAGCCGGACGCGATGTTCGGGGATGTCGCCACACCGACGCTGCTCGTGTGGGGCAACCAGGATTCGGCGATTGGCCGGGCCGGGGTAGAGGCGGGAGAGCGGTACATGAAGGGACCGTACCGGTTTGTGGAGCTGGATGCCGGTCACTGGCTCATCCAGGAGCAGTTCGAGGCGGTGAGCGAGGCGATCCTCGGGCACCTGGAAGCGAACAGAATGGGATAGCACCGTAAGATGAGCCCTCACCTGACGCGGGAGGGCACACCATGACGGGATCGCTGGACCTTGTGGACTTTGGCACGCTCACGCCAGACCAGCTGGCGGACGCGTGTGCCGAGGCGATGCGCGTGTGCGACGAGCGGATCGCGGCGCTGGTGGCCGTGCCCGATAGCGAGCGGACGTTCGCGAATACGCTGCTCGCGCTGGAAGAGGCGGTGGAGCCAGTGTCCCAGGCTTCGGGGCAGTACGCGTTCATGGCGTACGTATCGGCTGATGATGCGTTGCGGGGGGCAGCGCGGGAGTGGGATGAGAAGCTCGACAAGTACATGGTCGGGCTGTCGTTCCGGGAGGACCTGTACGCGGCGATCAGGGCATTCGCTGGCACGGCGGAGGCCGCGGGGCTACGCGGTGAGGACGCGCGCTGGCTGGAACATGAGCTCCGTGACTACCGGCGAAACGGATTCGACCTGCCGGCAGAACAGCGCCAGCGAGTACGCCGGCTGTTCGATGAACTGGTTGAGCTGGATGTGCAGTTTCGCAAGAACATCGACGAGTACGAAGACGGGATCGTGGTCACCCGGGAGCAGTTGACAGGGCTGCCGGACGCCTGGATAGAGAACCTTGCGAAGGTCGACGAAGCCGGCGTGACGAAGTACCGGGTTTCGCTGGATTACCCGGAGATCCAGCCCTTTATGGCGAATTCGCCCGACCAGGGGTTGCGGCGGGAGCTGTTCGAAAAGGATCAGCGGAAGGGCGGGGCTGCCAATGTGGCGGTGCTGGAGCGCGCGCTCGAAGCGAGGACGGAGGTTGCACGCCTGCTCGGGTACGACTCGTGGGCGGCGTACCGGACCGAGGTGCGGATGGCGAGGACGCGGCAGGCGGTGGCGGAGTTCCTGGCCGACCTGCGGGAGCGCGTCGCGCTGAAAGCGGAGCGGGATATGCAGGAGATGCGGCAGCTGGCGAAGACGCGGACCGGAAGCGACCAGGTGAACAGCTGGGACTGGCGGTACTGGCACAACGAGCTGCTGAAGACGAAATACGCCGTGGACGACTTCGAGGTGGCGAAGTACTTCCCGCTTGAAGCGGTTGTCGCGGGGCTGTTCGACGTGTACCAGACGTTGCTGGGTGTGCGGTTCACCGAGGCGCCGGGCGCTCCACGCTGGCACGCGGACGTCCGAGCCTTCGACATCGCTGAAGCGACCGGAGGCGAGCCGTTCGCGCGGTTCTACATGGACCTGTTCCCGCGGCCGAACAAGTATGGGCATGCGGCGGCCTTCACGCTCCGGCGGGGGAGAATGCGGCCCGATGGCAGCTACCAGCAACCGGTGAGCGCCATCGTGGCGAACTTCACCAAGCCCTCGGCGACACAGCCATCGTTACTGCGCCATACCGAAGTGGTGACGTTCTTCCACGAGTTTGGGCACATCATGCATCAGACGTTGACGCGGGCGCGGCGGGCGCGATTCAGCGGGACCGCGACGGAGCGGGACTTCGTGGAAGCACCCAGCCAGATGCTGGAGCACTGGTGCTGGGAGCCCGCCGTGCTCGCGGGATTTTCGCGGCACTATGAAACAGGGGCGCCGCTTCCGCAGGAGCAGGTGGACTCGATGGTGGCGGCGAAGAACCTGAACAGCGGGGTGATGACGCTGAGGCAGCTGTTCTTTGCGACGCTTGACCTGACCTACCACTCGCCAGGGTTTGATGGCGATACCACGGCAACGTTGAAGGCGTTGCACGAGATCACGGGTTTCCCGTACACCGAGGGGACGCACTTCCAGTCGGGATTCGGGCACCTGTTCGGCTACGATGCGGGGTACTACGGGTACCTGTGGTCGCACGTGTTTGGCGATGACATGTACACGCGATTCGAGGAGACCAGTCCCCTGGACACCGCCGTGGGCATGCACTACCGCAAGACCATTCTCGAGCGCGGCGGCACGGTGGACGGGGGACAGCTGGTGCGGGACTTCCTGGGGCGCGAGCCAAACAACCGGGCGTTCCTGCGCGGGCTTGGGCTCACGGAGGTGTAACGTCACCGTTCGTGGTGCGCAGCGGCATGGCGGACCGATTCGACCCAGGAGTGCGCCACGAAGCGAAGGAAGACGGCGCCGAGGATCGCGCCGGCGGTGAGGCTGTAAATGACGTGCGTGGGCCAGTGCTCCGTATCGCTCCCGGTAGCAAGGCCGTGGGCTAACGCGAGCGCGAACGCCGGGTACGCGAGGTAGTGAACACTGCGCCAGGTGCCGGTAGCGATCCATCCCGCAAACCATGAGCTGAAGAGGATCGCCGCAACCAGCCAGAGCGCGGCCACGCCGAGGGCCACCTGCCACGGACGGTAGTCCGAGGTGAAGGGCACGAAGACATCCCAAACGTGGAACGTGAGGTAACGGTCGAGCACGAGTGCGAAACCGTGGACGAGGGCGAGGGCGAGCCCGAGCGTGCCGGTTGTGCGATGGATCTCGAAGACCAGGGCCTGGCGCCCAACGCCCGGGTGGAAGCGGAGATTGACTCCCACTCCGGTGATGACCGAGGCCCAGAGGAGGAGGTATGAAGACCAGGCGGCGGAGCGCGTCATATCCCAGGTAGCGGTGCCGCCGGCGGAGTCGGCCTGGCGGCCCGCAACGACGGCAACGCAGAGGACGGCGAAGGTGGCGATCGCGAGTTTCCAGCTCATCTCAGCTTGCCCTCGATCTGCGGGTTGGGGTCGCGGTAGGCGCACGAGTTGGTTCAGAGGTGGGGGTCGCGGGTGTGAGGGTGGCGCCCCCGGGCACAGTCGGTACCCTGGCGGTCGGAGTGGCCGGGGGAGGGAGCGCCGCAGAGGTGGGTGTGGCAGGCGCAGGCGTGGAGGAATCGTGTCCGAGGTTGTTGGTGGCGTTGAACAGTGCCCAGCCGGCGAAGAACGCGGCGACAACCGCGGCATTCAGGATGAGCTTGATGCCGGTGTAGCGTTCGTGGGCAAATCGATTCGGGCGCCGGGGCACGATCGCAGCCTACTCGTCGGCTGGCAGAGATGCAGGGCCGGTTGGGGAGAGGAACATGGTACGGCGGACCGTTCGCCGATCGACCACCCGGAGCGCAAAGAGGGCGGCGACAGTCGCCGCCGTGGAGGCATAGAGCATGCGGGCGGCCGGAGAGGCCGCATCGGTCCCGGCCGTCAGCCCGTGGAACAGGGCCGCGAGGTAGGCAGGGAAGGCCAGGTAATGGAGCGCGCGCCAGGTAGCGATGTGGAGGAAGGCGGCGAAGGCTGTTGAGAGCAGTACAACGGCCATCAGCCAGAGCGCGATGGAGCCCAGGAGGACCGCGGCCGGGCGATACGGGCTGGTGAACCCCAGGGCGACATCGCGCGGGCCGATGGCAGTCCACGGGTCGACGAGGATGCCGGCGAGGTGGCCCGCCACGAAGGCAAGCGCAAGAGTGGCGAGGATCCGGTGAGATTCGAGAAGACGCGTGGGCCCCAGGCCGGGGAGGCGGAAACGGAGGCGCAGAACCAGGCCCGAGACCGTGGAGAGCCAGAGGAGCGAGTAGGCCGTGAACCCGGCTGCGCGGAGCGCGTCCCAGGATGGCGAAGACGCGCCCGCGCCGGCGCTGGTCTCTGCGAGAGCGACACCCGCCGTAAGGGCGAAGGCGACGAGGGCAGAGAGCTTCCAGCTCATCAGGAGGCCCTGGTCCGGCGCCGCGCGGGGAGGGGGGAGCTCGAAGCGGTAGGTTCGGGCGCAGGTTCGGCGGTGGTGCGAGGGGCGGGTGTCGCGCTGGGGCGGGTGGTCACGGGAGTCGGCGTCGCCGTTGCCGGGGCGGTGGCGGACTGGATTGGGGCGGCGAGTTCGAGCGCGGGCGCGCCCGAGCTGGCAGGGGAGCTTTCGAAGCCCAGCCAGGCGAGAGCAAAGCCGGCCACCGCCGTGGCCGTGAGAGCGAGCTTCAGCCCTGGATGCCGCTCGCGTGCGAATCCCTTGCGTGCGTTTCCCATGGAGCCTCCCGACAGCAAAGGAATGGCACGGTAGGCGGGCGAGGTGATGGGGAGGCGTTAAGGTGGCTTTCCATTTCCCGGGATCCTGTTAGAGGCTCGCAAGAGGTGGGATGCCTGCGCCCCGCGACCGTCACCTGCAAGGGCCCAACGGCCATACCTGAAGCAAGCCGGGCAATTCGGCGATGGAGCAGGAGATGGAGCAGGCACCACAGGAACTGGCCCCGAATGGCAGCGGGCCACGGAGGGCGACCGGCAGGGCTTTCCTTGCGGGGGCGGCGGCCATTGCGGGCGGTGGTGCTGCCGCTGGCGTCATCGCCTTCAGCGGCGGAGGCGGACGGCAGGGAGAGGAGGCAGAGGAGCCGGAGGCGGCCACCTCGCCGGGGCCAACGCCCACCCCGGCCCCCGACCCCAACCGGCCGATCGAAGATGCATGGGCACGGGCGGCGCACCTGCTGCGGCGTGCTGGCTGGGGAGGGAACCCCCGCGAAATCGAGGAGTTCGCCAGCCTGGGGCGGGAGGAAGCGGTTGACCGGCTGCTGAACTACGGGACGGTGGACAACTCGGAGCTGGAAGCGCGGATTGCGCGAGAGGCATTCAACCTGACCACGCCAGGACGAGGACTCGATGGGAGGCGGCCACCGCTCATCCGGGACATGCAACGCTGGTGGCTGACGCGCATGGCGTACAGCGCGCGGCCGCTGGAGGAGCGGATGACGTACATCTGGCACGGGTTGTTGACGTCGCAGGTGAGCCAGGTGGGAATCCAGGCGGCGAAGCAACTGGTGCGCCAGAACGAGCTTTTCCGGGCGCATGCGCTGGGCCGGTACGACGATCTGTTGCAGGCGGTGAGCAAGGACCCGGCGATGATGCTCTACCTGAACACCATCGAGAGTACGAAGGCGCACCCGAACGAAAACTACGCGCGGGAACTGATGGAGCTGTTCTCGATGGGGGAGGGCAACTACACGGAGGAGGACGTGCGGGAGAGTGCGCGGGCGTTCACAGGATGGCGGTTGACGCGCCCGGCGCGAGAGCGGCCACCAGAGGGGTTGAGTGAGCGGGAGCGGGACGAATGGCTGAACCAGATGTGGGCGGCATGGGAGCCGGAGTTCCGGCTGGAACCCAGGTTGCACGACACGGGCAGCAAGACGTTTCTCGGCCAGACCGGCAACTTCGGGGGCGAGGACATCGTGCGCATCATCATGCAGCAACCCGCAACGGGGCGGTTCATTGCGCGGCGCCTGTTCAGCGAGCTGGCGTACCGCGACCCCGGGGACGACGTCATCGACCGGCTTGTGGAGGTGTGGGACACAACGGACCACAGCGTACGGGAGGTGGTGCGCGCGACGCTATTGAGCGACGAATTCTGGTCGATGAGGGCGTACCGGTCACTGGTACGAAGCCCGGTGGAATTCGCTGTGGGAGCGGTGCGCGCGCTGGGCATCGAGACGAACTGGCAAACGATCGAGCAGAGCTCGGCCGGGATGGACCAGCGCCTGTTCGAGCCGCCGAGCGTTGCCGGGTGGCCCGGCGGCGAAGCATGGCTCTCATCGGGGACCTTCTTCGGGCGGGTGAACTTCCTGGACGCCTTCCTGTTCCCGCGCGGCCGGCCGATCGCAATCCCGGCACTGGAGGGGGAGACAACCATCGAGGGCATGGTCGATACGGCGCTCAGAGCGCTGGTTGATGGCGACGTCGAAGGGGCCTCGCGGGAGGCGCTGCACGCGCATGCTGCGACGGTGCCGGCGGGGCCGGAGCGGGCGGCAACGGTGGCCTACCTGGTGCTGGCCAGCCCGGAATACCAGCTCATCTAACCCCACCTGGAGGAGCAACATGCTCACGCGGAGAGATTTTGTGAAGGGCGGTGTCGCCCTGGTCAGCATCGGGACGACGGCCCGGTCGTTGTTGAAGGGAGCTGTCGCGTTCGCGGCACAGAACAGCAGTGCCGTGGTGGACCCGGCCAGCAAGAAGACGCTGGTGCTGGTGCAGTTGGCGGGGGGAAACGACGGCCTGAACACGGTGGTGCCGGCCTCGGACCCGGCCTACCGTTCGGCACGGCCGACGCTGGGCATTGCCGAGGAAGCCGTGTTGCCGCTGGATGAGGGTTTCGGGCTGAACCCGGCGCTACCGGGGATGAAGGGCCTGTGGGATGCGGGGAAGCTGGCGATCGTGCGTGGCGTCGGCTACCCCGGGCAGAACTACAGTCACTTCAAGTCGATGGCGATCTGGCAGTCTGGAGACCCCAGGATGGAGCTCGACAGCGGGTGGCTCGGGCGGACGCTTGAGAAGCTGGAGAGCGACGAGCACGACCCGTTCCTGGGGTTCAACGTGGGGGCTTCGACGCCCGAGGAGATGCGCTCGCCGAAGGTCGCGGTGCCGTCGGTGAGGAGTCCCGAGGATTATGGGGTCAAGGTTGGCGGCAGGCTGGCGGACCCCGGCCACGCACGCACGGCGACGATGCTGAAGCTCTATGAGCAGTACCCGGCGGCTTCGCCGTATGGGGCGTTACTCGAGACGACCGTCGAGACGGCGATGTCGAGCTCAAGGCTGTTGCAGGAGGTGGATCGGGCCTACGCACCGGCGGTCGAGTACCCGGATTCCTCGTTCGGGTCGGGCCTCTCTGTGCTGGCGGAGGCGATCGTGGGCGACCTGGGGATGCGGGTCGGGCACATCACCCTGGGCGGGTTCGACACGCACAACAATCAGCTGGCCGAACACACGGCGTTGATGGAGACGCTGGATTCAGGGCTGTCGGCGTTCTACCAGGACCTGACCGCCCATGGGAAGGCGGACGACGTACTGGTGCTGACGTGGAGCGAGTTCGGGAGGCGCGTGGCGGAGAACGCAAATGGCGGCACGGATCATGGCGCGGGAAGCGTGTTGTTGGCCCTGGGCAGCGGGGTGCGAGGCGGATTGTACGGCGATGCGCCGGACCTGGCCGCGCTTGTGGACGACGGCAACGTGCCGTACACCACCGATTTCCGGCGGGTGTACGCGACCGTGATCGAGGATTGGCTGGGAGTGCCGCACGAAGCGCTGCTTGGTCAACGATGGGAGCGTTTGGGATTCATCGCCGCGTAAGGGAGGGGAAAGGTATCATCGCGGCGATGGACCTGAAGGCGTACATCCGCGACGTGCCAGACTTTCCCCGGCCGGGGATCTTGTTCCGGGATATCACGCCCTTGCTGGCGGCGCCGGAGGCCTTTCGGGAGGTGCTGGACGCGCTGACGAAGGACGCGCGGGTCCGGGAGGCGGAAGCGGTGGTGGGGATTGAGTCGCGCGGGTTCGTGTTCGGGGCACCGGTTGCCGACCGGCTGGGCCTGCCGTTCGTACCGGTCCGCAAGGAGGGGAAGCTGCCCGCGGCGCGGCAAACGGTGGAGTACTCGCTGGAGTATGGCGAGAGCCGGCTCGACATCCACCAGGATGCGCTGGCTGCGGGAACGCGCGCCTACATTGTGGACGACCTCCTGGCAACCGGCGGGACGGCCCTGGCAACAGCCAAACTCGTGGAGTTGATCGGCGGGGTGGTGGCGGGTTTCGGTTTTGCCGTGGAGCTGCAAGCGCTGGGGGGCCGGGGAAGGCTCGACGGGTACGCGGTGCACAGCCTGCTGACGTACTGACCGGACATCCGCCAGTGCCCGGTTGCGGGTGCGGGGCGGAGGGTGGAAAGGTACGTGACAGATCGGTCTTCGCGTTGTGGCTTACCCGTTCATTGCTCATCCGTGGTGCTACCATCGAAGACATGGACGGGGATACGGGAGACGAACTGGCCCTGGTGACGGGCCTGTACCGGACGACGAATGCGACGGTGCGGGAGCTGGACCAGCGGCTGTTGCGCGATCACGAGGTGACGTTTATCCAGGCGGTGACACTGCTGGCGATCGATTCGTTCGAGCGGCCGCAGCCGCACCTGGTTGCGGACTACCTTTCGCAACAATCACAAACCGTGACGGGCGTGCTGGACCGGCTCGAGCGGGCGGGGCACATCTCTCGCAAGCGGGACCTTGGCGACCGGCGGGCGGTGCGGCTGGAACTCACCGCCTCGGGCCGAACCCTGGTCGATTCGGTGTCGGTGGCGCTCAACGAACATGTGCGCGATGTGCTGAAGGGTGTGAAGGCGCGGACACGCGCAAACCTGGTGCGCGACCTGGAAGAGGTGGAGCGATCGGTGCGGGCCGCGCGGTAGCGGTGCCGGTAGACTGAGCGCGTGGAGAGTTTTTCGCCGGTACGGCTGGCGCCACCAGCGGTCGAGATCCTGGACCAGACAGAACTCCCGGCCCGTGAGGTTTGGCGGCGGATCGATGCGGTGGACGCTCTGTGCGAAGCGATTGCAGCGCTGCGGGTGCGCGGCGCGCCGCTCCTGGGAACGTGCGGGATGGCCGGCGTGGCCGTGGCGGCGGAGGAACGCGGCGCGCGTGACGAGGACCTGCAACGGGCGGCGGAGCAGATCGCATCGACCAGGCCGACCGCGGTGGAGCTTTCGTGGGGCGCGCAGAAGGCCCTGGAAGCCGCCATTGCGGTAGTGCCAGAGCGCCGGCGAGCGGTCCTCTGGGAGGTGGTGGGCGAACATATGGAACGCCGGCTGCAGGAGGACCTTGCCCTTGGGCAGCACGGGGCGGCGCTCCTGGCTGAAGGCACGGCAGTGCTCACCCACTGCAACACCGGCGCCCTGGCGACCGGCGGGATAGGCACGGCGCTCGGCATCATCCGCGTGGCGCACGCCGAGGGGCGGCTGGTGCACTGCTACGCCACGGAAACCCGGCCATTGCTGCAGGGAGCACGGCTGACGGCCTGGGAACTGGCGCGGGCAGGGATCCCGGCATCCCTGGTGCCCGATACGGCAGCAGCGGCGCTGATCGCCTCCGGGCGAGTACAGGCGGTGATTACGGGCGCTGACCGGATCGCAGTGAACGGTGATAGCGCGAACAAGATCGGCACGTATGGGCTGGCGGTTGTGGCCATGCGACATCGGGTGCCGTTTTACATCGCCGCCCCGCGGACGACGATCGATCCCGGTTGTGGCAGCGGCGCGAGCATCCCGATTGAGTTCAGGCCCGAACGCGAAGTCGGTGGATTCGGAGGACAACGCTGGAGTCCGGAGGGGATCGGCGCCTACAACCCGGCGTTCGATGTGACGCCGGCCGAGCTCATCACCGCGATCGTCACGGAGCGAGGGCTTGCGCGGCCGCCCTATGAACGGTCGCTGGCGAAGCTCCTGGCGCAGCCATAACGGGGCCGGAAGCCGTACACTTCAGCTATCTCCACAAGACAGGGATTGCGTGACAGGTTCGATTCCCCTTGCGGTCATCGGCGGTTCGGGGTTTTACGACATGCCCGGGCTCGGCGCCATCGAGGAGGTGGAGGTCGACACGCCATTCGGGCGGCCGAGTGATGCAATCCGCATTGGGACGCTCGGTAGCACGCGGGTGGCGTTCCTGGCGCGTCACGGCAGGGGGCACCGGTTGCTCCCGTCGGAACTCCCTCAGCGCGCGAATTTCTGGGCGCTCAAGCAGCTGGGAGTCGAGCGGGTGGTGTCGATCTCGGCTGTCGGGAGCCTGCGGGGAGATTTCGAGCCCGGACATATGGTGACGCCAGACCAGCTGATCGACAGGACGAATGGGGGGAGGCCGGCAACGTTTTTCGGGGCCGGCGTGGTGGCGCACATCGCGTTTGCGGAGCCGTTTTGCCCGGCGATGCGGGAGGCGGCACGGGGCGCCGCGGCTACGGCGGGGGCCACCGTTCATGCGGGCGGGACCTACGTGGTGATCGAAGGGCCGGCTTTCGGGACGCGCGCCGAGGGCGAATTGCAGCGTGGATGGGGCGCGAGCATCGTGGGAATGACGGCCCTGCCCGAGGCGAAACTCGCTCGCGAGGCCGAGCTTTGCTACGCGACGCTCGCTGCTGTGACGGACTACGACGCGGGGCATGCGGGCCACGAAGCGGTCGATGCGCGGACGGTGTTCGAGACACTGCGGCAGAATGTGGCTACGGCGCAGGAGGCTGTGCGGAATCTCGCCCTGGCGCTGCCGGGACGGGACGCGTGCGGGTGCGCGACCGCGCTGGATGCGGCCCTCGTGACGAGCCCGGAGGCGATCGACGAAGAGAACCGGCGGCGGCTGGGGCCGATCCTCGCGCGCCGGCTGGGAGTAACTGGATGACGATGCTGGTATCGGGCTGGGTGGCGATCGACGACATCGAGACGCCCTTCACGAAGGTGACGAATTCGCTCGGGGGCTCGGCGACCTGTGCGGCGCTTGCGGGGTCGCTGTTCACGGATGTGCGCCTGCTCGCGGTGGTTGGCGAGGACTTTCCGGATGAGATGCGCCGCAAGCTGGAGCGCCCGGGGATCGACCTTTCGGGGTTGCAGACCATCGCGGGGGGGAAGACGAGCCGGTGGGGTGCGCGCTACAGCTACGACATGAACTCACGGGAGACGTGGTACCCGGAACTGGGCGTGAGCATCGAGCACCTGCCGCCGTTGTTGCCGGAGTGGGATGACTGCACGGCAGCGTGCCTGGCGGCTGGCCATCCGGTGTATCAGCGGCAGTTGCTCTCGGGGTTGCGGGAGCCGAGGGTGACACTTGTCGACACCATCAAGATGTTCATCGACGAGACGCCGGATGAACTGCGGCGAACGATCCGGGAGGCGGACTTCGTGACGCTGAACGAAAGCGAGGTCCGGGAGTTGGCACAGATGCCGAGCATCGCGAAAGCGGGCCGCGACCTGGTATCGAATGGTGTGAAGGGCGTGATCGTGAAGCTGGGCGAGTATGGAGCGGCGTTTGTCAGCGGAGAGGACTATTTCGTGGCGCCGGGGTATCCGCTCGAGGAGGTGGTGGACCCGACGGGTGCGGGTGACGCGTTCGCGGGAGGGTTCCTGGGGTACCTCGACACCGTGAGGGACGTGACCCGGCGGGACATCCGGCGGGCGATTATCTATGGGTCGACCGTCGCATCGTTTTCCGTGGAGGGGGTGGGGCCATCGCGGCTCCTGACGCTCACACGCGAGGAAGTTGAAGCGAGGTACCGCCAGTTCCGGGAGCTGACGCACTTCGAGGTCGATGGCTGATGGCGGAGCGCGAGGTGCGGTGGCAGGCGGTGGCCCGGAAACGGCTGGATTATGTTGTCCAGCCCCTCACGGACCCGCAGGCCATCCGCTCGATCCTCGCGCCGCGGGTGGAATACACCGCCTATGCGCTGGGGCAGCTGGAGCCGGCGCTCTTTCCGCGCACACGGTGGTACTACGCACGAGGGACGACCGGGACGGGGCTGGTGCTTCACAGCCGGGGCGGGCTGGGCGACGCGACGTTCGTGATGGGCGACCCGGACGCGGTGCTGGCCATCCTGACGATCCACCCCGGGACGGCACAGACGTATGCGACCTGCCAGCCGCAGCACCTGGAGGCCTTGCGGCGGGTGTACCGGCTGGCGACCCAGCAGCCGATGATCCGGATGGGCGTCGATCGGCACACGTTCGTGCCCGCGCACGGGGTGGCGACGGTGACGCTTTCCGGGCTCGACATCCGGAAGCTCAACAGCCTGTACGGGAGCGAGGGGGGACCGAGCTACTACGTGCCCGACCACATCGACAACGGGGTGTACCGGGGCGTAGTCCGGGATGGGCGGCTGGTGGCGGCGGCGGGCACGCACGTGGTGTCGCGGCACGAAGGGGTGGCCGTGGTGGGCAACGTGTTCACGCATCCGGCCTACCGGGGCCACGGGTACGCGACGGCGGCAACGAGCGCGGTCACCGAAGCGTTGCTGGAGTACTGCGACCACGTGGTCCTGACGGTGGACCCGAACAACACGCCGGCGGTGGCGGCGTACGCGAGGCTGGGTTATCGCGAGGTGTGCCACCTGGTGGAGGCAAGTGCAGCGCGGCGCGACCCCTCGGGGGTAGGTTCGGCGTTGCGGCGGGTTCGTGCCGCAATCCGGGGCCGCAAGTATGATGGAAGCCTCGTGACGCTTCACGACTGATTCGAAGAACCCAACCTGCGGCCGGGAGTGCGGCGCGCGTGAGGAGATCCCTGTGTCGGTACCGAGTGATATTGCCAACCCGCGTCTTGCAGCGGAGGGCATCCGGCGGATTGAGTGGGCGGAGCGCGAAATGCCGGTGCTGCGGCTCATTCGCGAGCGCTTCCGGCGCGAGCAGCCTCTGAAGGGCATCCGAATGACGGCCTGCCTGCACGTGACGACAGAAACGGCGAACCTGGCGATCACGCTGCGCGAAGGTGGAGCCGACCTGCGGCTGTGCGCCAGCAATCCGCTGTCGACCCAGGACGATGTGGCCGCGGCGCTGGTCAGCGAGTGCGGGATCCCGGTGTTCGCGATTTGCGGCGAGGACAACGAGACGTATTACCGGCACATCCACCAGGCGCTCGAGCACGGTCCGCAGCTGACGATGGATGACGGTGCCGACGTTGTGGCGACCCTGCATAAGGACCGGCGGGATCTGCTGCCGGGGGTGGTTGGCGGCACGGAGGAGACGACGACGGGCGTGATTCGCCTGCGGGCGATGGCGGCCGCGGGGGCGCTTGGCTACCCGATTGTGGCGATCAACGAATCCGATACCAAGCACCTGTTCGACAACCGCTACGGGACGGGGCAGTCGACCGTGGATGGCATCGTGCGGGCGACAAATGTGCTGCTGGCGGGGAAGAACTTCGTGGTGGCCGGGTATGGCTGGTGTGGGCGTGGGGTGGCTTCGCGGGCGCGGGGCATGGGCGCGCAGGTGATCGTGACCGAGGTCGACCCGGTGAAGGCGCTGGAAGCGGTGATGGACGGGTACCGGGTGATGCCGATGGCCGACGCGGCCCGGGAGGGCGACTTCTTCGTGACGCTGACCGGGGACATGAACGTCATCGACCGGCAACACCTGGAGGTGATGAAGGATGGTGCGATCCTGGCGAACAGCGGGCACTTCGACAGCGAGATCAATCTGAAGGCGCTCGGAGCGTTGAGCGAGGGGAAGAAGCGCGTGCGGGAATCGGTGGACGAGTACCGGCTGCAGGATGGCCGGAAGCTGTTCCTGCTGGGCGAAGGACGGCTGGTGAACCTTGCCGCGGCGGAGGGGCACCCGGCGGCGGTGATGGACATGTCGTTCGCGAACCAGGCCCTGGGGGCGGAGTGGATCGCGGAAAACGCGACGCGGCTGGAGAAGAAGGTGTATGAGCTGCCGGCGGAAGTAGATGAAGAGATTGCGCGGCTGAAGCTGCACGCGATGGGAGTGCAGATCGACTACCTGACCGAGGAGCAGCAGCACTACCTGACGAGCTGGCAGGCAGGAACCTAGGCCGAGGGCCGAACGGGCCGCAGTATGGGCCGGGGTCGCTTTCGCGTGGCGGGGGCGGACTGGTAGGATGAATGGAGCGTCAAGAGGGCGACCGCGCCCGGCAACCTGGTTAAGCCTCCAAGGTGCCAAGACGACGTGGTCCTTCCGTGGAAGGACAACAAAAGGCGGGCTTGCGGGAAGGCCCGCCCCTCGCGGCGAGGGGTGCATCCGTGGAGAACGTGAACGCATCGCCCCTCATCGGCTGTGAGGGGCTTTCTTTTGCCCGCCGGCCTTGCCAGGAATCGACAAGGAAGGGCAAAAGATGAGTGAACGCAAGTTGTTGACCTCGGAATCGGTGACCGAGGGCCACCCCGACAAGGTGTGCGACCAGATTTCGGACGCGGTGCTGGACGCGATCTACCGGGACGACCCGAAAGCGCGGGTGGCCTGTGAAACGGCGATTACGAACGGGCTGGTGCTGGTAACCGGGGAAATCACCACAAAGACCTACGTGGAAATTCCGAGCATTGTGCGGCAGACGGTCCGGGAGATCGGGTACACGTCGTCGCAGATCGGGTTCGACGCCGAGACGTGCGGCGTCATCACGGCCATTGGGCAGCAATCGCCGGACATCGCGGACGGGGTGGACCGGTCGTGGGAGGCGCGGCACGGGCATTCGGAGACGGCGGACCTCGATACCGGTGCGGGCGACCAGGGAATGATGATCGGGTTCGCGTGCACCGAGACACCCGAGCTGATGCCGCTCACGATCTCGCTGGCACATCGGCTGACACGGCGGCTCGCACAGGCGCGGAAGAGCGGCGAACTGCCGTGGCTGCGGCCGGATGGCAAGAGCCAGGTGACCATCGAGTACGGCGATAACTGGCAGCCAATCCGGGCCGAGGCGGTGGTGATCTCAACGCAGCATGCGCCGGACGTGGACAACGAGACGATCGACACCGATGTGCGGGCGCACATCATCGGCACTATCGTCGACAGGTCGCTCATTGACGAGCAGACCAAGATCTTCGTGAACCCATCGGGGCGGTTCGTGGTTGGCGGGCCGAAGGGCGACGCGGGCCTTACCGGCAGGAAGATCATTGTGGACACATACGGTGGGATCGCCCGTCATGGAGGCGGGGCGTTCAGCGGGAAGGACCCGACGAAGGTGGACCGGTCGGGAGCCTACGCGGCCCGCTGGGTCGCGAAGAATATCGTGGCGGCGGGGCTCGCCACGCGCTGCGAATTCATGCTTTCGTATGCGATCGGGGTGGCGCATCCGACCTCGATAGGCGTGGAGACGTTCGGGACCGGGGTGGTGCCGGATTCGGTAATCCTGAATGCCGTGCGCAAACACTTCGACCTGCGGCCGGGGGCCATCATCCGGGACCTGGACCTGCGACGGCCGATCTACCGGCCGACGGCGGCGTATGGGCACTTCGGCCGGACCGACCTGAACGTGCCATGGGAAGACACCTCGCGGGCCGCCGACCTGCGTGTGACGGCGGGAAGGTAGCTTCGGCCACCCGTGGACGCAATCGTCCTGGTTGGCGGGCAGGGCACCAGGCTGCGGCCGCTGACGGCGACGCGGCACAAGAGCCTGGTGCCTCTCCTGAACCGGCCAGCTATCGAGTACCTGTTCGACTGGCTGGCGCGATCGGGGATCGAGCGGGTGGTACTTGCGCTGGGCCAATCGAACGAGGACCTGGCTGCGAGTTACCCGGCGGGGCGGCATGGGGCAATCGAGATCGTGCCGATCGTCGAGAAGGAGCGGCTGGAATCGGGAGGGGCGATCCGCAATGCCGTGCGTACCGCAGGGATTGCCGGCCGCTTCGTCGTCCTGAACGGCGACGTGTACGTCGACTTCGATTTCCGTGCCGCATACCGGGCACATGTGGGCTTTGGCGCTGACCTGACACTGGCGCTCCACGAGGAGGAAGACCCTTCGCAGTTCGGCGTGGCGGTTGTCGACCCGGAAGGGCTGGTGACCGGCTTCGTGGAGAAGCCGCCGCGGGGCGAGGCCCCCTCGCGGCTGGTGAACGCCGGCGTGTGGATCTTCGAGCCGGGGCTGGTGGACGAGATCCCGGCGGGGGCGGTGCGCGTGGAGGAGACGCTGTTTCCTTCGCTGGTGGCACGGCGGCGGCGGGTGCTGGGATACCGGTTCGTGGGGCACTGGGCGGACCTTGGAACGCCGCAACGCTACCTGGCCTTGAGCCGGGCGCTCCTGGCCGGCGACAACGATATCGCCATGGGCGCGAACATCGCCGCTGACGCCGATGTCGCTGGCTCGGCTGTGGGCCCGGGGAGCACGGTGGGAAGCCGTGCGCGGGTGACTGATTCGATCCTCTGGGAAGGCGTCACGGTCGGGAAGGGGGCGGTGGTGGAGCGCAGCATCCTGGCGGATGGGGTGATCGTCGGCGATGGCGCGACCGCTGCCGGGGTGGTTGCGGGGAAGGGGGCGTCGATTGGCGCCGGCGCAGTGGTGCCGCAGGGGACGTCGATCGATGCGGGCGGCAGGTATGATGGGCCCCATGGTTGAGAACCCGGTCCACTTCGGCACCGATGGCTGGCGGGCCATCATCGCAGACACATTCACGTTCGAGAATGTCGCTGCCTGCGCACAGGCAACGGCCGAGCATTTCGCGGTGACCTATGGAACGGCCCGGCCGGTCATCGTCGGCTACGACACGCGTTTCCTCTCGGACGAGTTCGCGCTGACCGTTGCGCGCGTGCTGGCGGGGAATGGGTTCCGGGTGCAGCTCGCGAACCGTCCGGCCCCGACACCCGCGTTGAGTTACCGGATCATCGAGGTGCAGGCGTGCGGGGGCGTGGTGGTGACGAGCTCGCACAACCCGTACCGGTGGAACGGGATCAAGGTGAAACCGCACTACGGCGGGAGCGCCAGCCCGGAATTTGTCGCCGCGATCGAAGGGAGGGTGCCTGCCATCCTCGAAGGCCATTCGAAGGTGAAGATGGCGCCGGCGAACAGCGCGGACATCGAGCGATTCGACCCGGTGCCGGGGTATCTGAAGACGCTCGCGGGCCAGGTAGACATCCGCCGCATCAGGAGCGCAG
>CAYUVT010000018.1:7663-28169 GCA_964448165.1 uncultured Anaerolineaceae bacterium | reverse complement strand
CCGAAGATCGGGGCATCGACGCCGGCGTTGAAGACGTGCATCCACTTGAGGTTGGGTGCGCCCTGGGCCGCTGCAAAGAACGAGCGGGAGTAGTCGGGGTAGATGTCGCCCGAGAAGTAGGCAAAGTCAACGCGTGCCAGGGTCTCGGGGTCCAGACGGCCGTTCGGGTCCTCGGGGAGGACGATGGGCTCGATGCCGGGCCAGGCGTCGTGGACGCGATCCTGGTAGCGGCGGTGAAACGCGGGTGAGACGAGGAGCGTTGGCATGGCGGGAATTATGCGACGGGAACGCCCGCTCCGGGGGAGAGGCGGCGCACGACGACGACCAGGCGGTTGCCGCCAACCGTGGTGCAGAGGAGCGTGACGGGCTCGCCGTTGAGGCGGCCCAGGAGCCGGCGCAGCTCGTCGGGCTCAACGGGGAAGGCGCGGCGGCGAATTTCCTGCGGCCGCCACGATCGGTACGCCAGGAGCTCCTTGAGCCGGCGGATCGAGAACGGCACCACTTCGAGTACCTCGAACGTCGCGGCGAGCGGGTCGAATGCCGGCAGGGAGGCGGTGAGGTAGGCGACCTGTGGGTCGAGCAAGCGGGCGCCGAGCCGCTGCCCGAGGTGGCGGACGAGCCCCGCGCGCGTCACGCACGATTCCGGATCGAAGATGTAACGGCCGATGGGAACCGGGGTTTCCGGGCACTCGGGCGCCTCGGAGGTGAGCTCAGCCCCATCGGGAAGAAGGACAGCGCGCCGCAGGCCACGGCTCGTGCCGGCGCCAGCCCAGAGCGTCACCTCGCGCATGCCGGTGCCGAGCTGGACGGCCTCCATCTCGGCCCAATGCGGGACACGTTCCCGATCGAGGCCAGGCGGGGCCTTGAGTACGCCGGCCCGGGCCTGCCCGAGCAGGTCCAGGCAGGTCTCCCAGGAGGGCGAAAAGGCAGCCGGGTCGAAGGTGCGCAGGGCAGCCTCGCGGCGGGCGGGGTCGAGCAGGAGCGCGAGGCCATCGAGCCGGAAGGGTGGCCGGCCAGCGTCGCCGATGACGATGCTGGCGCTGGGGACGTTCGCGCGGGCAAGGATAGCGGTAGCAGGGTCCCGCTCGAGGCCCGTGGATGGAATGCCAAGCCGGGCGCAGGCGGCGAGGTCGCCACCGAGCCCGCAGGTGAGGTCGGCGACGGGCAGGCCGAGCCGGGCCAGCCTCCGGGCGCGGCGTTCGGCGGCCAGGGGGTGGGTCATCATTTCGAGGCCGGTGGCGGTGAGGAGCATGGCGGGGTCCTGGCCGAAGCGGGCGGCCGCCTTGCTTCGGAGGGTGGCCTGCTCGGCAAGGGCGGAGGCCTCGGCTGGCGGGTGGGCCTTGCGGAGGCCGGTGACCAGGCGGTTCGGATCATCGCGACCCGCGTCGAGCGGGATGGCGGCAAGGGCGGCCCGGCCGGCCGGGCTCACCAGGTAGCGGGCGCGCTCGATCTCCACGTCACGAGGGTGGAACAGTGCAGGCAACGCGCAACGTGCGAAACTCGATCGGTGGCGAACATCATCTGCCTCGATTTCGACGACACGATCGTCCTCGACAACACGGCCCGGCAGATCTTCGAGCGGTTCGCGGCGCCGGGGTGGGAGGCGCTGGCGGCCCGGAAAGCCCGGGGCGAGTTGACGGTGGAGCAGTACAACGCGGCCGCGCTGGACCTGGTAGAGGCCACGCGGGAGGAACTCGTTGCGTTTGTGGCCCAGGTGGCGCGGCCGCGCGAGGGGCTGGGTCAGCTGCTCGACTGGGCACACTGGAACGGGTGGATGGCGGTGGTGGTGAGCAATGGCTACGACTTCTACGTCGATACGGTGCTGGAGCGGCTGGGGTTCGACCGGGTGCCGCGGCACTCCGGCCGCACCAGCCGGGAGTATCGCTGGCGGGTGCGGTATTACAGCCCGCGGGGTGTGGTGCTCGAGGACGGGTTCAAGCTCTCGTATGCGGCGGCTTTCCGCGGGGCGGGCGACTTCGTTGCCTACGTGGGCGATGGAGAGAGCGACCTGGAGGCCGCGAAGCTGGCGCCGGTGGTGTTCGCGCGGAGCACGCTGTTGGAGCGGCTGGAAGGGCGCCACGAGCAGCTCTACGCTTTCGAGACGTTCCACGACGTGCGGGACGTGCTCGAACGGGAGGGTGAATCGTGGCTCGAATCCTTCTCCTCTATGACAGCCGCGGAGGGCTGACGGAACGGCTCGCGGATGGTGTCGAAGCGGGCATCCTTGAGGCTGGCGCGGAGTGCGTGCGCAGACGCGTGGACGATGCTTCGCCGGACTTGCTCCTGGAATGCGATGGTGTCGTCCTGGGTTCGCCGAACTGGAGCGGCGTGACGGGGAAGATGAAGGAGTGGTGGGACCAGTCGGGCGACCGCTGGGAGAGCGGAGAGATTGGCGGGAAGGTTGGCGGAGCATTCACCGCGGGGTATTCGCGGTCGGGTGGGAACGAGGCCACATTGCTGCAATTGCTGCACCTGCTGCTGGCGCACGGCATGGTGATCGTCGGGCTGCCGTGGACCGATACGATGCGGCGATCCGGTTCCTACTACGGGGCAACGGCGCACGGGAGCGTGACCGAGGAGGACCTGGACCAGGCGAAAGCACTCGGGCAGCGGGTGGCATCGCTCGCGTTGCGGCTGTCCGGGTAAGGGCGCCCGCCGGTTCGTCTATGCAAGGGCCACCAGGGGCGCGTAGTATCTGCGGGTCTTTCCTATACCAGCAATCGAGGAGGAGCGCACTTGGGAGACAAGAGTCCGAAGAACACCCAGAAGACGAACAAACAGAAGGCGGTCGCGAAGACCACCAAGAGCGCCGCCCCGGTGAAGAAGTAGCGACCGGGTTGCGCTATCCGGCCAGCGCCTCCCACCCGGGAGGCGTTGGGTTTTGCAGTCATGTACAAGGAACTCGGACCGGACGATCACCTGGCGATGCTGGGCCTGCGGCCCCAGCAGCTGCCGGACGTGGTGTTGCTCGTCGGCGTGTTCGACGTACACGAGGGCGCGAAGCGATTCGCCGGCTACCTGGATGACGCGCACTTCTCCCGCTCGGAGACCAGCAGGAGCGGCATCCCCTATTACATGGGCGAACACGCAGGAGTGCGAGTCGCTCTCAGCGCCTGTTTCGGGGGACCGATGGCGGCGCTGTTCGCGCACACGTGGTGCGGGGCGGGCGTACCCGCCGTGGTGCAACTGGGGTGGTACGGGGCGCTGCAGGAAGGGACCGTGCTGGGCGACGTGGTGGTTCCGCGCCATGCGGAGCGCCAGGACGGCGTTTCGGACTGGTACCTGCCGAAGGGGATCCTCGCGGATGCGAGCCCGGAGCTGGCTCACGCTATCGTCGACCAGCTGCGCGCACGGGGCATCCCCGCCGATCAGCACGCGATATACTCGACCCCGGCGCTGCTGGCCGAATCGCGCGAGGTGATTGCCGACTGGTCGCGGCACGGGTACCACGGAGTGGATATGGAGACGGCGGCGACGTTCGCGGTGGCGAAACACCTCGGGGTGCGGCGGGCGGCTGCGCTCCTGCGACTGGACGACCTGGTGGCGGAGGAGCACTCACTGGCGCGAGGATTGCCGCGCGACCTGCGCGGGTTCATGCGCGAGCGTGAGCGGCAGGTGATGCACGCGGCGATCGAGGCGGTGAGGGCCCTCGGGTAGGGCCGTTTTGTCGCCGCGGGTCGAAGCCTCTAGGATGCGCGCACGACGTTTCCCGAGGAGCAGGCCGTGGAGTTTTGCAGGTACGAGAAGACTGGCCATGTGGCGCGCATCACCATCACGCGCCCGGAAGTGATGAACGCATTGCACCCGCCGGCGGGGCGGGAGCTGCAGCAGGTGTGGGACGAGTTCGCGAACGATGACGACGCGTGGGTGGCGGTGCTCACGGGCGAGGGTGAGAAGGCGTTCAGCGCCGGGAACGACCTGAAGTACACGGCGGAGATGTCGCGCTTGCCCCGCGACCAGCGGCCCGACCTCTCGTGGCCGGCCGGCGGCTTCGGCGGCGTCACCAACCGGTTCGACCTGTTCAAGCCGACGATCGCGCGGGTGAACGGGTTCGCGCTCGGGGGCGGGCTGGAGATGGCGCTGTGGTGCGACATCATCGTGGCGGCAGACCACGCGGAGCTGGGGTTGCCCGAGCCGCGGCGAGGGCTCATCGCGGGCGCCCTGGGTGTGCACCGGCTCCCGAGGCAACTGCACCTGAAGCAGGCGATGGGGTATCTCCTCACCGGGCGGCACATCCCGGCGCCGCGCGCCTACGAGCTTGGACTGGTGAACGAGGTGGTGCCCCTGGCGAAGCTCGATGACGCGGTGGACGCATGGGTGGCCGATATCGTGCGGTGCGCGCCGCTCTCGGTGCGGGCGACGAAGGAGGCCGCGATGCGTGGGCTCGATATGCCGCTGGCAGAGGCGGCGGTCGCGCGGTACGAGTGGGAGATGCGCCGCCGCACGAGCGAGGATGCGATCGAAGGACCGCGGGCGTTCGCCGAGAAGCGCGCGCCGAACTGGCAGGGGAAATAGCGGCTCAGCTTGCCACTTCCGGTAGCGACCATAACCCGGCCGAGGCACGGACGATCAGCGCGTCGCGTTCGAGTGACGCGAGGTAACCGGCGATGCGTGGCGCGTGGGCCGGTGGGAGCAGCGCGGCCAGTTCGCCGGTGGAGGCGGGGGCCGCACGCAGCGCATCGATAATGCGGCCGCGGGCGAAGCGGCTCGTGGATTCGAACTTCGGGGCAGGCTCGCGCGTCGTGGTCGTCCCGGGGTGGCCGGCGGCACGCCAGGCGCAAAGCCCCGCGAGGGGGCATTCGTCGCAGCGGGGAGAGCGGGCGACACACACCAGCGCACCGAGGTCCATGAGCGCGAGGTTGTGGTCGCGCACTCCGACTGTGGGCAAGAGCGAGGTGGCGAGCCCGGTGATCGCGCGCGGAGCGACATCGTGCTGGCTCGCGGCGCCGAGCAGGGCCCGCACGAGAGTGCGTGCGATGTTGGTGTCGGCCACGGCAACCGGCTCCTCATAGGCGAACGACCGGACCGCGGCCGCGGTGTACGGCCCGATGCCCGGCAGGCGCAGGAGCGCCCCCGGGTCGCGGGGCAGGTGATGGTCGTGGTCACGGGTGACCGTGACGGCCAGGCGGTAGAGGTTGAGCGCGCGGCGGTTGTATCCAAGCCCACGCCACTCGCGGATGACATCGGCCGGAGTGGCGGCAGCCAGGGCGGCGAATGTGGGCCAGCGATCGAGCCAGGCCGCGTAGTACGGGAGCACCCGCTCCACCTGCGTCTGCTGGAGCATGATTTCGGAGACGAGGACGGCATAGGGGTCGCGGGTCTGGCGCCAGGGGAGCGCGTGGCGGCCGTGTTCGCGGTACCAGGGCATGAGGCGCCGGCGCACGCCAGCCAGGTCAGACGTCGCGGATGTCGAGGTCGCCTGCATTCATGCGGTTCATGAGCTGGAGTGCGTCGTCCGACACGAGAAGGTCGAGGAACAGGGTGCGCTCGAGGGCGAGGCCGTCTGCGAGGGGTGTTTCCGGGGCCATGCGGACGAGACGCTTGATGTGCGCGACAGCCCGGGGCGGGCGAAGCGACATCTCGGCGGCAATCTCCAGTGCGCGAGAGAGCGCGCCACCGGCAGGGGCAAGTTCCTGGACGATACCGAGCGCGTGAGCCTCGGCCGGGGAAACGGTGCGGCCGCGTAGCGTCATCTCGAGGGCGCGCGCCATCCCGGTGAGCCGGGCGAGCTTCTGCGTGCCACCGGCCCCCGGGAGGATGCCCAGCCTGACCTCGGGGAGGCCCAGTTCGTAGTCGCCTTCCTCGGCGACGCGGAGGTCGCAGGCCAGAGCAAGCTCGAAGCCCCCGCCCATCGCCTGACCGTTGATGGCGGCGATCACCGGCTGGGGCATCGTTTCGAGCCGCCGGAACACGCGGTCGAGGTCGCGCTCGGGAAGGGTACGCGAGGGATCGACCTGGACGCCCGCGGCGCGAAGGTTGACCGAAAGTTGTTCGAGCTCCCGGACCGAGTAGTGGCGGATGAAGACACCCGGCAGCCCACCGGTGATAACGATGGCGCGGATGGCGCTATCGGCCTCAAGTTCGGCAGTGGCTGCATCGAGCTCGGGGACCGTGGCGGCATCCATGTATCCCATCGGTGGGTTCGTGATGGTGATGATGGCTACCGGCCCCGCACGCTCGATGCGCAGCTGGGACATGGCTACTCGTCCTCTTCCTCGTGCTCGTGTTCTTCGGTGGAGGTTGGGCGGACGGATGGCACAATGGCCAGGTCACCCCCCTCACGCTTGCCTTTTCGCGGGGCGGGGACAGCCTTGAGGCGGTCCGCGATCCCGGCGATGTCGGATGGAGTGGCGCTGGCCGGGGCAACGACTGCCACCACCCCGGAATCCCGGAGGACGCGAAGGTCGGAGACGCTGGCAGAGGTATCGATGGTGGCCATCAGTCCGGTGCTGGCGAACGAGGCGATGCGGACGAGCCCGAGCTGCCCGGCGAGCTTCATCGGTCCATGGGGGCGTTCGACGTACAGGGCATCGAGGCCGAGGGGTCCGAGTGCGCGCAGGACGTTGTCCTCCATCGACTCGCTGGCAATGACGACGTGGCCCATGCGGTCGGCGTCGACAGCGGCGGAATCGGTGGTTTCGAGAGGACTGACGACGAAGTCGCAGCCAACGGCGCGGAGAGCGGCGGCATCGTCCTCGGTCAGGCGGTCGAGAAGGGCGCCCGCGGCGACCTTTGGGCCGGCCACGCCTTCCATCTCTTTCGCGGTGGTGGCGGCGTCGCCGAAATGAAAGAGGACGGCGTCGGCGCCGGCCTCCAGGGCGGCTCGCGCTTCGTTCGCCGAGCGGACGCGGGCGACGAGCGCCATGGCCTTCGGCTGTTCGCGGTTGACGGGGCCGAAGCCGATGGATGGGCCTTCGCGGCGCTGGAGTTTGGCGATGGTCTTCTGGAGCTGGCTCATGTGTGTTCCTCGAATGCCGGGAGTGTCGAGCGGACGGTTGCACCCGCCTGGATGACTGCCCGGATGGCTGACTGGTTGGCAAGGACGCCGATATCCGCGAGCGGGTCGGTGTCGAGGATGACGAGGTCGGCCGCGAGCCCGGGCCGGATGCGGCCGGCCACGCCATCGAGCTTCAGGAGCTCGGCGGCCCAGGCGGTGGCGGAGAGGATGGCTGCGGCTGGAGAGAGCCCGAGGCTCGCAAGGCGGATGATTTCCTGGGCGTTTTCTCCGGGGTGGTTCATCGGGGTGCCCTGGTCGGTCCCCATCGCGATGCGTACGCCGGACCTGATGGCGGCGCGAATGCTGCGCTCGTGGTCCTCGAGGATCTGCCAGGCCTTATCGACCATGAACGGCGGGATGCCGGCTTCGGTCCCCCGGTGGGCGATCTGCCAGGGCGCTGTGTAGGTCCCGACCAGGTAGGTGTCGCGCTCGCACATCATCTCGATGGCTTCGTCATCGAGCCACACGCCGTGCTCGATGGAGTCCACGCCCGCGCGGATGGCGTTCTTCACGCCGTCGGTGGCCTGGGCGTGCGCGCCGGCGACGCGGAAAGCCTTGTGCGCTTCCTCAACGCCCGCGCGAAGCTCATCTTCGGTGTAGCTGGGCGAGCGCGGGTCGACACCGGGGGTCATGACGCCGCCGCTGGCAAAGAGCTTGATGGCCGTGGCTCCCGCGCGAAGCTGCTGACGGACCGCCTTCCGGACGGCATCGGGGCCATCGGCCTCGGTGGCGATGAAGCCGCTGCCGTGGCCGCCGGTCATGGTGACTCCCATGCCTGCGGCGAGGATGCGGGGGCCGCGCAGGAGCCCCTCCTCGACCGCGCGGGCGAGGTGGATGTTGAGCTGGTCGGCGGCGCCCAGATCGCGGACGGTGGTGAACCCCGCGAGAAGCGTCTGCTCGGCATAGCGGGCCGCGCGCCAGGCGCGAGTGGCGAGAGGGACGGAGCTCGCCGCACTCAATTCGGCCGGGTCGCCGCTGCCGGTGATGTGGACGTGGCAGTCGATGAGGCCGGGGATGACGAACATGCCGGAGCAATCGAGCCGCCTGGCGCCCTCGACGCTGGCGCCGTCGCGGACGAGTGCCTCGATGCGGCCACCGCGGCACAGGACATCGGCACGCTGGAAAACGCGGGAGGCGTCATCGAAGACAGAGCCTCCCGAAAGGAGCAGCGGTCGCGGTTCGGGATCGCCGGGGGCAGTCACGCAGGTGCCATTGTCCGGGCGGGACGCGTGTCGGGGCAACCGGAGGGCGCGTTCAGGCCGGGGGCGGTAGGCTGGAAGGGAGATAGACGCAGGAGGCCCACATGGCCAGGCAATACCCCAACCCGCCGGAGATGGTGATCGACCCGGCGAAGAAGTACACGGCAACCATCGAAACCTCGGCGGGGACGATGACCGCGGAGTTTTTCGCGGATGAAGCGCCGAAGACGGTAAACAACTTCGTGTTCCTTGCGCGCGAAGGGTATTACGAGGATGTGATTTTCCACCGCGTGATCAAGGGCTTCATGATCCAGGGTGGCGACCCGACCGGCACGGGACGGGGTGGCCCCGGCTACCGCTTCAACGACGAGCCAGTGAAGCGCCAGTACCTCCGGGGAACCATGGCGATGGCGAACGCGGGCCCGAACACGAACGGGAGCCAGTTCTTCATCATGCACGCGGACTACCCGCTCCCGCCGAATTACACGATCTTCGGGAAGCTGACCTCTGGCGAGGATGTACTCGACAGCATCGCGACAGCGCCAACCGGGGCGCAAGACCGGCCGGTCAACCCGGTGACCATCACCTCGGTAACCATCACAGAAGCGTAACGCGCGCCGAGAGGGGTTCGCCCATCCAGAGAGCGACCCCGATGTTATCGACTCCCCCGCGGGCGTTGGCTGCCTCGGCCAGCGCCCGCGCTGCGTGTTCGGCGTCCGCCGCGCTGGCCAGGACACGGGCGATCTCGTCGTCGGAGACCATCTTGAAAAGCCCATCGGTGCAGACCAGGAGGGCGTCGGAGGGGTCGAGGTCGAGGTCGGTGACGGAGGGCTCGGCGACATCTTCGACGCCGATGCCCCGGGTAATGACGTTGCGCCACGGGTGGGTATCGGCCTGGACAGGGGTCATGCGGCCGGCGCGGACCTCTCCGGCGACCCACGAGTCATCTTCGGTAACCTGCGCCAGCCTGCCATCGTGGAAGAGGTAGCCGCGGCTATCTCCAAGGTTCACCACGCGCGCCTTGCGGCGTTCGACGACGGCCGCCACGAGCGTGGTGGCCATGTTGCCGAACTCAGGCTTCTGTTCCTGGAGAAGGCGGACACGCTCGTTGGCAAGGTTCGCGGCGGTGAGCAGGAGGCCGCTGTACGGTGCGGCCCCCGCGAATTCCTCGAACACCTCCGCGAAGACCCGGGCGGTCTCTTCGGCGGCCAGCGCGCCGCCAGGCGAACCCCCGACGCCATCGGCGGCGAGGATGAGTACCGCGCCGCCCTTCAACCCCATGGCGAGGGCGCGGTCCTGGTTCTCGGACCGGGCCTGGCCGGTATCGGTGACAGCTGCCCAGGTTGCGGTCATGCGCCCTTCCAGACGGCCCCGGCCACGCGCAAGAAGTTCCCGTGGCAGATGCGTTCGAGGCTGGTATCGGAGTACCCCCTTGCCTTCAGAGCGCGGAGGACCAGCGGCAGCCCGGTTGCGTCGCCCACAACGGAGGGGACATCGGTGCCGTCGAAGTCGGTGCCGAAGGAGACGTGCTCGTCACCCACCAGGTTCACGATGTGGTCGAAGTGGCTGACGATGACATCGAGCGCGGTATCGGCGTTCGCCTGCATGTCGGGGCGGAGAAAGATGTTGGCGAAGTTGATGCCGATGGTGCCGCCCTTCTTCGCCAGCGCCTTGATCTGGCCGTCGTCGAGGTTGCGGACGTGCGGAGAGATGGCTTTGACGCTTGAATGGGTCGCGACAACAGGGTTGCGCGACTCGGCGAGCATATCCCAGAAGCCCGCGGGATTAATGTGGGAGACATCGAGGATGATGCCGAGCCGGTCGCATTCGTGGACGAGCTGACGGCCGGCGTCGGTAAGGCCGGTTGCGGGGAGATTGCCGTTGAAGGCCACACCGTGCGCGAAGATGGTGGAACGGCTCCAGGTGGGGGCCAGGCAACGAAGGCCCGCTTCGTAGAAGACGCGAAGCTCCTTCAGGCTCGACGAGATGGGGTCGGCGCCCTCGAACATGAAGACCGAGGCGAACGCGTCGGCATCCCAGGCGGCGCGAATTTCGCGGACCGTGCGGCAGACGCGGAAACGGCCCGCTGAACCGTCGGCGATGCGGAACACGTCGTTCATCTCACCGATGGCATATGCAAGGGCGTTGTGTTCTGCGCGTTCGTTCGAGAGGTAGATGGAGGTGAAGCATCCCCCGAGGCCACCCCGCATGGCCCGGGGAAGATCGACATGGCCGCGTTTGGACTGGTCGATGTGGGCGTCGTCGGCGGGGCCGCTGCCGTCTTCAAGAAAGTCGCGGCCCCCGGCAGGGCCGAAGATGGCTGGCCGGGGCCGGATCTGGGTGATGAAGTCCTCGTGGCCATCGAAGATGGGCGGAAACTCGCGGTTCAGGGGCGGGATGGGCCTGGTGTCGCTCATGTGCGTCGGGGAGAGTGTACGCCGTGGGGCAGAGCTGCCGCGATTCGTCTACCATCGGCGGCGATGGTTTCTTCGCCTGCGGAAGCTTCGCGCTCTCCCCGGCTGGCGTGGCTCGTGCCGGCGGCACTGGCGCTGGTGTTCGTCGCGGCGGTGGCCGGGGTGCTGGTGTTCGCGCGGCAGGCGGCGGAATCCGATGCGCCTCCACCGGCGGCAGAGTTCGTGCGGCCACCCGGGCTGGCCTATATCGCCTTCGATGTCCAGCGCAACGACGGGGGGATGCTCCGGCTGACGACAGGCGGGGGCCAGCAATCGACGGCGAGCGATGTGACCCTGGCGGCGGACGCGCGCGTGTGGCTGCTCGAACCAGCGACGCTGGCCGATCTCCAGCCGCCGCTGGTGGTGAACGTGATCGCCATCCCCAACGAGGTACGCAATTTCACGATCCACCTCCTGGCCTTCGCCCCGGCGACGGGTTCGGAGGTACTGGATGCGGAGTTCGTGCCCCTGGCCGACGGGTTCGCGGGCCACGAGACCTCGCGCGAGGTGAGAGAGCGGCCGGTGCTCTCAGGCGTGGTTGAGCGGTTCGATGGAAATATCGGGTACGTGAAGACGGAAGCAGGACCGGCAACCATCGAGATCGATGCTGGTGCGCCCGTGCGGCTGCTCCGCCGCGGGACGGTGGCAGACATCCAGCCCGGCGATCGCGTGGCCTTCCATCGCGGCGCCGATGGCAGCCCGGATGCCGGTCGCGGTGTGCTCGTGCTGACGAGCGCGACCCCGGAATGAGCTACTCGGTGCGCAGTGCCTGGGCATCGGAGGTGCGGCTGATGAGCCGGCCGGCGATGCCCAGGGCGAAGGCGAAGACCGCCAGGACGATGGCCGCGCCAACGAGGACCATGAGCCAATCGGTCTGAAGGATGAACGACGGTTCGGCCGGCCGGCCATCTTCATCGACGTTGAGGAACGAGAGCATGCGCGTGCCGACCATGCGGCCCAGGTAGGCGCCGCCAACCAGCCCCAGGACGGCGACGATCGCGTATTCGAAGGCGAGCAGGCGGACGACCTGGCCGCGCGAGAGGCCCATGGCACGAAGGACGGCGAACTCGCCGCGACGGCGCTGGACGGACAGCCAGAGCGAGACGAGCAGCGCCACTCCAACGAGCAGGAGCACGGCCCCGAAGGAAAGGTAGAGAATCCCTGCGCCACCAGCGGCGATGAGCGGGTTGCTGGCGATGCGCCGGAGCTCCGTCTCGCGGTCGGTGGTGTTGTCGAGGTCGAAGGGGTCGAGGCCGAGCGCCACCGCGAGGGCGGCACGGTCGGCGCCGGGCTCGAGCGAGAGCCAGGCTTCATTGGGGCCGGGCTGTGAGGTGAGATTGGCGATACCGAGCCAGGAGAGGATGTGGTCCCGGTTGAAGATGACGGCCGGGCCTTCGAGCGTATCGAGAGTGGGGAACAGCCGGAACGAAGCGACGACGCGGATGGGGACGAGCGTGTTGGCGACCTCGATGATGCCGGTGCCGCCAACCGGGATCCCGGTGCCTGCAATGAACGCCTCGCTGCCGAGCACGGGAAGCGGGACGTTGGCCTGGGCGACGTAGAGGCCCCAGACGGGACTGCTCTGGCCTGCGGCACGGGTGAGCTTGCCAGCCGCGCCGGCGACCGCCCCGGCGGTACTGACCTCGTAGACATCGGGCGTGGAGACGCGGGCCGGGAGGGGGCTCCAGCCCGGAGCCGCGTCGTCGAACGCATCGATGACGGTCTCCGTGCCGTTGCCGATGGCGACCAGGTTATCGAAGAGGATATCGAGCCGGGTCGCGTTGTAGCGGTTGGATGGCTCGGTGATCAGGAGGCCGACGAGGGTGAGCGGTTCCGGGAGGGCGCCTTCGTAGGAGCGCCGGATTTCGGTGGTGTATTCGCGCCACCCGGCGCCTTCGAGGCGGCCCATGTCGAGCATCTGGTGATCGCCGTTGCGGTCTTTGATGCGTGCCCAGAGGGTCATCTGGGCGTTGGTCTCGGGGAGATTGACGCTGACCCGGATGGACGAGGTCCCGGCAGGGAGCGGCTTCCCGCGGAGGGGTTCGGGCGCGCCGAGCGAGGCCATCAGTTCGCGAAGGGGGCGGTCGGCGAAATCGTCGCGGAACCAGAGCATGGTGGCCGCCCGGTCCGGGTCGACGGCGAGGACCTGGAAGATGCGGCCAGAGATGCCGGCGGTGCCGGGCGCGCCGATGAGGCGCATGGCGGAGGTGGCCTGGCTGACGCCAGGCAGGTCCCGCAACGCGGCATCGATCTCAGGAGTGTTGCGGCCCATGTTGCCGGAGCCGATGGCCGTGGCGCGAAACTCGACGCCCGACTGGTAGAGCGCGCGTTCGTCGTAGGTCTTCGATGCCGTCTCGGCGTAGCTGGCTGCGAAGGTGCCAACGGCCACCGCGGTGGTGAGGAGGAGGGCGAGCCGGCCCGAGTTCCCGGGGCTTCGCGCGACCTGCCAGAGCCCCACCGTGAGCGCGGGTGGCGCGTTGCGCCCGATGAGCCGGGCTCCAATACGGAGGAGGATTGGGTAGAAGCGGAGGAGGAGGGCAGCCGCCGCCAGCACGAGGATCGCCGGGGAGGCGAGGAGGAGCGGGTCGGAGGAGACCCCGCCCGTCGGCGACGGCGTGAAGACGTTGCCCCGTTCGTTGAGTTCCCAGAGGAGGAGCACGGCCACTCCCGCGAGGACGAGATCGACGTAATAGCGCTGGAGGACTGAGATGCCCGGCCGGGCCTGTTCGCGCCGCCGCACGACCGCGCTCTTCCGGGCTGCGACCAGCGCGGGAATCACCAGCGCAACGATGGAGAGCCCCACCCCGGCTGCTGCCCAGCCAAACGAAGCAAACGGGATATGGACGGGCAGGAGCTCGCCGCCGTTGACATCGGCGAAGGTGGGCGTGAGCCCCAGCCCGGCAGTCGCCACGGCGGCGATGAAGGGCGCGGCCAGCAAGCACGGCGCCCCGAGGATGAGCCCTTCGGCAAGGTAGATGACGCCAACCTGGAGCGTGGTGGCGCCGCGGCTTCGCAGGAGGGCGATCTCGTCGGCCTGGCGTTCCACGATGACGAGCGCGACCAGGACGACGTAGAAGATGGCAACGGCAGAGACTTCGAGGAGGAGGATCGTGAGCGGCGCCTGCTGGTACTGCTGGTCGCGCCCGTACTGCTGGAGGACGGTGGTAAGGGGGCTGTAGGAGGCGCCGCCGAGGGGCTCGAACTCGTCGTACAGCGCGCGCAGGTCCGCACGAGCGCGTTCGAAGTTCGAGCGCGAAAGCCTCTCCGGGTCGGCGAAGGTGTGCCAGGCGACGGTGGCCTGGTAGCCGGGGTAGCGGGCCGCGAAGCTGGCCAGGATGGTCTCCTCGGCGGTGAACATGGGAGCGACCGGGCCGTTTTCGGGGAGGAGCCGGAAGGGTTCGAAGTAGCGCTCGACGGGGACGACCCAGAAGGGGTCTTCGGGATCGACGGGCTCGATGATCGCCGTAATGACCGCAGAAAAGACATAACGTACGGCGGCGGTGGGTGTGCAGGGTGGCGGTGGCGGGCGGTCTTCGCTGGGGATCTCGCGGGCGCAGGTATCGAAGTCCTCGGCCATCAGGAGCTGCTGGCCGACGGCGAGGCGTGCCGCCGTGGCTGACGCCTGGCTGATGGCGACTTCGATCGGTTCGCCGGGACCGGTAGCGGCGGGCAGCCGCCCTTCGATGACCTGGACGTGGTTCTCGTAGCCGGTGAGCGACTGGAGCTCGCCGAGCGGGGCCTGTTCGCGCGGTGGCTCGCCCTCCTGCACGAGGGTGAAGCGGGCAGTGCGAAGGTAGCGCGAGGTCGACGCCGCGAACCAGCCGATGCGCTCATCGATGCGTCTCTCAATGGACTGGCGGAGGGCTGTGCCCTCCGCTGTGGCGAGGGGGACGAACCGGAACTCGGCGCGGTTGCCGGGGTTTTCGCTCAACTCATCGCGGACGGCAAACGTGAGGCCCAGGTCGGCCATCGTGCGGGCGTAGAGAGGCCCCGCGGCGAGGAGCGAGGCGGCCATGAGCATGCCGAGCGCGAGAACCGCGAGAAGCCGCCAGTTCCGCCCGCTTCTGCGGGCAAAGAGCCGCCAGGTGGAGACGAGATTCCGCATCGCGGGAAACTCTACACTGGCCGGGGCGCAAGCGTGGCCGGGCCTTTACGGCCCCGTGCGGGGGCTTTGCCGCCGTGGGCCCGGGCCTGCTAGGCTCCCGCCACATACCCATGCGAACCGCCGCCACCATCCTGCGGATGGTCATTCGCCGCAGCCTCGCGAACCGCCGCCTGCTCTCGACTGTCGTCGTCGGGGTCGTGATGTCGGCTGCGCTGATGTCGAGCGTGGTGCTCTATTCGGACGCGATCCGGGACCTTGGGCTGCGGCACGCGCTCAAGACCGCCGACCCGCTGGAGCGCAACATCCGGGTGATCATCTCCGGGCGTCCCGGTGTGCCGGACTACCAGATCCGGCGCGACACCGTGGAACGGGTGATGGATGCCCATGCGGGCGACATCCTGGGCGAGCGGATCCACTACGGGCGCTCGGCGACTTTTTACCTCGCTGCGCCCGGGCAGCCCGTGCCGGTTGACGAAGGGCGGCCGCGCGCGCACTTCCAGTTCGCCGACGACTATGAAAAGCACACGCGGCTGGTGGAGGGCCGAATGCCCGGCCCGCCCCGGTCGACCACCAGGCCCGAGGTGGAGGTGCTCATCGGCAAGGATGCGGCCGGGCAACTTGGCGTTGCGCTCGGCGATACCTTCGACCTGCACCCGTTCTGGCGTGAGGATGTGGAGCCCGTGTCGGTTACCGTGGTCGGGCTCCTCGAAGCGACAGACCCGGCCGAAGTGTACTGGTTCGGCAAGACCGACCGGTTCATCTCCGATACAGCATCGTGGCCGACCTACCCGTTCTGGGTGCCCGAGGCGACTGTCGTCGAAACGGTGGCGGGCTACCTGACCGACATGGACAGCACGCTCGAGACCTACGGGTTCGTCGATATCGGCAAGATCAACGCTCGCAACGCGCGGCAGGTGGAAGACCGGATGCAGGCGTTCGGCTTCGCGATGCGCGAAAGCGTGAACGGCGCCATCGCAGAGACGAAGCTGGGCGAAATCGTCGGGAGCTACCGGACGAAGCTGTTTTTCACCCGGCTGCCGTTGTTCGCGCTGATGCTCCAGGTGGTAGGGATCGCGATCTACTACCTGGTGATGGTCTCGACGATGCTGGTCGAGCGCCAGTCGGGCGAGATTGCGCTGTTGCGAAGCCGGGGCGGGAGCCCGCGCCAGGTCGTCGCGATCTACGCGATCGAGGGGTTGCTCATCTGCGGGTTCGCGGCCATTGCCGGGCCGTTGCTCGCGGTCGCCGGGATCGGCGTGCTCGGGTACACACCGCCGTTCGAAAGCCTGAGTGGCAATGCCCGGCTCGAGGTGCCGATCTCTCGCGCGGCGTTTGGACTGGCCGGCCTGGGCGCCGCGCTGGCCTTCGTCGCCCTGTTGTTCCCCGCGTGGCGCGCGGCCCGCAACAGCACGATCGACTACAAGCATTCACTGGCACGCCCGCAGACGCAGCCAGTGTTCCTGCGCTACTACCTCGACCTGGTGCTGGCCGGCATCGGGGCCTTCCTGTTCTACCAGCTGCGCGAAAAGGGCTCGCTCGTGACCGAGCGCCTGTTCGGTGACCTTTCGGCCGACCCGCTGCTGCTGCTTTCGCCCACGCTGTTCATGCTCATGGTGGCGCTGGTGTTCCTGCGGCTCTTCCCGCTGGTGCTGCGCGGAGCCGCCGCGGCGACACGGCGCTTCGACAGCGCGACGATGGCACTCGGCCTTTCGCGCATGACCCGGGCGCCAATGCACTACAGCCGGCTCATCCTGCTGCTGCTGCTGGCGACCGCGGTGGGCATGTTCGCGGCGGGCTACCGGGCGACCCTGGAGCGCGGCTACGACGACCGCGCGGCGTTCGAGGCGGGGGCGCCATCGCGCCTGGAAAGCGTGCGCAGCCCGTCGAACCTGGCCACGGACGCGTTTGTCGAGCTCATTAAGGAGAAGACGGGCGCCGCTACGGTTAGTCCCGTTATCCGTCAGCAGGGCTCGTACAACATCAGCACCTTCCGGAGCCAGACAGTCACGGTGCTCGGGGTAGTGCCCGGCGAGTTCGAACAGGTGGCCTTCTGGCGGGACGACTTTGCCGGTTCCTCGCTCGGGAGCCTGCTGGAACGGCTGCCGCTGGGCGATGCCGGGCGGCCGGCCGGTGTGGAGGTGCCGGGCGGGTCGAGGTACATCGGGCTCTGGGCCCAGTTGCCGCTAACGCCTCAGCAGGGACGCATCGGCATCCGCCTGCGCGAGCCTTCGGGGACCATGTGGGAGTACACGCTGGACGCGGCGCCCGGTTCGAGCCCGGACGGCTGGCGGTTCTTTGTGGCCGACCTTTCGCGCCCGGCGCAGCTGCGTTTCAACCCGGCGATGCAGTTCTCGCTCGATTTGCCAAAGGAGCTCGAATCGGTGTTCGTCCGCACCGGAGGGACCACTCCCCAGGTCCCGGTGCGCGTCTCGGTGCTGATCGACGACATCCAGGTGACGGCCGCAAATGAGCTCGAGGAGAACGTGTTTGCGGGGGGCTTCGCCGATGGGCGGGTGATCGAGCCGTTCGACTCGATCGAGCGGTACGAGCTCCTCACCAATGCTTCGGTGGGGGACCCTGGCGCCATCTCGTTCGCCGAAGGGGTCGGCCGCGACGAATCGACCGCGGTGCGGATCGCGTTCACCCGTGGGCGCGGGTCGGCGCCCTTGTTCGGCTTGCGGCTGCGCCGGGCGGCCGGTCCGCTCCCGGTCCTTGCTGCGGGGAGCTTCCTTTCGCTCGCCGAAAAGCGCGTGGGCGATGAGATCACCCTCTACATCAACCGGCAGTACGTGCAGGCGAAGGTGGTGGGCTCGTTCAAGCTCTTCCCGGGACATGACCCCACGCGCGACGATGAGCTGCTGGTGGCGGACCTGGCGGCGTTCAGGGAGCTTGCGGCCACGGTGCCCGCCGTGAGCGATGCCGCCTATGTGAACGAGGCCTGGATGTCGCCGGCAACTCCGGGGGTGATGACCCAATCGGTGCTGCAGCCGCTCGGGATCGCCGCGGATGGGTACTACGACCAGCGCGATATCCGGGCGCGCCAGGGCTCAGACCCCCTGGTGGCGGCGAGCTGGGAGGGTATCCTCTTCCTCTGCTTCGCGGCGGTCCTGGTCCTGACGGGGCTCGGTTTCGCCGTGTACGCGACGCTGGCGGTGCAGGCCCGGTCGCTGGAGTTCGCCATCCTCCGCACGATGGGCTACTCGAACAAGCAGGTGCTGGGGCTGGTGAGTTTCGAGCAGCTCTTCGTGATCGTTGGCGGAGTCCTCGTGGGAACCTTCCTGGGGTTCCCGCTGGGACGGCTGATGATCGGCTACCTGGGCGTTACCGAGTCGGGCGATGACCCGGTCCCGCCGCTTGTCTCGCAGGTAAGCTGGCCTTCGGTGCTGACGGTCTATGGTTTGCTGGCGGTGGTGTTCATCTGCACAATCCTGTCACTTGCCACGGTGTACTCCCGCCTTGCTGTCTCTCGCACCCTCCGGATCGGGGAGATCTGAGCCTTCATGACCGACGACGACCTGTACATCCGCTGCGAAGACCTGTTCAAGATCTACAAGACCTCGAACCTGGAGGTCGTCGCGCTGCGCGGACTCGACCTGAAAGTGCGGCGGGGCGAGTTCATGGCGATCGTCGGGGCTTCGGGCTCGGGAAAAAGCACGCTCATGAACATCCTGGCGGGGCTCGATACACCGTCGGCCGGGCGCTGCTTCGTCGGCGGCGAGGACCTGCTGGTGATGTCGACCGCCGACATGGTGCGCTACCGGCGGAAAAGCGTTGGGTTCATCTGGCAGCAGACCGGGCGGAACCTGGTGCCGTACCTGGACGCAGTCCAGAACGTGGAGGTGCCGATGGTGCTCGACGGAGTGCCCGCGGCCACGGCGCGCCGGCGGGCCACCGAGCTCCTCAAGCTGGTGCTGCTCGGCCACCGGCTGCACCACCGGCCCGAAATGCTCTCAGGCGGCGAGCAGCAACGCGTCTCCATTGCGGTGGCGCTCGCGAACAGCCCGCCCCTGCTCCTGGCGGATGAACCGACAGGCGAGCTCGATTCCGTCGGCGCCGACACGGTCTACGAGGTGTTCCGCAACCTGAACCGGGAGCTCGGCACGACGGTGATTATCGTGACGCACGACCCGGACATCGCCGCGCGGGTGGACCGCGTCGTGGCGATCAGGGACGGGCGGACATCGACAGAGATCTTCCGGAAGGTGCGGTTCGAGGGCGCGAAGACGGAAGTGGTGCACGAAGAGTATGTGCTCGTCGATGCGGCGGGGCGGCTCCAGGTGCCCCGGGAGTTCCTCGACAACCTGGACATCCACGACCGTGCGCGGGTGCTCCTTGGCGAGGGCCGCATCGAGGTGCTGCCCGAGGGGGGCAGCCGCGTGGTGGGGAAGGAACGGCGATGAGCGGTGCCTCGGTCGAAGTTCGCAACGTGTCGCGCAAGTTCAAGGTCGGCGGCGAAGAGGTCTGGGCGATCCGCGACATCTCCCTCAAGGTCGAGCCAGGGGAGTTCCTTGCGCTCATCGGCCGGTCCGGATCCGGGAAGACCACCCTGCTGAATGTAATGGCGGGGCTCGACCGGCCGACCGGTGGCGAGGTGTACATCGACGGCGAGCGAGTGGACACCATGAGCGAGGGCCAGCTCGACCGGCTTCGGCGGCACAAGCTCGGCTTCATCTTCCAGTCGTTCGGGCTGTTGCCGTTGCTTTCGGCGCGGGAGAACGTCGAGCTTCCGCTGCGCATCGCCGGGGTGGGGCATAGCGAACGGCAGAAGATGGTGAAGAACGCGCTGGAGTTCGTCGGGCTGGGACGCCGGGCCGATCACCGGCCCTACGAGCTTTCCGGCGGCGAGCAACAGCGGGTGGCGATCGCGCGGGCACTGGCTTCGCAACCGGCGCTCATCCTGGCGGACGAGCCGACCGGCGAACTCGACTCCGCGACCGCGACTGCTGTATTCGGCCTGCTGCGCGACCTCGCCCGGGCCGAGGGCATCACGATCATCACCTGCACGCACGACCGGCTGGTGATGGAGCTGGCGCAACGGGTGGAGGAGCTGGCGGACGGCCACCTGGTGACCGGTCACCACGGCGAGGTCTGGGATCGGATTCAGAAGCGCGAGCGAAGCCCGTTTGCGGCGCCGCTGCCCGCCGCCGAGGGCATCGACGAGCAGCCGGCGCTGTCGTCGCTCATCGGGGCGGACCTCTCGGCGTTCAAGCCCGCGCCGCTGCGCGTGAGGCATCGCGCGGCGGGCGAGCAGGAGCCGGTGGAGCCGCTCCCGGATATCGACCTCTCCGAGTTCAGGCCCGCGCCGCAGCGGCTTGGGAAGGACCCCGCGAAGCGATTCGAGAGTGCCGGGGCTCCCGTGGAGCCGGGAGAATCCGCTGAAGCGCCGCCGCCGGAAGACGACCCCTCGCGATGGGCGCGGCCGCGGGAGTGACGGTCAGGCGCCGGCTGCGCGCAGTGCCCTGCTGAGCATGCGGAGCAGCTGGACACGCTCTTCGGGGACCCGTTCGGTGAGGCGGTGGGCAAGGGCCACCACACGCCAGCGCGCCAGCGCGGTATCGTCGACCGTCACCCTCGACCGGTACCCGGAGCGGTAGGCCCAGAGCATGATCTTCCTGCCGAGACGGACAAGGACGCGGCCCCAGGGGCTCGTGTCGGGAGGCGGGGCGGCGCCTTCGAACAGCACCAGTGTGCGGGCGAAGTCGGCAAGCGGGTGGCCCCGGGTGGCGTTGGGGAAGTCGATGATGACCGGGCC
>CAYUVT010000018.1:0-7653 GCA_964448165.1 uncultured Anaerolineaceae bacterium | reverse complement strand
GCCATCGGCGGTGAGGATGATGTTGCCCGGGTGGAAGTCGCCGTGACAGAGGCGGTCGCCATCGGGAAGGGTGTCGAAGATGGCGAGCACGCGGGCGCGGGCGCGTTCGGGGATTGCGCTTGAAGCCTCCAGGTCATGGCGGATGGCGTCTTTGAGGTTGCGGAGCTGCGGCGGGGCGGGGGTGGCGGACAGGGCTGCGTGGAGGCGGCCGGTGAGGCGGCCCAGCTCCCAGACGCGCCATGGCTTGCGCTCGACGATGCCGAGCAGGTCGTCGCCGGCGAGGCGTTCGAGGAGGAGACCGGGCCTCCCGTCGCGGGTGACCAGGCCGCGCGGCGCCGGTACGCGGACTCCCGCAGCGCGCGCGGCAGAAAGGGCCGCCGACTCGGTTTCCATTGACGGCATGCCGCCGGGCCAGCGCGAAAGCTTGACGACGGTAGCCTCGTCCCAGGCGAACACCTCGGCGGCGCGGCCGGAACCGATACGTTCGAGCGGAGAGTTCGCAGGGTCCACGGGTGCGAGTCCTGGTGAATTCAGCTGCCGGGCCCGGAGGGGGTGACGCGCGTACGATACACCGCATGCCCGATGCCATCTTTATCCCCGAGGGCGACACGTTCGTCCCGACCGACCTCGCCCGCAGCCCCTGGGGGCCGCAGCTGCTCCACGGGGGGCCGCCCGCGGGGCTGCTCGCGCGGGCCATCGAAGGGGCGGTTCGCGATGTGGACATGCACCCGGCGCGGGTCACGATCGACCTCTTCCGGCCCGTGCCGAAGCAGCCCCTGCGGGTGGCGGTCGAAGCTGTGCGCGAGGGGAACCGTATCGCGGTCCTGCAGGCATCGCTGCTGGCGGACGGGGTGGAAGTGGCGCGGGCGAGCGCACTGATGCTACGGCAGTCGGAAGTGGAGCTGCCCGCGAATGTGCTGCCGCCGGCGCGCTACGTGGAGGGGCCGGAGGGGCTGCCGATCACGGGGCTCTCCGGGGTGATGAACCGCGAAGGAGCGCCGGCGCTGAACCCGCTGCTGGGCGGCTTCCACACGACGGTGGAGGTCAAGCGCGTGAGCGGCGTGCCGGGAAGCGGGCAGGCGACGGCGTGGATACGGATCCCGGTGCCGTTCGTGCTGGGCGAGGAGATCTCGCCGCTGGTGCGGGTGGCCGCCACGTCGGACTTCGGGAATGCGCTCGGGCATATCCGGCCGTCGGAGCAGGTGGGGTTCATCAACGCGGATATCACGCTCTACTTGCACCGGCTGCCGGAGGGCGAGTGGGTGGGGCTGGAGACGAAAGGTGTGGCTCAGCCGCACGGGCTCGGGCTGGTGGAGTCGGTGGTGCACGACCAGCACGGGGCGATTGGGCGGGTGGTGCAGGCGCTGATTGTGAACCGGCGGTTCGCGGCTGATGGGAGGGAGAATTCAAGCGGACGAGGGGAGTGACGGTGCGAGCCCTTTACTTTCATATCGGATCCATAACAGATTCTTGACAACGGGGCTGCGTCCACGGCTACGATGACGCCCAACGACCGATCTGGAGGCGCACCGTTGCGGAGGGTGCGGCTTGCGCTAAGCGGGTTCCTGGTGGCCGCCATCGCTGCAGGCGCGTTGGTGCCCGCAGGAATCGGGCCGGTCGTTGACGGGACCGCCGGGGAGGCGGCTGTCCCCGCGAATCATGACCGGGTAGTCGACGGCGTCGTCTCGCAGATCGACCAGCGGCAGCGCTCGGACTTCCAGGATGAGTTGCTTCGCGATGGGTACCTGAGCGAGGAGGAGTATGATCTGGCGTTCGAGAAGTACTCCGCGTGCGTCGTGGCGGCCGGCGGCGAACTAAACGGGTCCGGGACGAAAACGCGGTGGGGTGTGTACGGCTTCTGGGTCGGCGTCCCGCCGGCGCGTGCAGGGGGACCAGACCGGGAAGCGCAGGCCCGGGTGGCCGACTGCTCCACGATGTACTGGGATGTGGTTGGGCCGCGCTGGTCGGCGATGCGCATGGCGCCCCGGGAGGAGTTCGTGGCGGCGTTTGCCTCGGTGCCGGGATGCATGCGGGCCTCCGGGGTGGAGCCACCGGAGGACCTTTCTGCTGGCTGGGGCAACCGCTACCTCGCGACGGCCTCCCACGAGGACGGGACGGTGCTCATGGAGTGCGTTCGTGCGGCCAACCGGGCGATTGGCATGCCGTCGAATGTCTTGAGTCTGCCTTAGGTCAATCGCGGGGAGCGGAGGACGATCCGCCGTACCGCCGGGCGTACACGATGATCGCGAGCGCGGTTGCCGTCGCGAGCGCGGCCGCGGCCCGGAAGGCGGCCGGCGCGTCCCACTGGCCTACCACGAAGCCGCCCAGGGCGGGCCCGATGGCCAGCCCGAGGCCACTGAGGGCGACCGAGAGCCCGATGAGGGTGCCGCGATGGCTTTCGGGGGCGAGGTCCATGACTGCCGCGTTCCACGCGGGGACCGTGAGCACGTTGCCCGCGAACACGACCATCGCCGCGGGGATTGCGAGCCAGATGCTCGTTGTGGCAGCGAGGACGACCAGCCCCGCCGCGGTGAGCCCCTGCCCCGCGAAGAGCGGCCGCCACCGCCCATAGCGATCGGCGAAGTGGCCTGCCGGGATGTAGAACGCCGCCCCGGCGATGACGGCGGGAATGAGCGCCACGGTGAGCCGCGCGAATGAGATGTCGAGCTGGTGCTGGCCGTACGGCCGGATGGCCGGGACTACCATCGCGAGGGCGATGCTCGCGCCGAGGATGATCGCGCTCAGTGCGACGAGACGCGCGGAGACGATGCTCCGGATGGGTGGGCGGGCAGGGACATGGACAGGGGCGAACAGGCGCTGGCCGCGATAGTTGGGGATTCCGCGTACCGCCGCGGCGAAAGCGGCCGACACGGCGGCGAATGCCACCGCGAACTGGGGCACATCGGCCGATTCGACCATGAATGCCCCGGCGAGGGCGCCCGCGCCGAAGCCAAGGAGCTGCGCGAGATTCAGGAAGCCGATGACCTTGCCGCGCCGGCCAGGCTCATAGAGGTCGGCGGCGATGGCGTAGGTGGCAGGCCAGAGGAAGGCCGTAGCGAAGCCGAGCGCGGCAGCGAGGGGAAGGAAGAGGTGCTCGTTCCGGGCCAGCGCCATGGTGGCGATGGCGGGGAGCATAAGTGCGAACCCCAGCAGCAGGCCGAGGCGCCGCTCGATGCGGTCGGAGATGGCGCCGGTTGGGGTTTCGAAGAGGAAGCGCGCGCCGCCGTAGGCGCCAAGGAGGTAGCCGCCCCAGGCGTCGCTCGCGCCGAGCGCCGAGGGCACCCATTGCTGGAAGGTCGCGAAGAGGAGGATGCCGAGGGCGACCTGCACCAGGAAGATGGCCAGTGCCAGCGGGTAGTGATAGCTGCCCATGGTCGGCGGGCGCGGCACGTAGGTCGACACGGGTTCGACTGTACGGCCGGCCAGGGGAACGGACGAACGGCACACGCCATGGGCAAGCGAGCGCTTCCGCGCTACAGTGCGCCCCTATCTTCACCCGGAGGCTGATCGATGGAAGCCCCACAGCAGATCAAGCCGGCGAAGCTGGCCGACTACCTGGAAGTGCTTTCGAAGGCGGTATTCGAGGCCGGGATGAACTGGAAGGTCATCGAGAACAAGTGGCCGGGCTTCCGGGAAGCGTTCCAACAGTTCGACCCCGCGACCATCGCGGCGTACACGCCGGACGATATCGACCGGCTGATGGCCGACACGCGGATCGTGCGAAACATGCGCAAGGTCGAGGCGACGATCCACAACGCGCAGGCGATGCTGGAGATCGAGCGGGAGTTCGGGTCGTTCGCGAAGTACCTGGAGGCGAAGCGTCCGTTCGAGTCGCAGCTGGCTGATATCCGGAAGCGGTTCAAGCACGTGGGGAACTTCGCGGTGTACTACTTCCTCTACGTGGTGGGCGAACAGGTGCCGCCGCACGAAGAGTACAGCGCGAAGCTGAAGGGCACCCCGGTCGAGGCGTCGAGGCAGCGGTTGGGGCGGTAGGCGGCCTCCCGGCAAACCTGGCGATGGCATACGCTCGCCGCGACAGGAGGGCATGCTCATGGGCGAGCGCGTTCGAGGCAAGGTAGCGATCCTCTTCGGGGCGGGTCAGACACCGGGCGAGACCATCGGCAACGGGCGGGCAACGGCGATACTGCTGGCGCGCGAGGGCGCGGCCGTGGTCGCGGTCGACCGGGATGTGCGTTCGGCGCAGGAGACGGTCGGCCTGATTGCGGGCGAGGGCGGGACGGCGATGGCCGTCCAGGCTGACATCACGAGCGAGGACCAGGTCCGGGAGGCGATTGCGGCGTGCATGGCGGCGCACGGGCGGATCGACATCCTCCACAACAACGTGGGCGCCAGCCTGGCGCTGGGGGACGCGCCGGCGACGGAGCTCGAAGTGGAAGCGTTCGACCGGCTGTACGCGGTGAACCTGCGGGGGATGTGGCTGGCCTGCAAGCACACGCTCCCGGTGATGCGCGAGCAGGGGAGCGGCTCGATCGTGAACATCTCCTCGATGGCGGCGTGGGAGGCCTACCCGTATGTCGGCTACAAGACGACGAAGGCGGGCGTCATCGCGCTCACGCAGAACATCGCGATGGAGAACGCCCGCCACGGTATCCGGGCGAACGTGATCTTGCCGGGGCTGATGAACACGCCGATGGCGATCGAGGCGCGGGTAGCGGCCGGGACGCCGCGCGAGGAGGTCATCGCTTCGCGCGACCGTCGGGTGCCACTGGGGAGGAAGATGGGCTCGGCCTGGGATGTGGCCTATGCCTCGCTCTTCCTCCACTCCGACGAGGCGAAGTTCATCACCGGGGTTTCGCTGCCGGTCGATGGCGGCGCGAGCGTCTCCTGAGGGCTACTTCCTCCGGAAGAGGAGAGCCACGGCCGAAGCGGCGCCAGCGACGGACTCGAGCGTGCGGGCAAGCGTGCCTCGATCGTTGATGGCCCGGGCGGGTTCGGCCCGCGTGGCCGGCGGTCTGCGCAGGCTTGCCAGGGTTTCGAGGTCGAGGTCGGTCGAGTAGTCCGGTTCGTCGCCGGGCTGCACCGTGGCGAGCGCGGGGCTACCGGGTCCGTTGCGGCGGGTTGCCGCGAACCACGCGAGTACCGTGAGCACGAAGAGGAATCCGAACCCGAGGACGCCGACGTTCGGGCCGCCGGGGGTGAGGGGCTGGGTGGTGCCGGCCACCGGCACCTTCGGCGTGGGCGTGGCGGTGGCCGGTGCCGTCGGTGGGGGTGGAGTGGTCGTTGCGGTCGGGGTGGCCGTTGGTGGCGTGGTCGGAGTCGCGGTGGGCGTTGGCGTCCGGTGCCCGACGATGACCGTGAAATCCGCCGCGACCTGGCAGGAACACTTGAAGTCGGTGAAGAAGATGGGGTAGGTGCCGCTCAGGGCGTAGGGGATGGTGAAGGTGAAAGTGGCCTCGCCGTTGGCGTCGGTCGTGCCGGTCGCGAGGATGGGGTCGCCCGGGATTTTGAAGATGACGGTAATCGGGTCGTTGGGCGGCGCCCCGGTGAGCTTCGCCTCGACCACGGTGCCGACGATGCCAGAGGTGGGGTTCAGCGTGACCTTTTTCTCGGCGGCCAGGGCCGGGGTGGCGGCGGCGGCAAGGCCAATGGCCATGGCCGCGACAAAGGCGAGGAGCGCACCGAAACGTACCGTCATAACGTTTCTCCATCCCTTATGTGGGGTAGGCAGATTAGACCGGTTCGGTCTGCATGGCAACCCGGTAAAGGCCCGATATTCTCCGGGCAGGAAAAGAACGTTTGTTCTATACTCTCCGCGTTGTGGCCGGGTACGCCGAACTCCACGCCCACTCCTGCTGGTCGCTCCGCGAAGGCGCGAGCACGACCGATGAGCTGATCGACCGGGCCCTGGCGCTGGGCTACGCGGCGATGGCGCTGACCGACCACGACAACCTCTACGGGGCGATGGAGTACGCGCAGGCGGCTCGGGAGCGGGGGCTGAAGGCGATCACGGGATGCGAGATGACCGTGGGAGGAGGGAGGAGGGAGGAGGGAGGAGTCCACCCTGCTGCCCCGCCCGAGTTGGCCACATCCCACCTGACGGTGCTGGCGCAGGACGTCGAGGGGTACCGGAACCTGTGCCGGCTGCTGAGCCGCGCCTACCGGGTGCACGGGAAAGATGCGCCGGTGGTGGAGCGCGAGTGGCTGTTCGAGCACAACACGGGGCTGATCGTGCTCTCGGGCTGCCGGGAATCCGAACTGGCACGGCTTGCGGTCGCTGAGCCGCGGCGGGCGGCAGAACTGGCCGGGGAGTATCGCGATGTGTTCGGCGACCGCTATTTCGTCGAATTGCAGCACCACGACGTGTTCGGCGATACGGAGCGGGTGGCGGCCCTGGCGGCGGTGGCGGAGCGCTGCGGGATTGAGGTGGTGGCGACGAACAACGTGCACTACCACGTGCGCACGCGGCACCGGCTGAACGATGTGCTGGTGGCGGTGCGGCACCGGCTGACGCTCGACAGCTCGCACCGCGAGCGGCGGCCGAATTCGGAGTTTTTCCTGAAGAGCGCGGAGGAGATGGCGCACCGCTTCGAGCGCTACCCGCGGGCAGTTGCGAATACGCTGGCGATCGCGGAGCGCTGCGCGTTCGACCTGACACGCGACCTGCCCTACCGCCTGCCGGATTACCCGGTGCCAGAGGGCGCGACGCTCGACAGCTTCCTGCGGGGCGTGTGCGAGCGGGCGTTCCGGCGGAAGTACCCGCCAACCGACGCGTTCGGCGCTGAGGCGCGTGACCGGCTTGAGCGCGAGCTGGCGCTCATCGCCAAACACGGGCTGGCCGGGTTCTTCCTGGTGTACTGGGACCTGCTGCAGCTGGTGAACGAGATCGCGGTGGAGGTACGAGGACGGGACCCCCGTCTCCAGCCGGACGAGCGGCCGGTTGGCCGTGGGAGGGGGTCGTCGGTCAGCTCGATCGTGTGCTACCTCATCGGCCTTTCGCACATCGACCCGGTGCGCAACAACCTCTACCTCGAGCGGTTCCTGAACGACGAGCTGCACTCGCTCCCGGATATCGACCTGGACTTCCCGCGGGATATCCGCGACGAGGTGCTGCGGCGCATTTACGACCGTTACGGCGCTGAGCACGCGGCGATCGTGGCGGCATTCCCGACGTACCGGTTCCGGAGCGCGGTGCTGGATATCGGCAAGGCGCTGGGGCTGCCGGCGCCGGTGCTGGCGAAGCTGAACAAGCTGGGCGGCCCGTATTCGAGCGCGACGGCGATCGCGGAGGAGATGCGCAAGGTGCCGGAGCTGCGGCAGCTGGTGGACGCGCCCATCTGGCGCGACATGGTGGAGCTGGCGGGGCAGGTGGCGGGCTTCCCGCGCCACATCGGGCAGCATGTGGGCGGGGTGATCGTCTCGGCCGAGCCGCTGTCGTCGGTGGTGCCGGTGGAGCCGGCGCGGATGGACGGGCGGTTCGTGTGCCAGTGGGACAAGGATTCGGCCGATGACGCGCGCTTCGTGAAGATCGACTTCCTGGCGCTGGGGATGCTCTCGGCGGTGGATGAGTGCCTGGAGATCATCGAGGAGGAGCACGGGGTGCGGGTGGACCTGGGGCGGGTGCCGCACGACAGCCCGGAGATCTACGCCTCGATCCGCGAAGGCGACACGATGGGGGTGTTCCAGATCGAGAGC
>CAYUVT010000017.1:0-28621 GCA_964448165.1 uncultured Anaerolineaceae bacterium | reverse complement strand
TGCTCAGCAACGACTTCTTCGTGAACCTGCTCGATATGGGGATCGAGTGGCGGCCTTCGGCAACCGCCGGCCTGTACGAGGGGTGCGACCGCAAGACGGGCGAAGTGAAGTGGACTGGCAGCCGCGTCGACCTGGTCTTCGGCTCGAACTCGCAGCTGCGGGCGCTGGCCGAGGTGTACGCGAGCTCGGATGGCCAGGAGAAGTTCGTGCAGGACTTCGTGGCGGCGTGGAACAAGGTGATGAACCTGGACCGGTTCGACCTGGCCTGAGCCTTCGGGCACCGACCACACGAGCAAGAGGAAGGGGGAGCTGCCGGGCGGCTCCCCCTTTCCGTCTGAGCCCCTGTGCGCCGCCGTCACCCGGAGCGCTGGCCGGATGCCTACCGCGAAACAACCACTTCCGAAGGGGTCCGGCGCCGGTGGCGCGGTCCGGCGGGCCGGGCTGGCTGGCCGACGAGGATGAGCGCCTGCGGCTTCCAGGAGCGGGGGAGGTGGAGCACTTGGCGAAAGACCCGGGGCACGAACACCGGCGCGCTGTACCAGCAGGCTGCCAATCCCAGGCTGTGCGCGGCCAGGAGCAGCCACCCGGCGGCCACGGCCGCACCCTGGGTAGCGAGGTGGCGCTCCCCGGCCCTGTCCCGCCCGGGAATTCGATCCGGGAGATCTTCCTCCGCGGCACAAACCAGCACCGCCAGGGGAGCGTTGCGAATGCGGCGGCGAAAGTCGTTGGCCTTGCGCTGTCCACGCAGAGGCGGTTCCCCCATCCTGGCGAGGTGTGCCTCCAGGCGCTCCGCCAGGGCCTGCGCGAGGCGGTCCCGGGCCGCGGGCGACTCGACCAGCACCAGGCGCCAGGGCTGGGCGCCATGCGCCGACGGTGCGGTGCAGACGATATCGAGCAAGCGAGCCGTGACACCCGGGTCGAGCGGGCCAGGGAGGAGGTCGCGGACGGAGTGGCGGCTGGCAAAGAACGCCAGCGGGCCGGGACCGGCGGAAGGCGCGGCCGGCGGGATCCCTGCCCCGGGAGAGCTATTCGCGCTCATAGGTGCCGGTGAGCCGGCCCTCCGCGATGATGTGTCCTTCCATGGCTCGCTCCAGGGCGTCGCTCGATGCGCCCCCGGCGAGCTCCAGCGGCGCATCGAGCGCGTAGATGCGGAAGACGTAGTGGTGGGGCTTTCCACGCGGCGGGCAAGGCCCTCCATAGCCGGAATTGCCAAAGCTGTTGCGGCCTTCGCGCGCCGCCGGGGGCATCGGCCCGCCCGGCGAGGCGGCCTCATCGAGGCCCGGGATTCCGGGCGGGATGTTGTAGGCGAGCCAATGGACGAAGGATTTGGCGTCCGGGTCATCGACGATGATCGCGAAGGCGGCGGTGGCTTGCGGCGCACCCGGCCAGGCGAGCGGGGGAGAAACGTCCCTGCCGTCGCAGGTGTAATCGCGGGGGATGGCGCCGCCGTCGGCGAAGGCCGGGCTGGACAAGTTCATCGCCGCCACCTCAACCGAAGGCGCGCGCTGATCGCCGCCGCCGCCTTTGCAACCCGGCGCCAGGGTGAGGCTGAGCGCGCTGAACGCGACGGCGAGCACTAGCCTCCGGTGCGAGAGTACGTGGACCGGTGGCCATCGCATGGGCAGCCTCCGCGGCCGGTTCCCGTTCGCTGGCATGGCTACGGTTCGACGCCCGCGAAGCCGAGCGAGCGGATTTCGGCGGCCACTTCCTCGGGCTGCGCCGCATCGAGGACGAAGGCGGCAACGCTGGCCCGCCGGACGAAGACGTGCGTCCCGCCTGGCCCGCGCATTGCGGCGAAGCCTTCCGGGGCGGCGACTCTGCTGCCGTGTTCGGCCAGTTCGAGGTCGAGCTGCTGGCCCGACGTGAGATAGACACGCACCTGTCGCATGATGGCACCTCCTCGCTGCCGATGGTGGAGGAATGGGCGGGCGGGTGGAGGGGCCAGGAGGCCCATGGGGTCCGGGCCGCTCGGCCCCGGTTCAGGCGGGGAAACCGGGCGGGTGCGATCCGGTGTTGCGCCGCCTGGCCGCACATTGGCTGCCATATAGTTGGCATATTAGTCAAGACTTATGGTGCCGGGTACTCGCGCCTTTTCCTGAACGTCAGGTCTGGACAGGGTGCGCTGGTGGCGCAAGCATCTCAGTGTCGTGATTCATTGCGCCCATTACGACGCTCAACGCCCCACAAGGAGCACTCATGGGCATCCGCAGATATCTTTCAGTTGGAACAGCCGTTATCGCCGCAGTGCTGGCAGGTTCATCAGCACTGGCTGCGACATCGGTACAGATCGGCAATAGCGGCGCAACATTTGCGTCGAGTACTATTGCATGTGCAACCAACCCGGACACCGGGAATTCCGCACCAATGATCGAAGCCGGCCTTTATCGTCCGAAATCCAATGCAAAAGGTACGGTTTCGCTGAACGGCGGGCTCGTCGCGAACGTCACAGCAGCCAGCCCCTCTGCCCGGGTCTGGCTGCCGGAGGGTGACAACACCGTGGTGGTTGCGATGGGAAAGAAGGTGGCGGATAGCTACGCATTCCATGTGCCGGCGGGGATGTGCGCCCCGGACACCTCGGGCAACACGATCAGCCCGGACGGACTGTGGGAGACGGGAGCGAGCGGCAAGTCCTCGGCGACGGTGACGCCAGGGTGCGCGTGGAACCCGGCGACGGGGCGCGCCCAGCCGTACGTCCACCTGGTCGATAACGGCAACTACCTGCTGAACGTCTCGGTAAACGGGACACCGCTCACGCAGTTGAGCGCAACCAACCCCCATGTGGCGGTATTCCTGGGAGCTGGCCAGAACATCATCTCCGCGGCAAACGGTGTGCTTTCGACCGACTACTACATCCGCGACGGTGGGACGGGGAGCTGCGCCCTCCCCTGACCCGCTGATGGGCATCGTCGAGGCCTCCGCCCCCGTGCGGAGGCCTCGCGTTTCAGGCGGCGGTCCAGCCCGCATCAGCAGGGATGATTGCGCCGTTGATGTGGCGGGCTTCATCCGAGGCGAGGAAGAGGGCGAGGGCGGCAATGTCCTCGGGGTCGAGGATGGCGGGCATGAGCGCGGAGTAGGCGCCGAGCCGGGCCGCGCCGGTGGGGTCGATGCGCTCGCGGGGCATCGTCTCAGCGATATTCGTTTTCGTGCCGCCGGGGGCGATGGCGTTCGCGCGAATGCCCTTCGGCGCGTAAATCCAGGCGGTGTTCTTCGTCAGCCCGACGAGCGCGTGCTTGGCGGCGGTGTAGGCCGCTCCGGCGGCGCCGCCCTCGATACCACCCACCGAGGCGATGTTGATGATGACGCCGCCGCCCTGCTGGACCATGCGGGGGACCGCCCGCCGCATGGTGAACATGGGGCCATCGAGGTTGATGCCCATGACTCTCCGCGAGATGTCGTCGGTGAGTTCGCCAACGCCCTGCATGTAGTCCATCACGCCGGCGTTGTTCACGAGGATGTCGATGCGCCCGTGGGTGGAGACCGCCAGGTCGACGAGTGCCTCGGCGTTGGAACGGTCGGAGATGTCGCCCCGGGCGCCGGCAATGGCGCCGCCTTCCCGCGCGATTTCCGCGACGGCGGCATCAAGGCGTTCGGCGTTCCAGTCGCCGATCACGAGCCTCGCGCCCTCGGCGGCGAAGCGGCGGGCCATGGCGAGGCCCATGCCGGAGCCTGCCCCGGTAATCACCGCAACCTTGTCCTGGAGTCGCATCCCGTTACCTCCGTCCCGGCTCGCCCGCGAACCGGGCGGCAGACTCAAGGGTACCGGAACCGTCGTCCCGGGGGACGGCCCCATGGCCAGCCGCTCTCGACCCGGGCGCGGTCATCGTCCGGTTCCCAGCACGGCCCAGAGGAGATGGGCGCGATCGAGGACGCCCACGAGCTTCTCCTCTTCATCCACGACGGGGACAGCCTTGCTCCCGGACCGGAGAATCGGATCGATCACCGATCCGATAGCGTCGCCGGCATGGACCACGAGGGGGCGCAGTTGCATGAGTTCGCTCGCGACGTGTCCACGCGTATGGCGAACCCTCTCCTCGAAGCCCGCGCTGGCGTGCGTGCCGGGGAGGTGGTGCATGAGCACCGAGAGGGCAGTCGGCCGGACCTCGGGCGTGAGCCGTTCGACCAGGTCAGCGTCGCTGATGATCCCGAGTACATGACGGTCTTCATCGACGACGATCACACGGTGGAGCCTGGTTGAGACCACCGCGGACAGCACCTCGGCAAGGTTCGCACCGGGTCCGACCACAGGTACGGTGGACGACATGACTTCGCGAACGGGCATATCGGGCGAAGTCGCGGCGGCCGGGAATGCCGGTTCAACGGGTTCTTCCGGGAGCCATGACACGCTTCGGAGGAGATCGAACCGGCTGACGACACCAACCAGGTGGTCCTGTTCATCGACGACCGGGAGGCGCTTCAGGCGACGCTGGACCATGAGGCGGGCGGCTTCGCGGACGCTCGTTTCGGGGGTGACGGTAACGACGGCAGACGTCATCACGGCGCCGGCAGTCTGCGGCCCGGTTGCGAGGCCATCGATCGCTTCCTGCTGGTCCGCTGTGGAGAGGCCCTGCAGCAGTTCGACACGAAGGGGGAGCCCGGCGCGGGCCACGAGGTCGCTGTTGGTGATAATGCCCACGACTCTTCGCTCGGCATCGACGACCGGGATGGCCCGGAGGTTGCGGCGCACCATGATGTAGACAACATCGCTGAGCGGGTCCCCGGCTTCGACTTCGACCGGGTCGCGCGTCATCACGTCGGCCACGATGACGGACCGTGGCAAATCGGGGACGGCCGCGGCCGTATCGAAGGCGATGGCGACCTCCTCAACGACGGCGAGGCAGTTCGGGACGTGCGCGCGAACGAGGGGAAGGACCCGGGCGACGCGCTCATGCGTATCGAACCAGTAGATGAATGCCGCGACATCGGCGGTTACGGTCGCAGGCTCGCCAGAGTCGACGACGCTCTCCACCGGGTGAATCGCGAACACGTTTCGGGCGCCGTGGTCGCGGAGCAGGCGAACGACTTCGTGGTAGCCGGGGGGCGTCTGGGCGTGGCGGACGACGATGGTGACACGCCGGGCAGACTGGGATGACATGGATGCCTCCTCAACCTACTGTCCCGAGGACCGGTAGAGCTTGATGCTGATGGGATGGACGGTGATCAGGCCGTCCTTGACCATCTCGTGGAGTTCCGGAAGGAACTCCTCGATCTTCGCCAGGCTGTCGATGATTTCGACCACGATGGGCAGGTCCATCGAAAGCCGGAGGACCTTGACGGTGCGAATGCGGGAGTTGGCGCCGTAACCGGCGATGGCGCGGGCGACCGTACAGCCAGCGAGTCCGCGCTCACGCGCGCGGAGCATGATGGCCTCGTACAGTGGTTTGCGGTTCCAGCGATCGGATTCGCCGATGAAGACGCGGAGGCTGGCAGCCGCCTCATGGGATTCGAACTCGGGGAGATGGCGGTATTCTTCCAACGGTCTATACCCTCCGCGCGATGCTGATGCCGATCCAGGCAGCGACGAGCCCCCCGAGGAGCGTTGCCAGGATGTTCGCGACGCCCTGGGTGTACTCGCCGCCCCGGAACAGCTGGACGCTTTCGATGGCATAGGTGCTGTAGGTGGTGTAGCTGCCAATGAATCCGGTAATGAGCGCCAGGCGGGCGTTTCGATCGAGTACGCCGCGCTCTTCGGCCAGGGTCACGACGAAGCCCACGAAGAGGCACCCGGAGACGTTGACCACCAGGGTGCCAATGGGGAACAGCATCCCCGTCCAGTCCTGGAGACGGCCCTGGAGGAAGTGTCTGAGCGGAGCTCCGGCCGCTGCCCCGAGGATGATGTAGAGATATGCCAAGCGACCTCCTCCCTGCCGGGATCCTGCACGGCGGCCCCTGACAGCCCCGGTGATCGTGCACGCGAGCCTGGCCGCGCCAACGATGCGGGCGGGATGCCGGGCGCGTCAACACGGCGCGACGAACGGAAATGGCACACGCAACCCGATTTGGAATGCGCTGGAGCGCGACGTTGCCTTGCGGTTGATGGGGAATTGCGCGAAGGGGACTATCCATCCGTAGCTTCTCCAACCTCCAGGAGGTGGTAGAAGCTATTAGCCCGGCAGGTCCCAGGCGGTTTGGCGGCGCGTGCCGCCGGGCGAGCTTCATCGCCCAATGAAGACCCGATTGCATTGTACGCACGTGGTCGGCGGGCGCCAACGCACCATGGGGCGCCGTGTACACAGCGTGGAAAGAGGCGGGGCGTTGCGGCGGCGCGCGCTGCCCCGCACGATGAGGCGGTGATGGGCCCCGGCGTGTACCTGTACTGGATTCCGGTTGGAGCCGGGACCTCGCGATTCCAGCGCGCCAGCCTGCGCGCGTGGGAGGCATTCGAGGCGGCGCGGGCCCGGCGGCCGCGCATGGTCCTCCTGCACTCCGCGCTCAAGCTGGTCGTCGAGGACGGGGCGACGTACACGCTCGAACTCACGCCGGAGTTCATCGGGGCGCCCGTCCCGGCACTGGCCAGCGGACCGGTTGGGCTTCGGCTCGCCGGGAAGTTACGGCTGTTTCGCTACCAGCTGTTGTGCCTGCCCGTGACCGTGCTGCCCGATGAGGAGTGCGCCATCGCCAGCCCGGTCGTGCTGTCGGAAGACGGTGAGGCGGCCCGGCGAATCCTCGACCTGGCGCCGTCCATTCCCCGGCATACCTGGGGAAGGCGGGTACGGGGTACGCGTGAGGTGTGGACCTCGGACTCGGTGGTCTCGTGGCTGCTGGTTCGTGCGGGGATCGACCTTGCGGGGGTAGCGCCGCCGGAAGGGGGGAGGGCGCCGGGCTGGCATGCCGGGCTAACCATCGCCCGGGGCGGGCAGGCAGGCTTCTGAACCAGGGACAGACGGCGCACACCCCGGGGCCGGCCTGGCAGCGTGGTCAAGCTTCCGGGACTGCATCTCCGAGGACGGCCAGCAGCTGGAGCGCGCGGTACGTGTTCTCGAGGTTTGCGATCCCGGCGAGGTTCCGGGCAAAGCCGCCTGAAGGGTGCCAACAGGCCCGGACGAAGCTGAGCACGTGGCCCGCATTCGCAGGGGATTCGCCGAGCGACCGGAGCGCCATCACGTACCAGTAGACATCCTCCAGGTACCCCCGTTCGCGAACGGCATCGTGCGCATGCAGCCAGCTGGCGGTCGCGCCGGCGGTCCCGGCAGCCGCTCCCAGGGCTGCAAGCGCCGCCACCGCGTAGCAGGTGGACGCGTAGGTGGATTTGCCGGCCCGCCCGAAGCCGCCGTCGGCGTTCCGGTACCGGTGCACGAAGTGGGCGGCGCGGTCGTGGTCGAAGCCGATGCCCGCCATGGAGAGTGCTCGCACGGCGAAGTACGTCGGTTCGAGCTCGGAGACGACTTCGGCATCGAGATGCTGCCACGCGCCGAAACCGCCCAGGGGGTTGGCGAAGCGCAGGACGCGTTCTGCCCAGCGGGAACGCCGTTCGAGCGGAACGTCCAGGTACTCCGCCGCCTTCATGAGGTGGTACACGGTCCGGGGTTGGTCCAGGTAATCGACGGCCCCGGCCTGTTCAACCCATGCGCGCGCTGCCGGAGGGTCCCGGGGTTCGAGGCCCAGGAGCCGCAACGAGGCGACCGCATAGAAGGTATCGCCGGCCGTGGCCGGGGGAACGCGCGCGAAGAAGAAGCCGCCATCCGTGGTCTGGCGTTCGCGGATGTAGGCGGCCACGCGGTTGAGGTCGAGACCGGCTGCCGACGGCAAAGTGCCCGATTTCATGCCGGACCCCGAACAGGGGATGGACCGGACGGATCGGCATGCCTCCTGGTGGGCAATCATCCCGTTCCATCCGGGCCCCAGGTAAGACCACACGGTACGGACGGGTGCGACGGGAGGCAACCGGCGCAAGGCCAGGTTGGTTTCGCGGTTTTGTTGCCACCTTCCCCTTCTATTCGGATTGTGAAGCCTGTCACTTACGGGCTGGCAGGCGCTTGCTCCATGGTCGATGTGGGGTCGTCACAACAACGTGAGGAGAACAGCAATGAAAAGCAACGTCCTGACCGGTATCTTCGTCGTGGCACTCGCCTGCGCGGCCATCGCCACCTTCCTGGTTGGCTACCAGGCGGTGTCGGGGGCGGCGCCGGACGTGGACACTTCGGACAACGTCGCCGCCATCGAGGGAACGCATACGCTGGACTGGTGGGAAGCCTGACCGCCGGCCGGTGAGCAAGTACGGGCGCCGTGCCGGGCGGGAGGAGGCGGCGCCCACACCGCTGAGGAGAGTGGAGAGACCGGACATGACCGGGTACCGCGACCCCGCAGAACGCCGCTGGCTCATGCGGATGTTCTATCGCAACTGGCGCCCGACGCGGGCGGGCCGGGTGGCGAACCGGATCATGGGGTGGTGGTCCGGGATGGGGTTGCCCCCGCGCATCCAGGCCGTGCTGGAGGTACGGGGGAGGAGCTCGGGCCGTACCCGCTCGACGCCTGTTGTGATCACCACCGTCGGCGGCGCGTCGTACCTGGTCTCGATGCTCGGGCCGAACTCGGAGTGGGTGAAGAACGTGGAGGCGGCCGGCGGCAAGGCGGTCATCCGGCAGGGACGCAGGCGGGGCGTCCGGCTGGTGCCGGTCGCACCCGGGGAACGCGCGGCTGTGCTGCGCGAGTACGTGAGGATAGCGCCGAGCGGAAGGCAGCACTTCCCGCTGCGCGCGGATGCGGCGCTTTCGGAGTTCGAAGGGATTGCGGCGCGGTACCCGGTGTTCCGGATCGAGAGCGAGTAGGGGCGGGCGAGGCAACAGGCCCGAGGAGGAGCGCGCTACAATTCCGGCCCATGGCGGACGCACTCAGCGAAGCCCGCGACGCCTTTTCGCGGCGCGCCTGGAGGCAGGCCGAAGAGCGGTACCGGGTGGCCTCGGCGGCCGGGCCGCTCCCGGCTGAGGACATCGAGCGGCTGGCAACGGCCGTCCAGCTCCTCGGCCGGCAGCTGGAAAGCCGGGAAATCCTCGCCTCCGGATACCACCGCGAGCTGGAAGCGGGCAGCCGGCGCAATGCGGCGCGCTTTGCATTCTGGGTCGGGCACGGGCTCATTTTCGCGGGCGAGGAGAGCCAGTCTCGTGCCTGGTTTTCCCGGGCGCGCGAACTGCTCGCGGGCGAGGACGGCGAGTGTGCGGAGTCCGGCATGATCCGCGTCGCGGATGCCATACGCGCGCTTGGCTCCGGCGACGCGGCCGGCGCCGAGCGGGCGTTCTCGGAAGCGCTGCGGATCGGGCGCACGTGCGCCGAACCGAGCGTGGTGGCAATGGCGAGCCACGGGCTGGGGCGGGCGCTCATCGCGCAGGGGCGGTTCGAAGAGGGCATGGCCGCGCTCGATGAGGTCATGGTCTCGGCAACTGAAGGCCGAGTGCCGCCGCTCATCGTGGGGGAGCTCTACTGCGGGGTCCTCGAAGCCTGTCACGATACGTTCGACTTCCGGCGCGCGAGGGAATGGACCGCAGCCCTGACGCGCTGGTGCGATTCGCAGCCGGAGCTGGTGCCCTATCGCGGGCCGTGCATGGTGCACCGGGTCGAGCTGCTCCGGCTTGGCGGCGACTGGCAGGACGCACTTGCCGAGGCGCAGAAAGCGTGTGACTGGCTTTCGGCCCCGCTGGCCCCGGAGGGCCCGGGCGATGCCTACTACCAGCTTGGCGAACTGCACCGCCTGCGGGGGCAGTACGCCGAAGCCGAGGAGGCCTACCGGAACGCCAGCCGTCACGGGAAGCGGCCCGAACCGGGCATCGCCTTGCTCTGGCTCGCGCGAGGACAGGTCACGGCCGCGGCCACCGCGGTCGCGCGGGCAATCGAAGAAGCCGCGGACGACCGTGTGGGCCGGGCGGAATTGCTGGGGGCGTACGTGGAAATCCTCCTGGCCGGGGGAGATGCCGCTCGCGCGCGCCAGGCAGCCACCGAACTCGGAACCCTTGCAGACCTCTACCGCTCGGCCGCGCTCCAGGCCGCCACCGAATCGGCACGCGGCCGGGTGCTCATCGCCGAGGGTTCGCCGGCGGAAAGCCTTGCGCCGTTGCGCCGGGCGTGGGCTGCGTGGCAGCGGCTCGACGCCCCCTACGAAGCCGCGCGTGTCCGGGTGCAGATCGCGATTGCGTACCGGGCGCTCGGCGACATCGATTCCGCAGCGATGGAGATCGATGCCGCGCGGTGGGTTTTCCAGGACCTCGGGGCACTGCCGGAACTGTCGAAGCTCGATGCGATGTCGCCTCCCCCGGGGGCGGCGCCAGTTCCCGGAGGTCTGACTCCCCGGGAGGTCCAGGTGTTGCGGCTGATCGTCGACGGGCGCACCAACAAGGAGATCGCGGCTGACCTGGTGATCAGCGAGCACACGGTCGCACGGCATGTCCAGAACATGCTGGCGAAACTCGGATTGCCTTCCCGCACGGGGCTCGCCGCGTTTGCGATCGAGAACGGCCTTGCCTCCGGGCCGCGTAGTCAACTTTAACCAGGGCGGGGAAAAGCAAATTGGTTCAACCCGTCGATGAGGGCCGGGCGCGGCCGCTCCTATCCTCGGCTTCACTGCCGCCCGGGCGGCAGATGACCGAAGGGAGGACCAGATGGAAACGAAGGCATTCGTCGCGCCCGTGGCCGAGGACATCCTTGGCGCCGCCGCCGAGGCCGAGGCCACGCGCAAGCTACCGGATCAGTTGATGACCAGGCTCCGCCAGCAGGGGCTGTTCAGCATCTACACGCCCCGCGAGTACGGCGGATTGGGGCTTCCGCTCCCGGATGCGCTGCGCGTGGTCGAGGAAGTCGCGCGATTCGACGGCTCCACCGGGTGGACGGTCGCCCTGGGGTTTGGGAACGACCTCTTCCTCTCCTGCATCCCCGAGAGAACGGTCCGGAACGTCCTGGCCGGTGGCTCGGCGCTCATTTCGGGCGCACCGGGACCCGGAGTCCGGGCTGTGCCAGTTGAAGGCGGTTACCGGCTGACGGGGCAGTGGGCATTCAACAGCGGGGCAGCCAACGCCGACTGGGTGTCGGTGGCGGCGGTGGTCTTCGAAGGGGACGCGCCGCGTATGGGCCCGGCGGGGCCCGAGATGGTGTTCGCGCTGCTTTCGCCCGGAGAGGTGCGAATCGTGGACACGTGGCATGTCACCGGGTTGCGAGCGACCAGCAGCCACGACCTCCGCGTGGAGGACACGTTCGTGCCACTGGAGCGGACGGGCGGGTTTACGCTTCTGGGGGGACCGGCGGCATTGCGCCCGAGCGTGATGGCTCGCTTCCCGTTCTTCTGCTTGCTGGGGCTTGTACAGGCGCCGCCAGTGGTGCTCGGTGTGGCCCGGCACGCGCTGGAGGAGTTCCGCCAGCTGGCCCTGGCCAAGGAGCGCCCGTTCAGCGGGCGGCTCAGCGAGCAAATAGCCACGCAGGAGGGTCTCGCGAGGGCCGAGGCTCTGCTCCGCGGAGGCCGCTCCTACTGGTTCGAAACGGTGAGGTGCGCGTACGACCGCGTCGCCTCGGGCGGCGAACTGTCGCACGCCGAGCGGGCGAACCTGAAGCTTGCCTCGCTGGCGGCAACGGAGCAGGCGGTGCAGGCAGTGGATATCGCGTGGCGTCTTGCGGGTTCGAGCGCCATCTTCCAATCCGAGGTGCTCGAAAGGTGCTGGCGCGACGCGCACACCGCGGCGCAGCACCTGCAGGTGCAGCATGGCCGCTGGGAGGATGCCGGCCGGGTTCTCTTCGGCCTCGACCCGGCAAGCCCATTCATCTAGGCGTACGGCGTGCCCAACCGGGCCCGGCGCGGTTCCTCGATCTCACGGGAGATCCGTTCCAGGGCTGCTTTGAGTTCGCCGAACTCACCCTCACCAAGGAGGGCGGCCCATTGGCTTTCCAGGTTTGCCAGGGCCTGGCGGGCCGTGTCGTTGACGGCCTCGCCGCGAGGGGTGAGGCGGACAAGGCTGGCCCGCCGATCGCCGGGGTCGGGAGCCAGCTCGGCGTAACCGTGGCGGACCAGGTATTCGACGAGGTAGCCCATCGACTGCTTGGTGATCTGGGCGCGCTCGGCGAGCTCGACCTGGCGGGTGCCCGTGGGGTCGAGGTGCTGGAACACGACCAGGTGGGCGGGACGCAGGTCGTTGAACCCCCCGCTCACGAGCGCGGCATGCACATGCCGGACGGTCTCCTGAAATGGGACGCGCAGGAGCGCCCCGATCATGCGTGGCGGGGGGGCAACGGGCGGGGAGACTTCGCGCTTGACAGGCATAGTCAGATACTCTTACCTTCCTTTGGTCAGACAAACTGACTATATCGCAAGGTCCCGCTCAGCGGGAGAGAGGAGCCCTCACCGATGTCCACACCCGCCATCCGCCAACGAGAGCGTTCCGGGTTCTGGTTCCTGGGGACAGAGATGCGCATGCTCGCAGCCGGCGAGGAGACCGGCCGGGCGCTTGGCCTCATTGAGCAGGTGGCGCCACCGGGTTTCGCCGCGCCACCCCACATCCACCACGCGGAAGACGAAGCGTTCTATGTCGTGAGCGGTTCGGCCACGTTCCACTGCGGTGAGCGCACTATCGAAGGTGGTCCCGGGGCGTTCGTGTGGCTGCCGAGGGATGTGGCGCACTGGTTCGAGGTACACCCCGGGGGCCCCGCGCGGCTGTTGCAGTTCAACACTCCGGGCGGACTCGAACGGTTCTTCGAAGAGATGGGGACGCCGCTGGGCGAAGCGGCGACGGCTCCGGTGGCTCCACCCGATATGGAGCGGCTGGTGAGGCTGGCTGCGAAGTACCGGATCGACCTGCTGCCGGGGCCCGGGGAGCGGGCGGGGTGATCGCGCGCCTCGGGGTGTTCGACCCGATGCCGGAAGACGTCCACGCGGAGTACCGCCGGAACCTGGTTGAGCGATTCAAGCCCGCTCTCGAAGCGCAGGAGGGGTTCATCGCGGGGTACTGGCTGCAGGCTCCCGACGGGCGGGAACTTTCGTTCACGGTATGGACGAGTGAGGCCGCCCTGGCCACCGGTGCCCAGCGTGCGAATGCGACACCGCTGCTCCCGGGGCAGGATGCGTCGAAGATTCCTGCGCCCGCTGTGGTGGAGACGTTCGACGTCATTGCGAGCGCGCCGGGAGCCGGGTAGGCCGGCCCCGGCGGGCGCCAGCCAGGCGATGCGGTCAGTCGTGGCGCTGGCCGGCGGCAGCCAGCGCCCGCAGGGTCAGAACTGGAGGGGGAGGCTGGCCCGGGCCCAGGCGGAGGTGCCACCACGGACAGACCGGGCATCGAAGCCGCGCTCCTGGAGGAACTTCGCGGCCATCTTGCTGCGATTACCGCTGGCGCAAATCAGGAGCACCGGCTTATCGCGGGGGATGCGCTGCATACCGATGGCGATTTGACCGAGGGGCATGTGGCGGGCGCCGGCGGCGCGGCCCTGGGCCCATTCCCAGCCTTCCCGGATATCAACGAGCGTGGCGCCCTCGGTCTGCAACTGGTAGGCGTCCTGGACGTCGATCTCGAGGCTGTTGGGGGTGCGGGAGAAGAGGCCCATGTGGGGCGAACCTCCGGGAGCGGGGATGGAGTGGTATGTATGACTCTATCGGCATTGAACGATTAAGGCAACCCCGGGCCGGTTCCCCGGCAGTGCGCAGATAGGCACCAATGGACCGGGGGGAGTGGGTCGAACGGACCTTCGCTTGTGACCTCTTTCACGAGAACATGCGAATACGCGCATATTCCCGTGAAGGGTCGCGGGAAAGGCTCGCGCGGGAGGCACAGCGATGAAGCACCTGGTGATCCTTGGCGCTGGAACCGCGGGCACGATGGTGGCGAACAAGCTCCGGCCCCGGCTCGATTCCAAAGAGTGGCAGATCACGATCGTCGACCAGGACAACACGCACTACTACCAGCCGGGCTACCTGTTCATGCCCTTCGGCATGTACCGGCCCTCGGAGGTGGTGAAGCCGCGGGCGAAGTTCATCCCGAAAGGTGTGGAGCTGAAGCTGGGCGAGATCGACCGGGTGGTGCCGGGGGAGCATGCGGTCCTGCTCGCCGATGGCACGCGGCTGGAGTACGACCAGCTGGTGATCGCGACAGGGACGACTCCGCGGCCCGATCAGACCCCGGGCCTCCTCGGCCCGGAGTGGCGGAAGAGCGTGCACGAGTTCTACACGTTCGAGGGTTCGAAGGCGCTGGCGGGCGCGCTCGAACGCTGGGAGGGCGGCCGGCTGGTGATCCACATCACCGAGATGCCGATCAAGTGCCCGGTGGCGCCGCTGGAATTCGCGTTCCTGGCGGATGCGTACTTCAAGAAGAAGGGCATGCGCGACCGGGTGGAGCTGGTATACGTGACGCCGCTCGATGGGGCGTTTACGCGGCCGCTGGCGGCGCGCACGCTCGGGGGGATGCTGGAGGAGCGGGGCATCGCGCTCGAGCCGGACTTCGCCATCGAGCGGGTGGACGAAGACCGGAAAGTGATCGTCTCGTACGACGAGCGGGAGGTCCCGTTCGACCTGCTCGTGACGGTCCCGCTGAACATGGGCGCCGACTACATCGCGAGGAGCGGCCTGGGCGATGAGTTGAACTACGTTCCCGTCGACAAGCACACGTTCCTTTCGAAGGCGTGGCCGAACATCTTCGCGATTGGCGATGCGAGCGACATCCCGGCTTCGAAGGCGGGGTCGACGGCGCATTTCGCGGTGGAGGTATTCGCCGAGAACTTCGTCCACCACATCCGCGGCGAGGCGATGCCGGAGCGCTTCGATGGCCACGCGAACTGCTTCATCGAATCGGGCGGGGGCAAGGCGTTGCTGCTCGACTTCAACTACGACACAGAGCCGCTCCCGGGGACCTTCCCGTTGCCGAAGGTCGGGCCGTTCGGGCTGCTGCGCGAACGGCGGGTGAACCACTGGGGCAAGCTGATGTTCCGCTGGGTGTACTGGCACCTGCTGTTGAAGGGCAGGCCCATCCCCATCCGGACTCACCTGAGCATGGCGGGGAAGGTCCAGAAGGGCCAGGCCCCGGCTCCATGAGCACGAAACCGGCGGTCCGCGCCGCCTCAAGCCAGACCAGGAGGTAAGGCAATGCCAGTCACCACTCTCGCCGGCCGCGAACTGCACGTGGACGAGGAAGGGTTCCTCACCGTCTACGACGAATGGGACGAGGAGCTCGCCAGGACGCTCGCGGCGAACATCGGGATCGACCTGACCGACGCGCACTGGCGAGTGATCCGCTTCCTGCGCGATGACTACCGGGCCACCGGGGAGACGCCAACGCTGCGCCGCTGCACGAGCGCCGGGGGGTTTTCGACCAAGGAGCTGTTCGAGCTCTTCCCGAAGAAGCCCGCGAAGAAGATGGCCTACATCGCCGGCCTGCAGAAGCCGGTCGGCTGCGTCTGAGGAGAAGGAGGATTCCCGTGACCGAGGTTCTGACTCAACCCGCCATCGTCCCATCGTTCGAGAACGAGAAGGCGACCGATCGAAAGCTCTGCATCATCTGCTCGAAGGGCTCGCTCGATATGGCCTATCCGGGGCTGGTACTGGCGAACGCCGCCCTGGGCGAGGGGATCGAGACGCACCTGTTCTTCACGTTCTGGGGCTACGACATCATCAACAAGAGCACCATGGGCCACCTGAAGTTCACCCCGGTGGGGAACCCGGCGACACATATGCCGACGATGCTGATGGGTTTGCCCGGGATGACGGCGTTCGCGACGCACATGATGAAGAAGCAGATTGAAGGCATCGACATCCCGGACGTGCCAGAGTTCCTGGACCTGATCACCGACGCAGGCGGGCACCTGTGGGCCTGCCGGATGTCGGCCGACATGATGCACCTGGACAAGGACGACCTGTACGACAGGGTTGAAGGCATCATCAGCGCCACCGACTTCATCGAGCTCTCGGAAGGCGCGCAGATCATCTTCATCTAGGATCGAGGGTGGAAGGGGCCGGCCACGCGACCGGCCCCCACCCAGGCGGGCGAAGGAGGGAGCGGCCATGGATGATCACAACGAAGAGGTCTACGCGCTGCACGCGCAGATCCTGAAGACACTGGCCAATCCGCGGCGGCTCATGATCATGGACGCGCTCCACGGGGGGCCCAGAACGGTGGGCGAAATCGAGGAGGCAGTGGGCCTGCCACAGGCGAACGTCTCCCAGCACCTGGCCGCGCTCCGCGCACAGGGCCTCGTTGTCGCACGCCGCGAAGGCAACACGGTCTGGTATTCCCTCGTGAGCGATACCGTGGTCCGCGCCTGCGATCTCTTCCACGACTTTCTCCTCGAGCGCCTGCGAGCGAGCCAGGAGCTGGCCGAACAGCTGTTGCAGCCACGGCCGCTCCTGGTGGGCGGCCCCGGGCGGGGAGCCGCCGGGGACTCGGGCGGCTAGGCGCATCGCTGCTTCACGCCTCGCCAGCGACCGGGCGGCGGTGCAGCAGGCTCCGGGTTTGCGCGCGGGTGGCCGGTTTATTCCCTTTGTGAAGGGCGTCACTTACCGGGCGGTAGGCAGAGTGCCACGGTCGATCCAGGTAGCCATCTCGCATCGCTGAGGAGATCGCACAATGAAGCGCCTGGCGCTCAACCTTCCCTTCGTCCTGAGCCTCGTCCTCGCCGCATTCGCGACGGCCGTGGCGCCCCGTGGCGCAGACGCCGCACCGGCGTCCCTGCTCGAACAGGCCGGCTACCGGTTCGAATGCATCCCGACATCGGACCCGGTGTACTGCGGCCCCGGCGGCGCATTGCCCGACCCGGCAGTGTGGGCTGCCGACCGCGTCCCGGCCGGGAACCCCAGCTCGTGGTGCACGACGGACACGCTGGCGGTCGCGCAATGCGCGTGGCAGGGTTCGGGGCTCACCCTTGTGGACCCTGGCAACGCGACCCAGCTGCTGTACACCCACCCGCTGCAAGCGCTTTCGGGCGACCCCGCCAACCCCGCGCACTACAACAGCGCGAAGTTTCGTGTCGTCTCGAGCGCGGAGTACGTATCCGACGGGTCGGGGTTCTGGTCGGCCGAGACGACGGCGTGGCGGATGATCTTCGACGACGGGCAGCAGCGGCTGGAGCTGAAGTTCGGCCGGCGGCCCGGAATGACCGCGCGCCAGGTGTGGATCGGCAACACCAGTGTGCCGGCATTCGAGTTCCCCTGGGATAACGGGCTACCGAACACCTACGAAATCGAGCGTCATTCGAACGGCGATTTCACCGTCACGGTCCGCAACTGGGACCCATCGGTGCCGGCGCAAACCCGGTTCATCCCCGCCGGGATGCTTTCGTGGACGCACGGGACGCCAATGGTGGCATGGGGCGCGGCCGGCGAAGGCGGGATCGTGGCCAGCTGGCACGAGGCGCACCTCGAAGTCAGCCGGCCGGCGGGAAGCGTGAGCGGGAAGGGGACCATCGATTCCCCGGCAGGGGCCGTGCCCGGGATGCCCGGCGCGACCGGCCCGGCGAAGTTCTCAATGAATGCCAGGTTCGCGAAGGGTATGCCGTCCGGCCAGGTCGCCTTCGAGTTCAAGGCCGGCAAGATCGCCTTCAAGAGCACCCGCATCGACGCCCTGCGGGTGATGGAGGCCGGGGCGCGGATCGAAGGCAGCGGGACCGTGAACGGCGCGGGTGGCTACCGGTTCATCCTGCGCGTCGTCGATGGTCAGCTCGCGGGCCCAGGCGGGGCCGACGCGTTCCACATCATGATCTGGGACCCGAAGACGTATACCGGATACAACGCCACCTACGACAACGAACCCGGGAACGATCCCTGGTGGTTCGATGCGACGTGGCCGTTGAGCGGCGGCTCCATCTCGCTGCGGTAAGGCCGGAACAGCGCGTGTCGCTCACTTCGGGGCCGGGGGTTCGCCTCCCGGCCCCGGACCGTGCCTGGCCTCGACGCTCAAGCGGACCGCCGGAGGCGTTCACTCTGGTAGGATGGGGACGCAGGAGGGATGGCATGGTCCCATTCGAATCGAAGCAGGTGCGCATCGCTGGCGAGGAAATGATCGCCGAGGCGTCGCTGAACAACTGAAGTGGCCTCTGGACCGCCGTGGTGCGGTCCGGGGAGGCGCTCATCGCATCCGGCGCGGGCCTTTCCGCCGAGGACGCGATGGCGACAGCGATCGAGCGGGCGGAACGAGCGGCCGGGCTTGTCCCCCGGGCCGGCGCAGCCAGCTAGCGCGCGCCGTCTTTACTCGCCAGGAACGAAGAGCCGGTCCTGGGGACGGATATAGGGCCGGACGTCTTCCAGGTTCACCCGGTAGAACATCTGGACGCGGCGCGGTGCCCCCGGGTAGAGGTAGCTCACCGTGGGCTCGAGGACGAACCCGTTGAGCAGCGCCATGTGAAACGGCACGTTGGTGACGTAGAGGATGCCGTCGTCGGGGAGTTCGCTGTAGGTCGCCAGCAGCTCGTCGATCCAGCGCTGCTCCTGGGCCGGGCCCTGCTCGACCCACCGGTCCACACGGTTGTTGCCGATGGCGACAACGGCAAGCACCGCGGTGGTCACAGCCCCCGCTGCAACGACGCGGGGGTTCGGCACAAGCGGGAAGGGCTGCACGAACGGCCAGAGCTCCATCGCCACCGCTCCGAGCGCGAGCGCGAGGAACGCCGAGGGGAAGTAGAAGTACCGCGGGCCGTGGCCAACGTTGAAGAGCGCATACGGCACGATGGATGCCAGGAACCCGAGGATGAGCGCCAGGATCAGCCAGCGCCTGGTGGCAAGCGCGATGAGCGGCGAGATGAGCACCACTGCTCCCAGGGCGCGCTGGACCAGCACGAACGCGGCGAAGTCGAGGTCGGCGGGGGCGAGCGCCTGCTTCACGTAGAACCAGTAGCGGCGAACCGCGCCGGCATCGGCGCTGAGAGCCTGTTCGCCCGGGGCGGTGAAGAACCAGGTCGACGCCAGGGTGTAGAGCAGGAGGAGCGCGAAGTACGGTAACAGCGGGAGGTAGGTGCGGGGGTCGCGGAGACGATCACGGGCGTGGACCAGGAGGAGCCAGGCGCCCATGGCCGGGAAGACGGCTACCACCGTTTCGCGGTTGAGGAGGCCGACGGCAATGAGGGCGAGTGCCAGCGCGTGCAGGCGGATGCGCTGTGCCGGGCTGCTGGCTTCGACCGCGGCGATGAATGTGAGCCACCCCGCGAGCGCAAACGGGAAGCCAACCAGGCTGAGCGCGGAGATCCAGGTGACCGATTCGAACCCGGCCGGGTGGATCGCAAAGATGACCGTGGCCGCGGCGGCGCCGGCCGTGGCGATCCGGAGGCGGCGAGCCAGGAACCAGGCCGTGACGATGCCGGCGAGGTGAGCGGCGAAGCTGGTGAGGTGGTAGCCAAGACGTTCTTCGCCGAAGACCTGGTACTGGATGCGAAAGTAGGTCCACGAGAGCGGCCGCCAGTGATCTTTGGAGACCTCGGAGGTTTCGCGCGCGACCCAGGGGAGGAAGGCATCGTGCAGGAAATCGCCCCACGGCATGTCGCGAGAGGCCAGCATGTAGCGGTAGTCGTCGCCCAGGAAGGGCGAATCGAGGGCAGGCCAGTAGACGATGAGCGCGAGGGCGCAGGCGAGAAGGAGTGCGGCAAGCGTCACAAGGTGCTGAGGACGGGAACCGGGCAAAACCCCTCCGGGGCGCCGCCGGGGCATGGCGCGGCATGGACTATGGACAGGTTCAGCCGACCCTGCCTGGCGGCGAGCGTATCGTGAGCCCATGGCCCCCGCAACCTGCCCGGGGGCGGATCTCGTGCCGGCCGCTATACTCGGCGCCGGACGGCCGCGATTGGGGAGCTTGTGAAGGTCGATTCGGGAGAGCGCCAGCCGGGCCGGCGGGCAAACTGGTGGAAACGGCTGCCAGGGGGCCCTGGGGGCATCCGGAGGCTCGGCTCCTTCGCCGTTGTCGGCGCGATTTCAACCGCCGGGTTTGTGGTGCTCTATTCGGTGGGGCGGGCCGGGCTGGGGCCGCAGGCGGCAAACCTGCTGGCGCTCTCGCTGACGATGCTGTTCAACTTCGTGGCAAACCGGAAGTACACGTTCGCGGCGACGGATGGCCCGTTACACGTGCAGGGAGGCCAGTACCTGGCGGTGTACGGGCTGGGGCTGGCCGCCTCCTCGGGGATGCTCCACCTCGGCTTGCAGCTAACCGGGGAGCCGGGCCGGGCCATCGAGACGGCCATCGCCGTGGGAGCCGGGGCTGTGGCAACGCTCATCCGGTTCGCCCTGCTCTCGGTGTGGGTGTTCCGGCCGCCAGGAGCTGACATCACGGGTGGCATTCCCTGATGAGTGCTCCGGGCGCGGGAGGCCACTGGCGGAACCCGGGGGAAGGTCGAAGGCCCGGTGGGCTCCGGGATTCAGTCCACCGGCGGCGACCAGCAGGGGACGGTAGGATTCGCCTCCATGGAAAATGACTTCGATCGCGTATACGACCGCCGCGGGACCGGCAGCTCGAAGTGGGATCGCTTCGACCCGGACGTGCTGCCGATGCCGGTGGCGGATATGGACTTTCCTTCGCCCGAGCCGGTACGCCAGGCGCTGCGCGCGCGAGTAGAGCACGGGTTCTATGGCTACGGGCTGGCCACCGAGGACTTCCACCGCGCGTTCACGTCCAGGCTCGAACGCCGTTACGGGTGGCAGGTATCGCACGAGGCGCTTGTGCCGTTGCCGGGCGTCATCCCGGGATTCAACGTTGGGCTGCGCGCGCTGACGCGGCCGGGGGAGAGTCTCGTCATCCAGCACCCGGCGTATCCGCCAATCCTGAACGCGAACGGCCACCACGGACTCCTCCGCCACGATGCCTTCCTCGTCCGCGGCGATTCGGGCCGGTACGAGGTCGACTGGGAGAGCCTGAAGGGGGCCATCGACGAGACGACGCGGGTCTTCCTGCTCTGCAACCCGCACAACCCGGTGGGGCGCGTGTTCTCGCGCCAGGAGCTGCAGCGGATGGCCGATATCTGCCTGGAACGCGGTCTGTGGATCATCTCCGACGAGGTGCACTGCGACCTGGTGCTCGATGGGCATGCCCATACGCCGATCGCGAGCCTGGGGCCCGAGGTCGCGGAACGGACGATCACGCTGATGGCGCCGAGCAAGACGTTCAACCTGGCCGGGCTCAAGGCAGCGGTGGCGATCATCCCGAACGAGGAGCTGCGGGCCCGCTTCGAAGCAGCCAAGGGCGGGATGGTCAGCGCCGTCAACATCCTGGGCTATGTGGCGATGACGGCCGCCTACCGCGACTGCGACGACTGGCTCGATGCGCTCACAACGTACCTGACGGCCAACCGCGATTACCTGGTGGGCTTCGTGCGGGAGCGTCTGCCGGGCGTTTCGGTGTATCCGCCGGAGGGCACCTACCTGGCGTGGCTCGACTGCAACGCGCTCGGCTTGCCGGGCAACGACGCGTGCGGCTGGTTCCTGGGGAACGCGCGTGTGGCCTTTGGCGATGGGAAGACGTTTGGCCCCGCGGGCGAAGGCTTTGTGCGCCTGAACTTCGGCTGTCCCCGGGCGTTGCTGGAGGAGGGGCTGGAGCGGATGGCGCGGGCGCTGGCCGGGCGGTAAGAGCTGCGGGGCCCTGGCGGTCAGGCCGAAAGGCCCTGCCGCACGGCGGCGATGGCGGCGGGGGAGACGCCGCGACCGGCGAAGAAGCGCCCGGCGCCCCCATGATGCTGGTGCAGGAGTTGGAGGAACCCCGCCATGCGCTCGGGCGGGGTGCTCAGGCGGGCGCGGATCTCCTCGTCCGTCCCTTCCAGCTGGCGCCCGCTGGCACGGAGGTAGGCGATGAGGCGGTCGATGCTGGCATCGCTCAGGCCGTACTCGTGGGCGATATCGGCCGGGCTGCAGCCGAGGACATCCATGATCATGCCGATGAGCACGCCAGTGCGATCCTTGCCAGCGGTGCAGTGGACCAGGATGGGGTAGTTCGCCTCGTCGGCGAAGAGCTCGAACGCCCGGGCCAGGCGGTCGCCGCCGATCTGGAGATAGTGGAAGTAGCGGCGGGGCGAGGGGCCGGGGCCGTACAGACCGTTGAGCTCGACGATGAGCTCTTCCTGCGGTTGCGACTCGGCGAAGATGGAGAGCCGTACCACGCGATCCGAGAGCGGGTGGGCGCCGGGTGTGCCGGCGAGCTCATCGGGGTGGCGCAGGTCGAGGATGGTGCGGATGCCGAGCTCGCGCGAAAGCAGGGCTTCGTCGGCCGGGGTCATGAGCTCCAGCGCGCCAGAGCGGAAGACGCGGCGCGGGCGGATGGCGCGTCCGTCGTGGAGCGGGTAGGCGGCGAGTTCGCGGAAGTTGTGAATGCCTTCGAGTTCGTACTGCACGAGGGAACTGTACCGGAGGCATCGCGTTGCGTGCGGGCGCTGGTGCTACTTGCGGAGGACGCCTTCGAAGGCGAAGGAGATGGTCATGACCTCGGCGCCCTCGATCAGCTGGAACTCGGAGATGACACCGCTGACGCGGCCATCCTTGAACTCGGCCCGGATGGTGTTCCAGGCGAAGACCACGGCGGGAGTGCCGGGCTCGTACCCGCCAACATGCCAGAACGAGCTCCCGGTCAGCACCGGGCCATCGAGCTTGAAGAAGTTGTCGTGGGCGCGCGGCGCGAGGTACTGGCCGTCTTCGCCCCAGCCTTCGAGGTACGTCTCGGAATCGGCGAAGCGTTCGGAATCGAGGCCGTCGGCGGTGCGTCCAACGATCTCCGCGACCCGGCGATTGTCACCGGCCTGGACGATTCTGAGATAGCACGCGGAGGGGTTGGACTGGCAGGAGGCATAGGCCTCGCGCGTTTCGGGGTAGTGCGCTATCCAGTCGGGTGTCCCACCAACGACTCGCCAACTGGTCAGGTCATAGACCCCGAACACGTCGTTCGTGAGCTGCACTTCGCGGAAGTGGGCGCGGGGCGGCGGCGACCCGCCAGTCTCGCCTGGTGGCCCGCCCGGTCTGGTGAAATCCACTTCGAAGGTGAGCGCTTTGGTGCGCTCATCGGCGAAGCGGAGCGTGCCGCTCAGCTTCGTCTGGAGTTCGCCCCCCGGGAACTGGACCTCGTGGCCGCGGCCGAGTTCGAACGACGGGCCGAAGCCCATCGCCGGGCCTTCGACGGGATTGTTTCCATCGGCCCGGCGGAGGGCAACGGTGAAGTAGAAGTTCCCGGCGGATTCGCCGTCGCGGCGCTCAGATTCCCCGGTGATCTCGATGGTTGCGGTTTCGCCACCGGCGCCTTCGAGGAAGAGCACCGGGTCGAATTCGCTGATTGGCGTGTCTTGCGGCCGGTCGCCCCAGACGGCGGGGTCGATCGCGCTGCGCGGGACGGTGAGGCGGATGACCTGGAAATCGGGCTGGGTGCGGGTGACCACCACGGGCCAATCGCGCGGCGCATAGTCGCTGAACGGGAGGTCGGCCAGGGGCGCGGCCGGACCGGTGACACCGGCGAGCCAGCCGCGATGGAGGTCGGTCGAGCCATATTCGAGGCGGAAGAGCATGAGCCTGCCGACTGCCGCGGGGTAGTTGCCGGGCGGTTGTTCCAGGGGCCCGGAGGCGTAGGCGTGAATCATGACCGGGGGGATCATGCCGGAGATGGAGCTGCATTGACCCGTGTGGCAGTAGGCGCGTGTCCCTTCGGTGAGTCTGCGGACGGTCTTGAAGAAGTACCAGTCGGTGCCGCGGACGGCGGCGAACATCCCGACCGAGTAGGCGAACTGCGCGATGGTGAGGCCGTGCGCGGGGAGCATCGGGCGGCCCTCCTTTGCCATGAGCACGGACTCTTCGTACATGTCGAGCATGAAGCTCGTCCCGCCGACGCCGGCTGCCGAAACCCCCTCGAAGGCGAGGAAGGCACGCGGGTCGGGGGATTCGGCGTACCAGTCCTGGGCCCAGTTGATTACCTGGTCGACGGAGGCGAAGAAGAGCGAGAGGCCGACCGCGCCCGGGATCAGCCCCACGCCCGCGAGGGCGACCGGCAGCCAGCGCACGATCCAGTCGACGTTCTCCTTGAGCCAATCGATGATGGCCAGGCGTTCGAGGGCGCGGACGGAGTAGAGGCGGAGGACGCGCTGGATGCGCGGGGCGCCGGCGATGCGGGCGTTCGAACCGGCTGCAAGGGTTTGCTGGATGGCGGCATCGATACCGGGAACGTCCCCTTCGGTGAGCTGGATGTCGGTCCACTTGAGTTCGCCATAAGGCTTGAGCACGCGCAGGTCGAAGCCGGTGAGATTGCCTTCCTGGAGCAGCGCCGCGACGAGGTCGAGGCCCCAGGGGGTGTAGAGGTGCATGGCGGTCTCGATCCACTGGTCCATGAAGCCGATGGCGACCGCCTGGCCCGGGGGCAGGGCGTTGACGTCGCCGAGCGAGCCGCGGAACGCGAGCCACTGGTCTCGCACGGCGACGAGGCGGTTGACGGCCTCGCCCCAGATACCGACGGCGGTCAGTGCGACGCCGGGGATTGGGGAAAGGCCGCCGTGGACGGTGACATCAGGGGCGATTCCAACGCGGGCCGCTGCGAAGAGCTCGTAGGCATCGATGACCGCGAGGCGGATACGCTCGTACTCGGCATTCGGGTCCTGGCGAGGGTACAGGCTGACGAGCGAGCGGGAAGGCGGCCTGCTGGCGAGCCTGTCCGGGAGGCCTGCGGCGGTTTCGCGTTCCCAGGTGGGGCGGTCTGTCCAGTAGAGGCGCTCGCGGTCGAGGGCCTCCCGCATGGCGGGTGGGACATCCGGCGCGCCAGGCTTCGGGGCCGCAATCGCGAAAGTCCAGGGGGCGGGAACGCCGTCGATGCGTACGCGGAAACCCGCCGGCCCGTTCGCCATAGCGATGGCCTCGGCGGGGAGCTCGAACCAGAGGCCGGAGGCACCACGGGCGAGCAGGGTCCCGCCGCCAGCGGCGGGGAGCTCGAGGACGGCGCCCGACACGGGCACACCGGTGAACGAGACGAACTCCCAGCCGCGCCCTCCATGGTCCCACCAGGGGTCCCCCGGCAGGTCAACGCGACGAATGTCCATCGCCTCGCCGTAGAGTGCGAGTCCGCCGGGGATCTCGGCCGTAGCGCCCTCCGGGTGGCGGAGGCGAACGCCGGGGCGAAGCGGTAAACCTGTCGCCGGGTCGGTAGCGCCGGGCTCGATGGGCGAGACAACGGTGACGTCGCTTTCGCGGGGCTCCTCGCTCGTGCTGCCGCCGCGATTACCGGGTCCATCGCCACGAAGGAAAAAGAACCAGCCGGCAAAGACGGCCGCGGCGACGAGCGCCACCCCTCCACCAAGCGCCGCCGCCGGAGGGAGCGAGGGTCGGCGGCGCCGTGGTGGACGCGGGGCGCGAGCACGAGCGGGCTGCGGGGCCCGCGATGCTGGCAAGGGCGTGGACGCGATGGCCGCCCCGCAGGAGTCGCAGAAGCTGCCACCCTCGCGCACGGGCGCACCACAGGCCGGGCAACGAAGCTCGACCGGGGCGCCGCACGCGCCACAGAACCGGGCCCCGGGCCGCAGAAGCGCGTGGCACGCGCTGCAAATCGTCCCGCCCGGCGGTGGTGTGGCATCCACAGCGTTATGGTGGCTTGCCGGGCCCGGGCCGTGCCATGGCCGGTAGTCCCGGATGGTCGCGGCCAGTGGACCGCAAGGCCGGGCCGGTATCTCCCTCCGGGCCGGTGCACCGCGCTACACTCCAGCCCATGCGGTATGCGGCATTCCTCCGTGCAATCAATGTGGGCCGTACCAACCGGGTACTGATGACCGACCTGCGCGATGCGTGCGAGCGAGCCGGGTTTCAACGGGTGGTGACGTACCTCCAATCGGGAAACCTGGTGTTCGATGCCGATGGGCCCGAATCGGCCGTGGCGGCGCAACTGGAGGGCGCGATTGGGAAACTCGGGTTGCGCCAGGCGCACCCGGTGGTCCGGGACCATTCGGAGCTCGCGACGCTGGTGCATCTGCGGCCCTTCGCCGGGTACGACGGGGAGCGGTTTCGCTATTACGTGACGCTCTTTCGCGAACCGCTGCCAGATGGGGTGGCCAGTTTCCTCTCCGGGCGGGGGTTCGAAATCACCGGGGCGCGCGAGCGAGAGGTGTTCTGGGTGGTGGAGGCCGGGCACGAACGGGGCATCGACGTGAACGGGCTGCTGGAGAAGCGGCTCCGGATGCCGGGGACCACGCGGTACTGGCACGTGGTAGAGGCGGTGGCGGGGATGACCGGCAGCCCAGAGGAAGACCCGGTGCGAGGCGGCTGAGGTTCAGACCGGCTCGAGCGGTGTGTGCGGCAGTGCTGGCAGCTCGACGCGGATGGGATCGCCCGGGCGAACGTCGCCACCGTTGAGGACGATCGCCATGATCCCGGCCTTGCGCACCAGGTTGCCTTCGTCGTCGCGGTCCAGCACTGCCGCCATGAGCCCGGGCTGGAAACCGTCGAGCTGGGCGCAGGGGTTGCGCAGGCCGGTCACTTCGACAACGGCGGAATCGCCGAGCAGGAGCCGCGTGCCGGCCGGCAGCCCGAGGAGGTCGAGTCCACGGGTGGTGACGTTTTCGCCCATGTCGCCTGGACCGACGTTGAACCCGGCGTGGCGCAATTCATCGTGAAGTTCGGCGTGGATGAGGTGGACCTGGCGGAGGTTGCGCTGGTTGGGGTCGCGGGCGACGCGGGAGCGATGCTTCACGGTCTCGCCCGCGTGAGCATCGCCTTCGACGCCGAGGCCGGCGATAAGGCGAATCGTGCCCGCCTTGGGCTTGCTGAACGTGTGGCCGCCGTTGCGGCTCACGGCGACGACCCGGGCATCGATGGTCACGGGCAGATTGTAGCGAAGAGAGTCACTCCAGCCCGGCGCAGGGCTGGCAAAGCGGACCATCGGTTCCGGCGACGTCGCGGGCGTCGATGACCTCCTCGCCGCAGGAGGCGCACTCGATGCGGCGCTGCGGTTTGCCCGGCAGGCCGAATTTGCCCTGCTGCCAGGCAACGGGCGCGACCGAGAAGAGCGTCTCGGGCGGGAGCTCGATGTAGGCGCGGAGCTGGGCGTCGTGCCGGTCGATACCCGGGTAGCGCTCTTCGGCGATGGTGCGCGTGCCGCTCCGGGCAGCGATGCGGATGGCCCGGCCGGTGGTGGCGTCGAGGAAGCGCGCCGCGAGTTTGCCGTGATCGACCACGTGGAAGGTGCGGCGGCCGAGCCGGCAGCCGGTGACGGCCTGGAGCGCATCGGCGGCGCAGCGGGAGGTCTCGGCCACAACGGTCAGCCGCTTGTCGCGGTCGGGGAGCGCGATGCCGAGTTCCTGCCCGGCGAGGAGTGCGAGCCTGGTGCCCAGGACGACGCCGGGGCAGCCATGGCCGCCGTGGAACTCGAGCGCCGCGCGCAGGTGCCGGTCGAGCTCGCGGTCGGCGGGGATGAGCGCCAGGAGCGCGGGGACGAAGGATGCCGCTGCGGACTCGATGGTCTCCAGGTCCCACGTGCCGATGAGTGGCGCGATGGGCGATGGTTCGAGCAGCCGCGAGAGGATCGTGGGGTAAGGCTCGGGCTCGTGGGTCTCGAGGAGGACCAGATCGGCTTCGCCGGGGACGTGGTCCAGGAGGCCGGCGGCCAGACCGTCGCCCGGGGGGAGCGTGACCTGCACGCGGTCGGTGGCGCGAAGGACCATGGCGGCGGGCCCCTGCGCCCAGATGCGGCCCGAGCTCTTTTCGGGGAGGTCGAGGAGGTGGTGGGTGCGCTTGAGGTAGGCCACGTTCACGCCCCGCTCCCGGAGCGCACCGATGAGGAGCTGGCACATGGTGGTCTTGCCGGAGCGCGAGGGGCCGCGGACGCAGACGACCTGCGGCCCGATAGGCCGGCGGAGCGCGGCGAGATCGTTCCCGGGGCCGGCGGATGGGTGGGGCACCGTTCCGGTCATGGCCTTGCGAATGGTAACGGAGTACCAGCCGTCGCGATATGCGCGATGTCAGGGTGAGTACCCGCGCGGGCCACCCTGCCCGCATTCGCACGGGCGGCCCGGGAATGGCACGATACGCCGGCTGATGAGGAGAGCGTTCGCATCGCGCGCGACCCGGGTGGGCGAGATCACAGTGGTGGCGCTGCCCGATGGCGCGGCCAACCTCCCGGGCTGGCCCATGTCGCCCGAACTGGCGCCAAACAGCCCGGTGGACTGGGCAGCCTACGCGGCCCGTAACCCTGATGGTTTCCATGGCCCGGGGCACCAGTGGCGCATCCACAACACCTGCTTCGCCGTCATCTCTGGCGGGCAGACGACGCTGGTGGACTGTGGTGTCGGCGCGGGGCCCTACCCGTGGTATGCCGGGCTCCGCGGGCAGTTGCTCCGCTCACTGGAGGAGGCGGAGCTGGCACCGGGCGGGATCGACCGGGTGTTCCTCACCCACGCCCACCCGGACCATGTGGGCTGGACGTTCGACGAGGAGCGCGGGAAGCCGCGCTTCCCGAACGCGCGTTACGTGCTCCACCGGCGGGACCGCGACGAGTTCGCCGGCCGGTCGCCGGTGCCCAAGCACTACACGCGATTTGTGGAGCCACTCGAACGGGCCGGGGTGCTGGAACTCATCGACGGCGAGCGGGACATCGCACCCGGGGTAACCGCCATCGAGACACCAGGGCACACGCCCGGGCACATGAGCCTGATCGTCCGCTCGCAGGGGGAAGGCCTCGTCATCTCCGGCGACGTGTTGAACAGCCCGATGTACGTGACCGAGCCGGAGCGGCCGTTCGGGCCCGACCTGGACCAG